>JBDHZW010000085.1:0-18993 GCA_039812105.1 Nakamurella sp.
AGCTTGCCGCCCTCGTCGGCCACCGCGGCGCCCAGGATCTCCCCGTCCGGCGCCGCGTCACCCAACGCCGCCCGATCGGAGGGGCGCAGCGGCCGCTCCCACACCATGAGCCTGCCCCGGACCTTCCAGGCCGGGTTCCCGTAGCTGGTGCCCTCGGCGGTCTCCGGCAGCTCGCCGATCAGCCGACGCACGTCGTCCCAGGTCGCCATGCGGCCGACGGTAGACCCGGGTTCCGACAGCCGGGCCGCCGTCTACATCCGGCCGCCGGCCAGCACCTTCCGCTGGACCTGCCGCTCGGCCACGAACGACACGAACGGGATGGTGCCGGCGACCAGCACCCACAGCGTGCCCAGCGGCGACCAGCGGTCCTTGTAGGCCAGGTCGAAGGCGATGATCACGTAGCCGACGAACAGGGCGCCGTGGATCGGACCCCAGATCGCCACCCATTGCGGCATGTCGAACGCGTACTTGAGGACCATCGCGGCGCACAGGATCAACAGGCCCCAGCCGACCACGAAGGCCGCGATCTTGTACCGCTTGAACGCGGCCATGACCTTGGCCGACTTGGGTTTCGGGGTGCGGCCGGCCGGTGGGGTCGCTGGGCTGGTGTCGGTGATCTCACCGGCGGGGTCGACGGGCACGGCGGCGGTCCTCCTCGGCCAGGGCAGCCAGCGCCTGGTTGTATGCGGTCAGTTCGGGATCGTCCGGATCTTCCTCGTCCACGGTAGCGACACTGAGCACGTAACCGTCGCCGGGCCGCTGCCGATCCTGGCCGCCGGGCTCGACGGCAGCCGGCGGCGCCTCCGCCGGCGGGGTCGGCGGCTCGGCCGCCACCGGGTCGATCTCGTCCATCAGTTCGGCCAGGTCGCGGTCGGTCTGCTCGTCGTCCTCGGACTGCTTGATCTTCTCCAGCCGCAGGAACCGGATCCACATGTAGATGAACGCCCCGGCGAACACCGGCCACAACATCGAGTAGCCCAGGTTCTGCGCGGTGCCGTCGGTCTCGTGCGCCCGCTCCCACTGCCACCAGCCCAGCCGCAGGCAGGTCAGGGCCGCCGCCAGCACCAGCAGATGCCCGGCGATCCAGCCGGGCCGCAGGAAGCGTCGATCCACCCCATGACGGTACCGCCCACCGACCCCGTGGCGACCCCCGCGGCGCTCGGCTCAGCCGACCAGCCCGGGCGCAGCCGGCGGCCAGGTGACCAGCTTGAGGATCGCCCGGGTCCGCGGGCCGGTGGCCGAACGCAGGCCCTCGACCCGGTCGACGTCCCGGCGCAGGCCGCTGCGCAACGGGATGTCCAGCGCCACCGCACCGGCGGCCAGGTGCCGCCGGAACGACTCCTCGCCGTAGGCCGGCCGCAGCAGCTCCGCGGTGCGGGCGGCCAGCAGGGTGGTGCCGGTGCCGGCCCGGTCGGCCACCACCGCGAGCGGGTGCCGGGCCGCCAGCGCCAGCGCGTCGGACAGCTCGCCCGGGGTCAGGGACGGCAGATCGGCGGGCAGCACGGCCACCGGCCCGGAAACGTCCGGTCCGAGGGCGGCGACGCCGTCCAGGATGGCCGCGTTCAGCTCGTCGGTGTGCGTGACGAACAACTCGACGCCGGGCACGGCGGCCAGCGACGCGCCGTCCCGCGGATCCTCCACGACCACCAGCGTCCGGCCCACCGGCGGGGCCGCGGCCACCGACGCCACCGTGTCCTCGGCCATGATCATCGCGACCGTCCGCCGCAGCACCGGCTCCAGCCGGATCCGGCTCTTGGCTCGCGCCGACGACTTGACCGGCACGATCACGGTCCACGGGCGCTCGATCACGCTGCCATTGTCACCGCGGGTCCGGCGGCGGCGCGCCCGGGGTCAGCTGGCCCGCACCCGCCGGCGCTCCTCGTCGACGTCGAACTCCGCCGGCGGGTAGCTCAGGTCCAGTCCCTCCAGTTTCTCCAGCAGCAACGCGGCGATCGCCCAGTTCCGGTACCACTTGCGGTCCGACGGGATGACGTACCAGGGCGCCGTTTCCGTGTTGCAGCGGCCGATGGCCGCGGAGTACGCCTGCTGGTAGGCGTCCCAGTGGCCCCGCTCGTCGACGTCGCCGGGGTTGTACTTCCAGTACTTGGTCGGATCGTCCAGCCGGGCCAGCAGCCGCTCGGTCTGCTCGGCCCTGGACACGTGCAGGAAGCACTTCACGACGGTGGTGTGCCGGTCGACGAGCCGCTGCTCGAAGTCGTTGATCCGGGCGTACCGCCGCGACCACACCGACTCCGGGACCAGGTTGTGCACCCGGACGATCAGCACGTCCTCGTACTGCGACCGGTTGAAGACCCCCAGCCGGCCGGGCGCCGGCACCTGCTTCTCGATGCGCCACAGGAAGTCGTGGGCCAGCTCCTCCTCGGTCGGCCTCTTGAACGACACCAGGCTGATGCCGCCCGGGTCGACCAGGCCGACGACGTGGTTGATCACCCCGTCCTTGCCGGCGGTGTCCATGCCCTGCAGGACCAGCAGCAGGCTGCGCGGGTCCCCGGTGGTGCCGCGGGCGAACAGCATCTCCTGCTGCGCGGCCAGCCGCTCCCCGAGGGCGGTCATCGCCTTCTCGGCGTCGTCCCTGGACCGCGGCCCGATCGGCGTCGCGTCGGTCGGGATGGCGGTGACGTCGACCTCGCCGGTCGGGGCGCGGAACGCTTCGCTGGGGGCGGGTTCATCGGACTTCTTCTTGGTCACGACCCACACTCGCACGGCGACCCCGGGCCAGCCATCCACATGTCCGAATTTCATCCACAATCGGCGCATTCCCATGGATTGCCGGGGCCGGGGCGCCGACGCTGGGCCGATGCTGACCACCGAGCCCTTCGACGATCCCGCCGACGAACCCGTCCGCCACCTGCGCCTGGTCGACCCCGAGGAACCCGGGGGCGAGACGGCCCCGATCCGGGAGCTCGACGAGCACCGGCGACGGGCCGTGGCCGCCGTTCCCGGCCTCCCGGACGGCGCGGTGCTCAGCCACGTCTCGGCGGCCTGCCTGCTCGACCTGCCCTGCTGGGAGCTCCCGTTGCTGCGCGGGCCGGTGCACGCCACCCGGCCGCGCCCCGGTCCGGCGATCAACCGGGTGCAGCTGGCCGTCCGGGTCGGCCGGCTGGCACCCGACGAAACGACGCTGGTCGACGGCGTCCCGGTCACCACGGTCGCCCGCACGCTCGTCGACCTGGGCCGGTGGGCCGACCTGCCGACGGCCGTGATCTGCACGGACGCGGCGCTGCGCGAGGGGATGGTCACCCCGGCCGACCTCCACGAGGCGCTCGAGCGGGCCTTCGGCATGATGGGCGTGCCGAAGGCCCGGATCGCGGTCGCGTTCGCCGACGGCCGATCCCGCAGCGTCGCCGAGTCGCGGATCCGGATCGCCCGACGCTGGCCGTACCCGACGCCGCCGGTCCCGTACTTCGGGGCCGACTATCCCTGGTCCGGCGGATACCCGGAAGCCGAGCCCGACGCGTGGCCCGGGGTGTCCCCGGAGGACCCGGCCGAGCCCTACCCGGACGAGGTGTGGTGAGGCGCGGACCGCCTGCGCCGTCGATACGCTGACGTCCTGGCGCCGGCCGGCGCCCCGAGGGAAGGCGCAGCGATGACAGCCTCCGGCGCGAGGGCATCGGACGATCCGCAGACCTATCTGGACCTGGACGAGCGGTGGTGCGCGCACAACTACCACCCGCTGCCGGTGGTGATCGCCTCGGCGCAGGGGGCCACCGTCACCGACGTCGCCGGCCGCACCTACCTGGACATGCTCGCCGGGTACTCGGCGCTGAACTTCGGCCACCGGCACCCCGACCTGATCGCGGCCGCGGTCGAGCAGATGGGCCGGGTGACGCTGACCTCGCGCGCGTTCCACCACGACCAGCTGGGTCCGTTCTGCGCGGAGCTGGCCGAGCTGACCGGCACCCAGATGGTGCTGCCGATGAACTCCGGGGCCGAGGCGGTCGAGTCGGCGATCAAGGTGGCCCGCAAGTGGGCGTACGAGGTGAAGGGGGTGCCGGCGAACCGGGCGCAGATCGTCACCGCCGGCGGCAACTTCCACGGCCGCACGCTGACCATCGTGTCGTTCTCCGACGACCCGGTCGCGCACGAGGGCTACGGACCGTACACCCCCGGGTTCGTGTCGGTGAAGTACGGCGACCTGACGTCGATCCAGGAGGCGATCACCCCGGACACCGCGGCCGTGCTGCTGGAGCCGATCCAGGGCGAGGCCGGGGTCATCGTCCCGCCGGCCGGCTACCTGGCCGGCGTCCGGGCGGCCTGCGACGCGAACAACGTGCTGTTCATCGCCGACGAGATCCAGTCCGGGCTCGGCCGCACCGGTTCGACGCTGGCCCTGGACCAGGAGGGTGTGCGGGCCGACCTCTACACGCTGGGCAAGGCCCTGGGCGGCGGGATCATGCCGGTGTCCGCGGTGGTCGGCCGCGGCGACGTGCTCGGTGTGCTGCAACCCGGCCAGCACGGGTCGACGTTCGGCGGCAACCCGCTGGCCTGCGCGATCGGCCGGGCCGTGATCGCCCTGCTGCGCACCGGCGAGATGCAGGCCCGGTCCACCGATCTCGGTGCCCACCTGCACGCCCGGCTGGGCGAGCTGGTGGGCCGTGGGCTGGCCGAGGTGCGCGGCCGCGGGCTGTGGGCGGGCGCCGAACTGGCCCCGCAGCTCGGCCTGGGCCGGCCGATCAGCGAGGAGCTGGCCCGCCGCGGGATCCTGGTCAAGGAGACCCACGACACCACCCTGCGCTTCGCACCGCCGATCGTCATCAGCCGCGACGAGATCGACCGCGCCGTCGACACCCTCGCCGAGATCATCGCCTGACGCCGCCCCCCTCCCCGCCGCGCCACCCCGCCCGCCCCGCCCGCCCCGGCCCCCCAATTCGGAGTTGATCATGCAGGACACGCCCTTATGCGTCGCGGAAAAGGGCGTGTCCTGCTTGATCAACTCCGGAGCGGGCGCCAGCCCGACGCTCGGAGCGCCGACTCGATGCGCTCGACACACGCTCGCCGATCGGCGAAGAACGCCGTCTTGGTGATCCGCACGACCTGCCAGCCGTGCGAGCGAAAGCGCTCGATCCGACGGATGTCCTTCTCGTACTGACGGGTGTCGGAGCGATGGTGGTCGCCGTCGTACTCCGCCAGCACCCGCCACTCCTCGTACACCAGATCTCCGCAGCCCAGGAACATGCCGTCATCGCCGTACACGTCCACATTGACCAGCGGCTCCGGAAGCCCACTCCCGACCACCGCCACCCGGAGCAGGCTCTCGGGCCGGGACTCGGCTCCTGGCCGGACCAGCCCCAAGGCCGCCTTGGCGCGCGTCTTGCCGCGTCCACGGAAGCAATCGACCCGCTCGGTCAGCTCGGTCATCGTGACCCAGGGTCGGTCACCCGGATCGTCGGAGAAACGCGGCACCAGGACGAGCGCATCGCCCACCGCCACCAGATCCTCGACCTGCAGAAACCCGCTGAGCTGGCAGAACAACGAGGTGGGGTCGACCAGTAATCGGCCCTGCCGGCGCACGCTCCGGGTCCAGGGGTCACTGACGTGGTGGCCGGTCACTCCGACCCGGCGCGGCGGCTGGACGTCGGCCGGAACCCCGACATGGATGGACTCGTCATCCGCCGGCTGGGGCAGCGGCAGGGGCCACAGTCGAGCCGCGGTGAGGTGACTGAAAAAGGCCGACGGCGGCAGGACCAACTCGAGCGCGTCACACGCCTGACCAAGGACGGCCGCCGCGTACTGGTAGGGGTCGTTCGTCCCGTCGGCCTCGGCGGGAGCGTCCGCCGCCCGACGAACACCCTTGTACGGCCGGTCAAGGTCGCCGCCGCGCAGCCGTTTCGCGCCGAGGCCGCCCGTTCGCCCCTGGGCCACGGTGAACGCGGACTTGCTGAACTCGGGCGGAAGCTCGCTCGGCGTGCGCGACATCCGTTGATGGTGAACGATTTCCCGGATTCCGTCGAAAAGTTGTCCACACCCCGGCCAGTTGTCCACATTCGGGCCCCACCCCGCTGTTGATCATGCAGGACACGCCCTTATCCGTGACGGATAAGGGCGTGTCCTGCATGATCAACAGGGGAACCGGGGGCGTCACGGAGGCGGGGGCGTCCGGGGGAGGGGGTTAGGGGGAGGCGGCGTCGCGGGCCAGGGCGAGGATCCGGGAGGTGGCCCGCTTGTACTTCTTGCGGTACCCGCCGGCGAGCATCTCGGGGGTGAAGATCTCGTCCAGCGGCACCCCCGAGGCGCGGACCGGGATGGACCGGTCGTAGAGCCGGTCGATCAGCACCACCCAGCGCAGCGCGGCCGACTGATGGTCCAGCGGCTGCACGTCCTGCAGCTGCACCGACGTCACCCCGTCCACCAGCCGCCCGTACCGGGACGGGTGCAGGGTGCCCAGCTTCGCCGTCAGCGCCGCGAACGAATCCAGGCTCGCCCCGGGCGATTCCGCCGCCGCCACGAGCGCGGCGTCCGACATCGGCGGCGGCGCCGGGGCCAGGCCGGTGTGCCGGTAGTCCGGCCCGTCGACCCGCAGCGTCTGGAAGCGGGCGGACAGCGCGTGGATCTCGCGCCGGAAGTCCTCGGCGGCGAACCGGCCCTCGCCGAGCTTGTCCGGCAGCGTGTTCGACGTCGCGGCCAGCGACACCCCGGCGTCGCACAGCTCGCCGAGCAGCCGGGTCATCAGCATGGTGTCGCCGGGGTCGTCCAGTTCGAACTCGTCGACCGCGGCCAGCTTGTGCCCGGACAGCCGCCGCACGGTCTCGGCGAACCCGAGCGCCCCGACCAGGTGGGTGTACTCGACGAAGGTGCCGTACGCCTTGGGCCCGGGCACCGCGTGCCAGAGCGAGGCCAGCAGGTGGGTCTTGCCGACCCCGAAGCCGCCGTCCAGGTAGTAGCCGCCGGCCGCGGCCGGCGCGGACCGCCGGAACAGGCCCTTGCGCACCGGGCGCCCCACCGTCTCCGCGAACCCCGACAGCGCCGCCACCGCGGCCGCCTGGCTCGGCTCGTCCGGCGCCGGGCGGTAGGTGGTGAAGCGGACGTCGTTGAATCGCGGGGGCGGCACCAGCCCGTCGATCAACTCGTCCGCGTCGACGACGGGGTCGCGGTCGACCAGGGCAATGGCAGGCATGACGAACGAGCGTATCGGGACCGCACGCGTCATCTGGTACGGATGGGATGTGCCAGCAGACACACCGGGGGTCACCCCCCTGCCGGACGGGCCGACGCGGGACGACGACCTGGCCGCCCTCTACGCCTGGCCGGACGGCAGCACCCCCATCGTGCGGGCCAACATGATCACCTCGCTGGACGGCGGCGCCGCCCTCGATGGCCGGTCCGGGGGCCTGGGCAACGAGGCCGACCAGCACCTGTTCGCGGTGCTGCGTGACCTGGCCGACGTGGTCCTGGTCGGTTCCGGCACCGTGCGGGCCGAGCAGTACGCCGGCATCCGGCTCGATCCGATCCGCCGACGGCGCCGGGAAGGGTGGGGCCGGCCCGCCGACCCGCCGCCGATCGCCGTGGTGACCGGCCGCGGGCTGGACCCGAACCTGCCGCTGTTCACCGACACCGAGACGCCACCGATCGTCGTCACCACCGAGGCCGCGGCGGCACGAGTTCCCGGCTGCGCCCGTCGGGTGATCGCCGGCGAGCAGCACGTCGACCCGGCCGCCGCCGTGGCCGGGCTCGCCGCCCTGGGATTCGTCAGGATCCACTGCGAGGGCGGCCCGAGCCTGCTCGGCCGGCTGATCGCCGCCGGGCTGGTGGACGAGCTGTGCCTGACGATCGCCCCGCTGCTGCTCGGGGCGGCCGCCACCCGCCTGTTGCCCACCGACCTGGCCGACCCGGTCGGTTGGGATCCGCTGCACCTGCGGGCCGGCGGCCGGCACCTGTTCGCCCGCTACGCCCGCCGACCGTGGGACGACACGTGAGACGACCCTCCCCCGCCGCCGCGGCCGGCGTGCTGCTGGCGTCCTGCGCCCTGCTGGCGTCCTGCAGCCTCGGACCCTCGCAACGGCCGGAACTGGCCACCTACGGCACCGGTCCGGCCACCACGACCAGCAGCGCCGCCCCGAGCAGCGCGCTGGGGCCCGGCGGTCCCGGGCAGAGTTCCGACCCGATCCGGTGGCAGCGCTGCCCGGACGTCGCGACCGCCGACCCGACGACCGGCCAGAAGTTCGACGTGGACTGCGCGTCGGTGGTCACCGAGGGGTCCGCGGTGGGCACCAGCGGCCGGCGGAACATCGAGGTCGCCCGGGCCCGGGCCGCCGGTGTCGCGCAGGACGCGCCGGTGCTCGTCGTCCTCGACGGCGCGCCCGGGCAGCACGGGCGCAGTGACGTCGCCGCGGTGGCCGGTGGCCTGTCCGACGCGATCCGCCAGCACTTCGCCGTCGTCACCGTCGACCTGGCCGGCACCGGCGATGCCGACCCGATCGACTGCCTGTCCCGGTACGACCTCGGCACCCTAACCAGTCTGGGCGCCGACCCGACCGAGCCGGCGGCGGCCAAGGCGCTGGCCGACGTCACCCGCTCGATCACCTTCGACTGCACCGACGTCGGCGGGCCCGACCTGCCCATGGTCAACACCACCACCGCCGCCGACGACCTGGACCACCTGCGGGACGCGTTGGGCGCCGACCGGCTGACCGTGCTGGGCCGCGGCGACGGCGCCACCCTGGCCGCGGTCTACGCCGACCGGTACCCCGGGCGGGTGCAGGGCGCCGTCCTGGACGGGCCCGCCAACCCGCTGGACGCCGCCGACACCCGGGCCAAGGCGGTGGCCGCCGCGTCCGAGAAGGCGCTGGACGCCTTCGCCGCCGCCTGCCCGTCGTTCACCGGTGGTTGCCCCCTCGGGGCCGATCCACGGGCCGCTGTGGAGCAACTGGTGCAGGGACTCGACCGGTCCGCCAGCCCCGGCAGCGGCCAGGTGACCGGCGGCTCGGTGCTGCTGGCGCTGCTGCTGGGGCTCGGGGAGCCGGACGGCTGGCCGGCGCTTGCCACCGCCCTGGCATCCGCCGCGGCCGGCAACACCGACGCGCTGGAGAACCTGCTCACCGACTCGCTGGGGCTGGCCGACGACCAGTCGTGGATCACCCCCGCCCTCATCTACGCCTGCAACGACACGGTCGTGCGGCTGACCCCCGACCAGCTCGGCACCGCCGTCGGCGACGTCAAGGCGCAGGCGCCGCTGTTCGGGCCCTACACCCTCCAGCTGCTGGGCCTGTGCGGATCGTGGCCGGCACCGGAGGACGCGCTCGGCGGGGTCAAGGCGAACGGCGCCGCGCCGATCCTGGTGCTCGGCGCGGTCGACGACCCGGTCGCCCCGTACGAGGCGGTCCGCACGCTGGTGGGGCAGCTGTCCTCGGCGACCCTGGTCAGCTGGCAGTCCGGCCGGCACGGCAGCTACCCGGCGAGCGCATGCATGACCACGGCGGTGGAGGGGTACCTGCTCAAGGGTCAGCTCCCCGCCGTCGGCACGCTCTGTCCGCCCTGACGGCTCCACCGACCGAGACGACGGGCCCTCCGGCGTGGTTTCGGTGCACTGTCGGTGCCCGGTCGTAGGGTCGCGGGCATGACGGGGTCGATGACGGCGGCCGGGCCGGCAGCCTTCCGGCGGGCGGTCGCCCGGCTGGACGATGCCCGGCTGCGGGCGGAGATCGAGATCGGCCCGCTGCCCGCGCCGGCGCGGCTGGCGCCCTACAGCCATGCGGTCTCGGCCGCCGTCTACCCGCCGGGCGCGGACGAGGAGTCGGCGACCGGCCGGTTGGTGCTGCTGTTCGACCCAGACGGCGTCCCCGCCTGGGGCGGCGAACTGCGGATCGTCGCCTTTGCCACCTGCGAGCTGGACACCGAGATCGCGCAGGATCCGCTGCTGCCCGAGGTGGCGTGGAGTTGGCTCACCGAATCGCTGGAGGCCAGCGGCGCCGGCTTCCACGCGCTCGGCGGGACGGTCACCGCCACCTCGTCGACCAGGTTCGGGGACATCGCCGGGCCGCAGCGCGCGGACGACCTGGAGATGCGGGCGTCCTGGACCGCGGACGAGCACACGGACCTTCACCTGCAGGCCTTCGCCGGCTTCCTGGCCGCCGCGGCCGGCCTTCCGCCCGAAGGCGTGACCCTCCTTCAAAGGGCCGATCCATTCGCGTTGCGCACGGACCGATACGATTCGTGACCGTTGGTCGGAACGGGTGCTTGACCACGGACGGCGGAAGGGCCGACACTATGGGTGACAACGGACCGACTTGTCCCGCCGAGGCTGTCTTGATCGGGGCGTCGATCATTTGACTCGACGGCCGGCCGGCGAACCCGGACAATTGGAATGCTGCCGAGGGGCTGCGTGGGCAGGGTGGGAGGACGTCCGGTGAGTAATTCGTATCTGGCTGCCGGGCCACCGTCGCCGGGGGCCGGATTCACCGGCACCACCGGGGAGCGAACGACCGGGTTCGACCAGGGTGGGCTGCTGCCGACCCAGCGAACCCCGGCCGCGGCCGCGCCGCGGTCGGGCCTGCGCACGTCGGTCGTCCTGCTGGTCGACCCGGACCGGGCCACCCGGGAGCCGCTGAAGGCATCGCTGGCCGACATCGGCGTGGGCCGGGTCTACGAGGCACCGTCCGCGGCCGCGGCCGCGGAGATCATCCAACGGCAGGTGGTCGGCGATCTCGCCCTGATCAGCCTGCAGCTGGGCGCCGATGCGGTCCGTCTGGTGCACCTGCTGCGGGAGGCCGGGTGGCCGCGCACCATCGCCCTGGCCCCCACCGCCGAGATCGGGCCGGTCATCGACGCGGTCGGCTCCGGGGTCAGCGGTGTGCTGATCGGCCGGCGGGCCAATCCGTCCGCCGCGGCCATCCCGGCCACCATCCACGACCTGTCCAGCCGGGAGATCGAGGTCATCCGGCTGGTCGCCGACGGCCGCTCCAACAAGTGGATCGGCGAGCAGCTCTCGCTGTCCGCGCTCACCGTCAAGAGCCACCTCGCCCGGATCGGCCGCAAGCTGGGCACTGGTGATCGGGCCCACATGGTCGCCCTGGCCATGCGGGCCGGTGTCATCGCCTGAGTCCGAGGTGTCCGTCGACCGCCCGACTGCGACGCGACGGCCGACGATGCGGCCCACCCGAGCGGCGGCCGCCCGCCATTGCCCACCTCGGCGCCCCCGCCGGGGTAGGTTCCGCACATGAGTTCAACGGCGGACACCGGCGCGGACACGGCCGCCGACGTGACCGCCGACGCGGCACCTCCGGTGCCGGCAGCCGAAACTGACGGGGGCCCGGCCCCGGTCCCCCTGCTGATCCCCAGCGATCCGATCACCGGCCCGGTGATCCGGACGTCGGACCTGCTGGCCTGGGCCCGCCGGTTCGCGCAGGGCCCGAGCGAACCGGTCGCCATCGACGCGGAACGGGCGTCCGGCTTCCGCTACGGGTCCCGCGCCTACCTGGTCCAGCTGCGCCGCCCCGACCTGGGCACCGCCCTGCTCGACCCGGTCGCCCTGGGCGACCTGCTGGTCCTCGACCAGCCGCTGGCCCGGTCGGAGTGGGTGCTGCACGCCGCCACCCAGGATCTGCCCTGCCTGGCCGAGGCGGGCATCCGGCCGCGCCGGCTGTTCGACACCGAGCTGGCCGGGCGGCTGGCCGGCTTCCCCCGGGTCGGCCTGGCCCCGCTGGTCGAGCGGATGCTCGGGCTGCAGCTGCGCAAGGGGCACGGGGCGGCCGACTGGTCCACCCGCCCGCTGCCGCACGACTGGCTCGTCTACGCGGCCCTGGACGTCGAGGTGCTGGTCGACCTGCGGGACGCGATGGAGGCGGAGCTGACCAGCCAGGGCAAGCTCGACTGGGCCCACCAGGAGTTCGCCGCCCTGGTCGCCGCCCCACCGCCGGCCCCCCGTCCGGATCCCTGGCGCCGCACCTCGGGTGTGCACAAGATCACCGACCGGCGGGCGTTGGCCATCGTCCGCGAGGTGTGGCTGGCCCGGGACTCGATCGCCCGCCGCCGCGACGTGGCCCCGCACCGGGTGTTGCCCGACTCGGCGATCATCGCCGCCGCCGCGGCCCGGCCGACCACCGTGGCGGCCCTGGTCGCGTTGCCGGTGTTCTCCGGCCGCATGCAGCGGCGCAACGCGGACACCTGGCTCGGCGCGATCAACCGGGCGCTGGGGCTGCCGGCCGAGGAGCTGCCGCCGTCCCGGTTCCCCGGTGACGGCCCGCCGGCCCCGGCCAAGTGGGCGTCCAAGGACGCCGTCGCCGCGGCCCGGCTGCAGTCGGCCAAGGCCGGGCTGGCCGAACTGTCCGAACGGGTGCACGTCCCGGTGGAGAACCTGCTGTCCCCCGATCTGGTGCGGCGGGTGCTGTGGACCCCGCCCGACGGTTCCGATCTGGCCGGCGTGCTGGCCGGTCGGGGGGCCCGGCCCTGGCAGATCGAGCTGACCGAACCGGTGCTGCGCCGGGCCGTCGAGGCGGGCGGGCGGCACTAAGTTACCCACCAGTAACTTTGTGGGTAGGATGGCGTCGGGACCGGCCACCGGGACCCGACGGGGGCTGATCCGGCCCGTTCGCGACCGTCCAGAACGCGACCCGAGAAAAGAGTGATCCATGGCTGTGTCAACTCCGGAATCGACAACGCAGGACCGCCCGGCTCCGCCAACCCCTCGTACCCTGCGTGACGTCGTGTTCGTCGAGGGGGTGCGCACCCCGTTCGGCAAGGCCGGCGAGAAGGGCCAGTACGCGCAGACCCGGGCCGACGACATGGTCGTCAAGGTGATCCGGGAACTGCTGCGCCGCACCCCCGACCTGCCGCCCGCCCGGATCGACGAGGTGGCCATCGCCGCCGCCACCCAGACCGGCGACCAGGGCCTGACCATCGGCCGCACCTCGGCGTTGCTGGCCGGCCTGCCCAAGACGGTGCCCGGCTTCGCCATCGACCGGATGTGCGCGGGCGCGATGACCGCGGTCACCACGGTCGCCTCCGGCATCGCCGTCGGCGCCTACGACGTCGCCATCGCCGGCGGCGTCGAGCACATGGGCCATCACCCGATGGCGCAGGGCGCCGACCCCAATCCCCGCTTCCTGGCCGACAAGCTGGTCGACCCGTCCGCTTTGAACATGGGCTCGACCGCGGAGAACCTGCACGACCGCTACCCGCGGCTGACCAAGCAGCGGGCCGACGCGTTCGCCGTGGCCAGCCAGGAGAAGTACGCCAAGGCGCTGGCCAACGGCCAGATCACCGGCGACCTGGTGCCGGTCGCGACCCGCTCCGGGCAGGGCTGGGGACTGGCCACCACGGACGAACTGCCCCGCCCGGGAACGACTCTCGAGGCCCTGGAGCACATCCGCACCCCGTTCCGGCCGCACGGCCGGGTCAGCGCCGGCAACTCCTCCGGGCTGACCGACGGCGCCACCGGCTGCCTGCTGGTCGCCGCCGACGTCGCCGAGGAGCTCGGCCTGCCCGTCCGGATGCGGATGGTGTCCTACGCCTTCGCCGGCGTCGAGCCCGAGACGATGGGCGTCGGACCCATCCCGGCCACCGAGAAGGCGCTGGCCAAGGCCGGTCTGACGATCCAGGACATCGGCCTGATCGAGATCAACGAGGCGTTCGCGGTCCAGGTGCTGGCCTTCACCGAGCACTTCGGGCTGGCCGACGACGACCCCCGGGTCAACCAGTACGGCGGCGCGATCGCCATGGGCCACCCGCTGGCCTCCTCCGGGGTGCGGCTGATGACCCAGCTGGCCCGGCAGTTCGCCGAACATCCCGAGGTGCGCTACGGGCTGACCACCATGTGCGTCGGCCTGGGCATGGGCGGCACCGTCATCTGGGAGAACCCGCACTGGAGCGGGAGCAACGCCACTGACACGCAGACCGAGACCGCCGGGAGCGCCGCGTGACCACGACCGACATCTCCAGCACCGTCACCGATCTCGCCACGGACGAGGTCGTCACCCACGCCTTCGCCCGGGTCGTTGAGGTGCCCGCCCCCGGCGGCGGCACCGTCCGGATCGCGCTGATCACCATCGACAACGGCCGCGACCACACCCGGCCGAACACCCTCGGCCCGGGCGGCCTGGCCAGCCTGGACGCGGCGATCACCGCCGCGGTGGACGCCGCTCCCGACGCCATCGCGATCACCGGCAAGCCGTTCATCTTCGCCGCCGGGGCGGACCTGTCCCAGATCGGCCGGGTCACCGACCGCGCCGTCGCCCTGGAGATCGGCGAGTACGGCCAGCGGGTGTACCGCCGGCTGGGCACGTCCGGGATCCCGTCGTTCGCCTTCGTCAACGGGCTGGCCCTGGGTGGCGGCACGGAACTGGCCCTGCACTGCGACTACCGGACCATGGCGTCCAACGCCGGCTTCATCGCCCTGCCCGAGGTGTTCCTCGGGCTGTTGCCGGGCTGGGGCGGCACCCAGCTGCTGCCGCGGCTGATCGGCCCGGAGAACGCGGTGACCGTCATCATCGAGAATCCGCTGAACCAGAACCGGATGCTCAAGCCCCGGCAGGCCGCCGAACTCGGCGTCGTCGACGTCGTGCTGGACGCCGCCGACTACCTGGAGCAGTCGCTGGCCTGGGCGGCCGGCGTGGTCGCCGGCACGGTCAGCGTGCCGCGCACCGAGTTCGCCGGGGCCTCCGACGAGGACTGGGCGGCCGCGCTGGAACGGGGCAAGATCCTCGCCGACATGCGGACCCACGGCGCCGCCCCCGCCCCCTACCGGGCGTTGGCGATGATCGAGCTGTCCCGCACCGCGTCGCTGGACGAGGGCATGCGGGCCGAGCGGGAGGGCCTGGCCGACCTGGTGATGACCCAGGAGTTCCGGGCCGGCGGCGGGTACGCCTTCAACCTCGTGCAGAAGCGGGCGCGGCGGCCGGTGGGCGCTCCCGATCCCAAGCTGGCCCGTCCGGTCACCAAGGTCGGCGTCGTCGGTGCCGGACTGATGGCCGGGCAGATCGCCCTGCTGTTCGCCAGGAACCTGCACGTCCCGGTGGTGATGACCGACGTCGACCAGGCCCGGCTGGACAAGGGTCTGGCCGCCGTCCGGCGGGACATCGACGCTCTGTTGGCCAAGAAGCGGATCTCCGCCGACGAGGCCAACCGGCTGACCGCGCTGGTCACCGGCTCGCTGGACTACGACGCGTTCGCCGACGCCGAGTTCGTCATCGAGGCGGTGTTCGAGGAGCTCGACGTCAAGAAGCAGGTGTTCGGGCAGCTGGAGAAGTTCGTCTCGGCGGAGGCGGTGCTGGCCACCAACACCTCGTCCTTGTCGGTCACGCAGATGGCGCAGGACCTGGAGCACCCCGAGCGGGTCGTCGGCTTCCACTTCTTCACCCCGGTGGCGGTGTTGCCGATGCTGGAGATCATGAAGGCCGACCGGACCGATGACGCCACCCTGGCCACCGCGTTCGCGGTCGCCAAGGGGCTGCGCAAGGGCCCGGTGCTGACCGCCGACGCCGCCGGATTCCTGGTCAACCGGCTGCTGCTGCGCAGCATGGGTGAGGTGCTCGCGGCCATCGACGAGGGCACCCCGGCCGACGTCGCCGACTCCGCGCTGGAGCCGCTGGGCATGCCGATGTCCCCGCTGATGCTGCTGCAGCTGTCCGGCCCGGCGGTGGCCGCGCACGTGCAGCAGAGCCTGCACGCCGCGTTCGGCGACCGGTTCCCGGTGTCGGAGAGCCTGCGCCGGATCGCCGAGTCCGGCCAGCGCACGCTGCTCGCCTGGGACGACCAGGGCCGGCAGGTGCTCGACCCGCAGGTCGCCGCGCTGCTCGTGCAGGGGGACCGCCCGTCGACCGCCGAGCAGGTCCGCGACCGGGTGCTGCTGGCCCTGGCCCAGGAGGCCCGGCTCATCCTGGACGAGGGCGTGGTGTCCGACCCGGCCGACATCGACCTTGGCCTGATCACCGGGGCCGGCTGGCCGTTCTGGCTGGGCGGCATCACCCCGTACCTGGATCGCGAGGGCTACTCGGAGCGGGCCACCGGCCGGCGGTTCGCGCCGCCCGGGGTGGCCACCCTGCCGGCCTGAGCGGCTGCGCGGCCCGCACCCCCGACCGGTTCGCCGGCCGGGGGTGCTCGCATTCGAGCGAGGCTCGTCACGTCGGCGCAAACCCAGCCGACGCAGAATTGACAAATCCTGTGCCTCTGAACCGATGCAATTCACTCTTCCGGCCTAATGTTCGCTATGCTGGCGTGAAGAAGACCACAGCCAGTGATCCCCCAACGACCTCACACGTCGGTCACAATGAAGATGCGACCGAAGTCGTTCGCAGGCTGCGAATCGAAACCTACGAACGGAGTGACTGACCATGATCGTTTCTGACATCGCCGGCCACGTGTCCCCCACCGGGATGGTTGGCAACCCCAAGCGCACCCGGGGCCTGGACATGGCGCTGCTGGACCAGCCGAAGCAGCAGGAGGCCGCCACCCTGGTCGGCAACCCGCGCCGCGTCCGGGGCCTGCGCGTCGAGGATTTCCAGGCCGCCTGATCGACCACCGGATTCGAGACCGCCCGCCGGGTTTCCGGCGGGCGGTCTTCGCGTCTCAGCCCTCGGGGGCGACCGCGATCGGCTCGCCGCCGGTGATCCGCAGCAATTCCTCGTAGGTGGTCGGGAAGACGGTGTGCGGCGTGCCGGCGGCCGCCCAGACCACCTCGAACGGCTGCAGCGCCACGTCCACCAGGGTGCGGACCGGCTCCGGGTGACCCACCGGGGCGACCCCGCCGATCGGCTGCCCGGTGGCCGCCCGGACCTGCTCGGGCTTGGCCCGGCTCAGCTTGTCGACGCCGAGAAGGGTGGCCACGTAGCCGGTGTCGACCTTGTGGCCGCCCGAGGTGAGGATCAGCACCGGTTGCCCGGGTTTCGATGTCGTGGTGGCCATGAAGATCAGGCTGTTGGCGATCGCGGCGATCTCGCAGCCCAGCGCCGCCGCGGCGTCGGCGGCGGTCCGGGCGGAGTCGGCCAATTCGCGGACCTGACCCTGGGCTCCGGCCGACGCCAGCGCCTGAGCCACGTTCTGTGCGTTGGGGTGCACGCCATCCTCCTGCAGATCGTCCGCCGGACAAGCACCCTACGGGCCGCCCGGGTAGCGTCGCGCCCGGACCGGCACCCTTCAGGGAGGAATCGCCATGGCCAGTACCGCCGACCTGCTCCGGGACGGCTACACCCGGATCGCCGAGGAGACCCGCGGGGTGCTCGACGGGTTGCCGCCCTCCCTGCTGACCTACCGCGTGGACCCCTCGGCCAACACCATCGCCTGGCTGATCTGGCACCTGACCCGGATCGAGGACGACCATCTGGCCGACGCGTTCGGCGGC
Source organism: Nakamurella sp. (assembly GCA_039812105.1). GTDB lineage: Bacteria > Actinomycetota > Actinomycetes > Mycobacteriales > Nakamurellaceae > Nakamurella. Next base: position 17,291 of record JBDHZW010000085.1, read on the forward strand.
GGCCAGGTGTGGATCGACGAGGGCTGGGCGAAGCGGTTCGCGTTGCCGTTCCCGGACGACGCCCACGGCTACGGGCAGACCCCCGCCGACGTCGCCGAGGTCCAGCCGTCGGTCGATGACCTGCTCGGCTATTTCGAGGCGGTGCACGCGCGGTCGGTCGAGCTGCTCGGCGGGGTGACCGACGAGGACCTGGACCGGGTCGTGGACACCCGCTGGGATCCACCGGTCACCCTCGCCGTGCGGCTGATGAGCGTGCTGTCCGACGGGCTGCAGCACATCGGACAGGCCGCGTTCGTCCGCGGGGTGGCCGAGCGCGTCACCGGCTGACCGTGCGGCTGCTGGTCAGCTTCGCCGGCGGCACCGGGCACTGGCTGCCGCTGTCGCCGCTGGCCCGGGCCGCCGCGGCGGCGGGCGACCGGGTGCTGGTGACCGGTCAGTCCGCCATGCTGCCGGTGGTGGCCGGTGCCGGGTTCACCGCCGTGGACAGCGGCGGCCGGACCCTGGCCCACCCGTCGATCCGCCGCCCCCTGCTCCCGGTCGACCGGGCCCGGGAGGCGGCCGTGATCACCGAGGTGTTCGCCGGGTCGCTGGCCCGGGAACGCGCCGGCCGGCTGATCGGCATCGCCCGGGGTTGGCGACCGGACGCGATCGTGCACGACGAGGTGGACGTCGGGGCCGCGGTCGCCGCCGATGCGCTGGGCCTGCCGCGGGTCGAGGTGGTGGTGCTGCTGGCCGGCGGTACGCCCGACCGCCCGGAGCTGGCCGCCGGTGTGGCCCGGACCCGGGCCGTCTTCGGCTTGCCCGCCGACCCCGGCCCCGCGCTGACCCTGGAGCCCATCCCGGCCGGCTTCCGCGATCCGGCCGATCCGTTGCCCGATCCGGTGCGTCGGATCCGGCCGGCCGTGCTGGAATCCCCGGCGGCCTCGGCCGATGTGGCGAGTGACCGGACGCTGGCCTGGCTCGACCGGCGGCCCGGCCGGCGGGTGGTGCACTTCACCCTCGGCACGATCTTCCACCAGGAGTCCGGCGATCTGTTCGGGCGGGTGCTGGCCGGGCTGGGCCGGCTGGACGCGTCGGTGGTGGTCACCGTCGGCCGGGAGATCGACCCGGCCGAGCTGGGGCCGCCGCCGGCCAACGTGCTGGTGGAACGCTATGTGCCGCAGGCGGTTCTGCTCCCCCGCTGCGACCTGCTGGTCTGCCATGCCGGCTCCGGCAGCGTGGCCGGCGCTCTGGCCTTCGGGCTGCCCATGCTGCTGTTGCCGATGGGCGCCGACCAGCCGGCCACCGCCGACCGGTGCGCCGCCCTGGGGGCGGCCCGGGTGTTGGACCCGCTGACGGCGAGTGCGGACGAGGTGGCGACGGCGGCCGGCGACCTTCTCGACGACCCGAGCTTCCGGCGGGCGGCCGCGCCGTGGCGGGCCGCCTGCGACGCGCTGCCGAGCGCCGCCGAGGCGGTCGGCTGGATCCGTACGCTCAGCGATCACCGATCTGCCTCTTGACGTTTTCACATCGTTCGCCCATGTTCATGAGCATCGAAGTCCCTTCGCCAACCGAACGGATCCGGCGAAGCGGACGACAACGACCGGACGATGGGCAACCGGACAGAGGGTGAGTCATGCGGCGGTGGAAGCGGCGGGCAGCGGCGGCCGGGACGGCGACCGTGTTGGTTCTCGGCCAGTTGATCGCCGTGTCGCCGCCCGCTC
>JBDHZW010000086.1:0-18731 GCA_039812105.1 Nakamurella sp.
GACGCCATCGTCATCGGCTTCAACGTCAAGCCGGTGCGCGGGGTGCAGGAGCTGGCCGACCGCGAGGGTGTCGACATCCGCTACTACACGGTCATCTACCAGGCCATCGACGAGGTGGAGCAGGCGCTCAAGGGTCTGCTCAAGCCCGAGTTCGAGGAGGTGCAGACCGGTTCGGCGGAGATCCGGGAGATCTTCCGGTCCTCCAAGTTCGGCAACATCGCCGGCTGCATCGTGCGGTCCGGGGAGATCCGCCGGAACGCCAAGGCGCGGCTGCTGCGCGGCGGCGTGGTGATCAACGACAACCTGCAGATCGACTCGCTCCGGCGGTTCAAGGACGACGTCACCGAGGTCCGCGAGGGCTTCGAGTGCGGCATCGGCCTCGGCTCGTGGAACAACATCGAGCTGGAGGACATGATCGAGACCTACGAGGTCCGGGAGAAGCCGCGGAGCTGATGCGGCGCCGACCCTCGAAGTTGATCATGGTGCGCTGCACTCCGTCGTCAGGAGTGCAGACACCATGATCAACTCGGGGGAGGGCCGCGGCGGCCGGGCGGAGGGCTCGTGACGGCCGGCCGAGGCGCCGACGCGGTGTACGTCGGCGTCCTGGAATGCGACGTGCTGCTCGGGGCGGTCGGGTCGCTCAAGCACAAGCGGGCGATCGTCCGCCCGGTGCTGGCCCGGCTGCGCCGGCTGGACGTGGCCGCAACGGAGGCCGGCGATCCGGACCGGCACCGCCGGGCGCTGATCGCGGTGGCCACCGTGTCGTCCGACCCCGGGCAGGTGCAGCGGGTGCTGGACACCTGCGAACGGCAGGTGGCCGGCGAAGTGGAGTTCGAGGTGCTGTCCGCCCGGCGACGGGTGTTCGGCGCGCACGACTGAGTTGATCGGGGCGACATCGCTCGCCCCGCCGACGAGGAAGGTTGATCATGGTCGACACCGCTCGGGCCAGACGGCTGGCCAAGCGCATCGTGAGCATCGTGGCCACCCAGATCCAGCACGAGGTGAAGGACCCGCGGCTGGACATGGTGACGATCACCGCCGCAACGGTGACCCCGGATCTGCGCGAGGCCACCGTCTACTACACGGTCTACGGCGACGACGACGTGGTGGCGGCCGCCGGTGCCGGGCTGGCCAGCGCGACCGGGGTCCTGCGGTCCGCGGTCGGTCACGAGACCGGCATCAAGTTCACCCCCACGCTGGAATTCAAGCTGGACGCGGTGCCGGCGAACGCGCACCGGATCGACGAGCTGCTGGCGGCCGCCCGGGACGCGGACGCCCGGGTTGCCGAACAGGCGGCCGGCGCCAGCTACGCGGGCGACGCCGACCCCTACAAGGCCCCCCGAGTGGTCGCCGACGAGGCGGACGAACCGGACGGTGATCCGGCCGGATCGGGCGGTTCGGCGGCCGTCGCCGGTGACGAAATGCGCGCTCCGTCGGATCGACTGGACAGCGGGGCGAACGCCGCCGGTGAGCGGGTACCGTAACGATGCGCCGGCATGGGAGCGGGCGTCGATCCGCCCGCCTGCCCGGACCCGGGTGACACCGGCCGGACCGGCTCGATCTGTTCACCACCCGGTCGACCAGGCCGGCCGACATCCGCCCGGAGGCGCCGTGACGGACATCCGCACGACCCCCAATCGCACCCGTGGGGGACGTGTGCGCCTGTCCGCAGGCAAGCCCGAGGCCACCGGCCCGGGTCCGGCGGGTGTGAGTCGCTCGCCGGCGTCGGAGCTGGACATCGCGGCCGGGCTGCTCGGATCGGCCCGCTCGGTGGTGCTGGTCGCCCACGTTCATCCGGACGCCGACGCGCTGGGCAGCGCGCTGGCGCTCGGCCTCGGCCTGGCGCGTCGCGGGACCGACGTCCGGGTGTCGTTCGCCGAGCCGGATACGGTGCCCGAGTCGCTCCGGCACCTGCCGGGCATGGCGTTGGTCGTCCCACCCGACCGGCTGATCGCCGAACCTACCGATCTGTTCGTCAGCCTGGACGTGGGCTCCCGCGAGCGGCTGGGCTCGCTGGCCCGCGTCCTCGACGCGTGCCCGATGAGCCTGGTGATCGATCACCACCCGTCCAACACGCGGTTCGGGCGGTACAACCTGATCGACGCCGGCGCCGAGGCGACCGCGGTGCTGGTGTCCCGGCTGCTGGACCGGCTCGGCATTCCCACCGACCGGGACATCGCGGAGAACCTCTACGCCGGGCTGGCCACCGACACCGGGCACTTCCGGCACGCCGACGCCGACGCCCACCGGTTGGCCGCCCGGCTGATCGACGCCGGCGTCCGGCCGATGGACGTGCTGCACCCGATCACCGACTCGCACCCGTTCGGCTGGCTGGGGATGCTCTCGCGGGTGCTCGACGGGGCCGGTCTGGACGGCGACGCGGCCGGTGGCCGGGGCCTGGTCTACGCGGTGATCGACGACCGGACCCGGGGCGGGCTGCGTCAGGAAGAGCTGGACTCGGTCATCGACATTCTGCGCACCGCGCAGGAGGCCGAGGTCGCGATGGTCGTCAAGCAGACCGGACCGCATTCCTGGCAGGTCTCCCTGCGGTCCCGGGGCAGCGTGGACGTGGCCGCCGCGGCGGAGGCGCTGGGCGGCGGCGGGCACGTCCGCTCGGCCGGCTTCACCCACCTCGGCGCGCCGCTGGACGCGGTGCGAGCGTTGCGGGACGTGCTCGACCGCTGAGCTCGGCCCGCCCGATCGCGGCCGGCTCAGGCCGCGCGGAGCGCGCCGCCGTCGATCATCACGTCGGTGCCGACGATGCCGGCGGCCAGTGGCGACGCGAGATAGGCGATGACGTCGGCCACCTCGCCGGGTTCGATGAATCGGTCGGTGAGCATGCCCAGCTGCGTCGGGACGCCGGCCAGCACGGTCTCCAACGGTGCCCCCGAGGCCGCGGCGAAGCGTTCCCACATGGCGGTCCGGGTCGGACCGGGGGTCACCGTCACCGTCCGGATCCCGCGGGCCGCCAGCTCGGGCGCCACGCCCCGGCCGAACGCGGTCAACGCCGCTTTGGCCACGTTGTAGGCCAGCGGTGGTCCGTCGACGCGGTGGGCGCCGATCGACGACACGTTGACCACCACCCCGCCCCTGCGTTCCAGCCAGGGCAGCGCGGCCCTGGTGGTGCGGACGGCGGCGAACAGGTTGACCGCGAAGGCGTCGGTCCAGTCCTCGTCGGCGAGGTCCGCGAACGGCGCCAGGCTCAGCCGGTCGCCGCCGCCGACGTTGTTCACCAGCACGTCGATCCCGCCGAACGCGGCGGCCGCCGCCCGGACCGCGCGCTCGACGTCGGCCGCATCCGACAGGTCGGCGGTGACCTACCGGATCCCGGCGTCGAGGGTTCCGTCCAAGGGTCGGCGGGAGACCGCGACCACCCGCATTCCCTCCCGGACGAGCCGGTGGGCGGTGGCCGAGCCGATCCCGCGGCTGGCGCCGGTGACCAGCGCGATCTTTCCCTGCAGGCCCAGATCCATGAGGTGTCCCTTCGCAGCCGAGGTTTGTTGACGTCGTCAGCTTATCTCGTTGGTGAACGATGTCAACTATCAGTCGTAGGATGTGGTTCATGAGTCCTCGAAACCCGGAGCCGACCAGGGCGGCGGTGCTGGCGGCGGCCGACGCATTGTTGGAGTCGGGCGGGCCATCGGCGGTCACCCTGCGCGCGGTCGGCGACGAGGCCGGGGTGTCCCGATCGGCGCCCTACCGGCACTTCGCGGGCAAGGCCGAACTGCTCGCCGCCGTCGCGCTGAGCACGCTGACCGATCTGGGGGCCGGCATCCGGGCCGCCGCCGCCGCCGGCGGCGAGCGAGCGACCGCCCTGCGGCGTGGCTGCGAGGGATACCTCCGCTACGCATTCGCCCGGCCGCAGCACTACCTGCTCGTCTTCGGCAGCGCGCCGATGCCCGATCCGGACCCGGCGATCGAGGCGGCCGCCGACGACGGTCTGCTGGCCCTGCGCGAGCTGGTCGAGCAGGCGCAAAGCGACGGCCGGCTTCCGGGCGCGCCCGCGCGGGAGTTCGCCACGGTGCTCTGGGTGTTCCTGCACGGGCTGTGCCAGTTGCAGCTCACCGGCCATCTGCACGAGCCGCGGACGATCGACGGCGACACCCGCCTGCTCGAGCTGCTCGACCTGGCACTGGCCGCCTGGTCTCGCTGACCAGCCGGGACCGGCCCGCGGGTGCGGAACGGCCGCGCCGGCGTCGCGCCGAGCGCCGAGGGTGGACCGACGTCCGGCTGGCGGGTCGGACGGCCCGACGTCCAACCCCCGGCCCGGCTCGCCGGCCCGTTTGGGCCGAGCCCCGGCGGCAGACCCGGCCCGTTGAAGCGAGCCCGGTGGCCCCGGCCGTCGCGGTGCCGAGCCCGGCGGCCGCGGCTGGCTGGGCCGAGCCCGGCCGTGGCACCGCGCGGATGAAGTCGTTGACCCGCGTCACACCCGTCACATTCGCTGCGGTTTGATCCGCGCGGGCGTTGTTGATCCGCGCGGGTGGGGGCGGGTGGGGGGCGGATGGGGGGCGGATGGAGGGTGGGTGGGGGTCGGACAGGGAGGTCGGGACCTTCGGCCCTGGCGTGATGCTGCTCACCCGCTCCGGCGTTCCCTGGAACCGGCCGGCGGGGTCGCGCATCATAGATACATCATGGATACAGCCAGGACACCGTCCGCCGCCGACCGCGCGTACGAGCACGTCCGCCAGGGGATCCTGAGCGGGCGGTACGCCGACAACGAGTTGCTCGCCGAGGGCACCATCGCCGCCGAGACCGGCGTCTCCCGCACCCCGGTACGCGAGGCGCTGCTGCGCCTGGAGGCGCAGGGCATGATCCGGCTGCTGCCCAAGCGCGGCGCGCTGGTGCTGCCGGTCACCGCCCAGGAGTGGCGGGACGTGCTGGACACCCGGCTGCTGGTCGAGTCGCACTGCACCCGCTCGGTGATCGAGTCCGGGCGGGGCCCGGCCGTCGCCCGGGCCCTGGAGGTGCCGCTGACCGATCTGCGGGCCGCCGCGCAGGCCCAGGACGTGCCGGCCTACGTCGCGGCCGACCGGACCTTTCACGCGACGATCGTCGCCGCCGACAACAACAAGATCCTGATCCGGCTGTACGGCTCGCTGCGGGACCGGCAGATGCGGATGGGGGCGGCCAACCTCGCCGCCCCGGACGGCGCGCCCGACACCGCCCGGATGCACAGCACCGTCGCCGACCACGAGGCGATCGCCGCGGCGATCCTGCACCAGGATCTGGCGCTGGCCGAACACCTCACCCGGGAGCACCTGCGGCACGCGGATCGGGCGCTGCGGGGGGTCCGGGCATGACGGCCCTGCACGATCTGCGCCTGTTCTTCGCCCGCCGCCCGCTGGTCATCTGGGTGATCGGCGTCGGCTGCTACCTGCTCGCGGTGTTCCACCGCACGTCGCTCGGCGTCGCCGGGCCGATGGCCGCGCAGCGGCTGGACCTGACCGCCGGCCAGCTCAGCACGTTCGTGATGCTGCAGTTGGGCGTGTATGCGGCGATGCAGGTGCCCGCCGGCATCCTCATCGACCGGTTCGGCCCGCGGCGGATGCTGCTGGCCGCCACCCTGATCATGGGCTCGGCCCAGGTGCTGTTCTCCCTCGTGGACAACTACCCGCTCGCCCTGCTCGCCCGCGGCCTGCTCGGCGTCGGCGACGCGATGACCTACATCTCGGTGCTGCGGCTGGTCGCCGGCTGGTTCCCGGCCCGCCGCTACCCGGTGATGGTCGGGCTGACCAGCGTGATGGGCATGCTCGGCAACGTCGTCGCGACCGTACCGCTCACCCTGATGCTGGCCGACCTCGGGTGGGGCCCGACCTTCGCCATCGCCGGCGGCCTGTCCCTCGGCTACGCCCTGCTGCTGCTCCGGCCGGCGGTCGCCGCCCCGTACCGGGAGGCGGAGAGCGCCACCGGTCCGATGGGCGGCCGTCAGGTCCTGCAGCAGGTCAGGCACGCCTGGACGCTGCCGGCCGGCCGGCTCGGCTTCTGGATCCACCTGTCCGCGATGGCCGGGCCCACCGTGTTCGCCGTCCTGTGGGGCTACCCGTACCTGACCCAGGCGTTGGGCTACTCGGCCGGCACGGCCTCCACCCTGCTCATGCTGCTGGTGATCGGCGGCCTGATCGGCAACCTGCTGCTCGGACCGACCATCGCTCGCCGGCCGCACATCCGCGGCGGGCTGGCGCTGACCGTCGCCGGGCTCTGCCTGCTCGGCTGGATCGTGCTGATCGCGTGGCCCGGTGGGCAGCCGCCGCTGGCCGTCGTCATCGCCGTGATCTGCGTGTTCTCCGTCGGCGGCCCGGCGTCCGGGATCGGGTTCATGTTGGCCCGCGACTACAACCCGCGGCACCGGATCTCCACCGCCACCGGCCTAGTCAACGTCGGCGGGTTCTGCGGCGCCGTCGTCATGGTGTTCGCGGTCGGCCAGATCCTCGACTTCGTCGAGCCCGGCGCGACCACCCACACCGCGACCGCCTACCGCTGGGCGTTCGCCGCGATCGCGCTGCTCACCGCGTTCGGCATCTTCCGGATGCTGGTCTGGATCCTGCGCACCCGGGTGCACGTGCTGCGGGCGGCGGCCCGGGGCGAGGATGTGCCGGTGGAGATCGTGCCGCACCGTTGGGACCTGCTGGACACGGGTGAGTTCTCCATCGTCATGGGCGGCAAGCCGGGCGAGGTCACGTTCAAGGAGGTGCACCGGTTGCCGGTTGCGCAGTCGATGACCCCGGCGCGGCAACGCGATCAGGTGGCCGCCGACGGCGCGGCGCCCGAGCGGTGACCCAGCCGGAACTCCCGGCCGGCGGGGGACTGCTGCTGGTCGACAAGCCCACCGGCTGCACCTCGCACGACGTGGTCTCCCGCGTCCGCCGGGTGCTGGCGATGAGACGGGTCGGTCATGCCGGCACCCTGGATCCGATGGCCACCGGCCTGCTGGTCGTCGCCGTCGACCGGGCCACCCGGCTGCTCGGGCACCTGGCGTTGACCGGCAAGACGTACCTGGCCACCGTCCGGCTCGGCGTCGACACCGATTCCGACGACGCCGACGGGGCCGTCACGGCGACCGTCGACCCGGCCGCGGTCACCGACACCGCCATCGCCGGCGCCATGACGGCCCTGACCGGCGAGTTGATGCAGGTGCCCAGTTCGGTGTCGGCGATCAAGGTGGACGGGCGCCGCGCCTACGAGCGGGTCCGGGCCGGGGAGCCGGTGCGGTTGGCCGCCCGGCCGGTCACCGTCACCCGGTTCGATGCCGTCGGGACGCCACGCCGCGGCGACGGGGTGATCGACCTGGACGTCGTGGTCGACTGCAGCACCGGCACCTACGTCCGCTCGCTGGCCCGCGACCTGGGCGCCGCGCTCGGCGTCGGCGGGCACCTCACCGCGCTCCGGCGCACCCGGGTCGGGCCGTTCACCGTCGATGACGCGGCGGACGTCTACGCCGGGGACCCGGCCGGGCGCCCGCCGGTCACCGAATCGCTGGTCGCCGCGGTGCACGCGGCCCTACTGCCGGCCGCGGACGCGGTGCGGGTCGCCTTCCCCGGGCGGGAGATCACCACCGAGCAGGCCGTCGACCTCGGCCACGGCCGGCGCATCGGGGCGGGCGGCATCGCCGGCACCTACGCCGCGTTCGACCCGGCCGGCCGGTTCATCGCCCTGGTCGCCGACGAGGGAAACAGCGCGCGATCCGTGTTCGGCTGGCAGACCGGCTGACGGTGGCGACCGGCCCGCTCAGCGGGCCGGGGCGGTGCGGATCAGCTTGTGATTGACGAACTCGGTCAGCCCGAACCGGCCCAGTTCCCGACCGAAGCCGCTGCGCTTGACCCCGCCGAACGGCAGCTCGGCGGCGGTGCCGCCGGACTCGTTGATGCCGACCATGCCGGCGTCCAGCCGGTCGGCGACCCGGGCCGCCCGGTCCGGGTCGTCGGTGTGCACGGACGCGCCCAGACCGAACGGGGTCGCGTTGGCCAGGCGCACCGCGTCGTCCTCGTCGGCGGCCCGGTAGACCACCGCGACCGGCCCGAACAGCTCCTCGGTGAACGCGTCCATGGCTGGGGTGACGCCGGTCAGCACGGTTGGCAGGTAGCCGTAGCCGGGCCCGTCGGCGCGCCGGCCGCCCACCCGGACGGTGGCGCCCTGCTCGACCGCCCGGCCCACCTGCCGTTCCAGGGTGTCCCGGGCCGCTCGCGAGGACAGCGGCCCCAGGAACGTCGACTCCCGGGTCGGATCGGCCGGCTCGACCCGCCCCATGGCCGCGGTGAACCGCTCGACGAACGGTTCGTACAGCTCGTCCAGCACGATGAACCGCTTGGCCGCGTTGCAGGCCTGGCCGGCGTTGGAGAGCCGCGCCGTCACCGCCCGCTTGACCACCCGGTCCAGGTCGGCGGCGTCCAGCACCAGGAACGGGTCCGACCCGCCCAATTCCAGCACCATCTTCTTCAGATGCCGGCCGGCGATCGCGGCGACCGCGGCGCCGGCCCGTTCCGACCCGGTCAGCGACACGCCGTGTACCCGCGGGTCGGCGATGATCGTCTCCACCTGCTGGTTGTCGGCCAGCACCGTGCGGTAGGCGTCGGCGGGCAGCCCGGCCTCGGCCAACGCCTCCCGGACGATCGCCTCCTCGGCCCGGGCCGAGCTCGGGCACTGCGGCGCCGGCTTGAGCAGGATCGGGTTGCCGACGGCCAGGTTCGGGGCGGCGAACCGGGCGATCTGGTAGTAGGGATAGTTCCACGGCATGATCCCGAGCAGCGGCCCGACCGGGACGGCCCGGACAAGCGCGGACCCACCCCCGGCCACCTCGATCGGCTCGTCGGCCAGGTGCTCGGCCGCGTGCCGGGCGTAGTACCGCCAGATCGACACGACCAGGCCGATCTCGCCCCGGGCCTGCCGGATCGGCTTGCCCATCTCGGTGGTGACCAGGCCGGCCAGCTCGTCTCGCCGCCGCTCGTGCAGGTCGGCGACCCGATCGAGGACCGCCAGCCGCTGCGCCAGGGTGGTGGCGGTCAGCGCGTCGGCCGCGGACGCCGACGCGCCGATCGCCCGATCGATCTCGGCCCCGCTCGCGGTCGGGTAGCCCTCGACCTGCTCGCCGGTGGCGGGATTGACGACTGCGTACACGTCTTCGCGTCCCCTCTGGGGCGGGTTCGCCCCCGAAACGGAAAGCCGCTCGATCGGCGTCCGCTCCGACGGTAGACCGGTGTCCCGGCGCACACCGCACCGGTTCGAGGTGGCAGGCTGACGGCCGTGGAACGCTGGCGCGGCATCGACGAGATCCCCCCCAACTGGGGACGGTGCGTCCTGACGATCGGTGTGTTCGACGGGGTGCACCGCGGTCACCAGTCGTTGATCGGCGAGGCGGTGCGGATCGGTCGGGAACACGACCTGCCGACCGTCGTGATGACGTTCGATCCGCATCCGGCCGAGGTGGTCCGGCCGGGCAGCCACCCGTCGATGCTGGTCACCCTGCGCCGGCGGGCCGAACTGGTCGCCGAGCTGGGCGTGGACGCGTTCCTGGTGCTGCCGTTCACCGCCGCGCTGTCCCAGGTCAGCGCCGAGGAGTTCGTGCACGACGTGCTGGTCGACCGGCTGCACGTGGCCCACATCGTGGTGGGGGAGAACTTCCGGTTCGGCCATCGGGGGGCCGGGTCCGTGGAGCTGTTGCGCGAACTCGGACCCCGCTTCGGGTTCACCGTGCACGGCATCACCCTGGTGCCCGGCCCCGAGGAGGTCACGGTCAGCTCCACCTACGTCCGGGCCTGCGTCGGTGCCGGTGACGTGGTGGCCGCCGCCGCCGCGCTGGGCCGGCCGCACCGGCTGGAGGGCTTCGTCGTGCACGGGGAGGGCCGGGGCGGCGCCCAACTCGGCTACCCCACCGCCAACCTCGACCTCGCCGAGCACGCGGCGGTGCCGGCCGACGGCATCTACGCGGGCTGGTTCGTGCTGGGCGACCGGCGCTCCCCGTTGGCCATCTCGATCGGCTCCAATCCCACCTTCTCCGGCCGGGAACGGACGGTCGAGGGATTCGTCATCGACGAGGGCGGGAATTTCTACGGCCGCCGGGTGGCGTTCGACTTCGTGGACCGGCTGCGGGACACGGAGAAGTTCGACTCGGTACCGGCGTTGGTCGCGCAGATCGACCTCGACGTCGCCCGCACCAAGGACGTGCTGGGCTGGGACAAGCCATGAGGAGACGCGGGTGGACGAACACCAGATCCTGAGCCAGATCTCGACCCTGGTGGACCGGGAGCACGAGTTGCGCACGGCGTTGGGACGGGGCGAGCTGTCCGGCGACGACGAGCGCGAGCAGCTGGCCGCGCTGGAGGGGGCGCTGGATCAGTGCTGGGACCTGCTGCGGCAGCGCCGGGCCCGCCGGGAGTTCGGCCAGGACACCGACGACGTGCAGGTGCGCAGCGTCGAGCAGGTCGAGAAATACCTGCAGTGACCGGGTCCCGTCGTCCCACCGGGCGCGACTGAATGTCCCCGGCGCTGGCGACGGTCGTCGGCGTCGTCCTGCTGCTGGCGGTGCTGGGCTTCTCCATCGCCCGGCCGCGCGGGCTGCCCGAGGCGGTGGCCGCCGTGCCGGCCGCCGGGCTGGCCCTGCTGCTGGGGTTGATCAGCCCGTCCGCCGCCCTGGACGGGGTGCGGACGCTGGCCCCGACCATCGGGTTCCTGGCCGCGATCCTGGTGATCGCGCACCTGGCCGACGTCGACGGGGTGTTCCGGTGGATCGGCGGCTTGCTGGTCGCCGGCAGCGCCGGCAGCGCGCGGCGGCTGCTCACCCTGGTGTTCGTGGTCGCGTCGCTGACCACCGCGCTGCTGTCGCTGGACGCCACCGTCGTGCTGCTCACCCCGGTGTTGCTGGGGGCGGTGCGCCGGCTGCGGGTCAGCGGCGCCCCGCCGGTGTACGCCGCCGCCCATCTGTCCAACACCGCGTCGCTGCTGCTGCCGGTGTCCAACCTGACCAACCTGCTGGCCTTCCACGCGTCGGGGCTGACGTTCGTCGGGTTCGCCGCGCTGATGGCCGGCCCCTGGGTGGCGGCGATCGCGGTGGAGTACGTGATCTTCCGCTGGTTCTTCCGCGACGACCTGGCGCCGTCCCACGACGGCCCGTCCCGCGGTTCGGACGGCGGTTCGGACGGCGCCGCGGACCCGGCGCCGACCGGGTCGCTGATCCTGCTCGGCGCGATCCTGGTGGCGGTGTTCGGCTCGTCCGCGTTCGGGGTGGAGCCGGTGTGGGTCGCCGGTGCCGGCGCGCTGGTCTGGGCGGGCTGGGACCTGGGCCGTCGCCGGGTCCGACCGACCGCCCTGGTCGGGGCGCTCAACCCGTGGTTCCTGGTGTTCGTCGCGGCCTTGGCGGTGGTGGTGCAGGCGGCGATCGGGCACGGCCTGCAGGACGGGCTGGCCGGCCTGTTGCCGGCCGGGGACGGGTTGGCGCAGCTGGTCGTGCTGGCGGTGGTCGCCGCCGTGCTGGCCAACCTGATCAACAACCTGCCGGCCACCCTGGTGCTGCTGGCCGCGCTCGGCGGCATGCCCCCCGCGGCGGCGGTGCTGGCCGTGTTGATCGGGGTGAACATCGGGCCCAACCTGACCTACGCCGGCTCGCTGGCCACCATGCTGTGGCGGCGGATCCTGCACGAACGGGGCGACGGGCCGTCGTTGCGCCGGTTCACCGTGCTCGGGCTGGCCACCGTGGGGCCGACCCTGCTGGCCGCGGTACTGGCGCTGTGGGTGGGGCATTCATTGGCGTGATCCGGGTCAGGGCCGGTGGTGCGGACGCTCGGGCGGCGGGGGCGGGGGCTCGTGACCGGGTGGAGGCGGCGGTGGGATGGTGCCGACGCCGGGCGTCGCGCCGGGCCAGACCAGCAGCACCGGGCAGGGTGCGTGGTCGACGACGAACCGGGTCGCCGGGCCCAGGGAGTGCGGCCCCAGCCGGCTACGGTCGCCGTCCCGGGCCAGCACCAGCAGTGCGGCGCCGTCGGCGGCGGCCACCACCTCGCGCTCGACCCGGCCGTGCCGGCTGCTCAGCTCGGCCGGCCGGCCCAGCCGCTCGCGGGCCGCGGCCAGCACCTCCTCGGACGACCGGGCCAACTCCTGGTCGACGTCGGCACCGACCGAATAGCGGCGCCCGAGCAGCCCGGCGAACGCGCCCCGGGTGACCTCCCCGAGGTCGTCGGCGACCACGTGCACCAGGGTGAACTCCGCGTCGGCCGGGGCCACGGCGGCCGCCTGGTCCACTGCGGCCTGCCACACCCCGTCGGCCACCCAGACCACGATCCGCATGCCGTCTCCCGGGCCATCGACGGGGCGCCCGCGCCGCCGGCCGCAGGGATCAGTGGCCGGCGGAACTCGCGTGGTGCTGCGGGATCGGGTGCTGACCGATCTCGTGGTCACCCACCGGGCGCGACGCGGCCGGGTCGACCGCACCGTCGCCGACGGTATCCCGGGCGCCGGTCGACCGCCCGGGCAGCGGGCGCCGTCCCGGTTCGGGCTCCGGCACCGGGTACAGCGCGAGCCGCTGTTCGGCACACACCTCGGCCAGGGCCTGCCGGACGCTGCCCCGGATCACCGCCGGGAAGCTGAAGTACCCGTGCGGCATGCCGACGTACTCGGTCAGCCGCACCTGGTTGCCGGCGTGCTGCAGGGCCCGGGCGTACCGGATGCCGTCGTCGCGCAGCGGGTCGTACTCGGCGACCTGGACCAGCGCCGGCGGCAGCCCGGACAGGTCCTCGGCCAGGATCGGCGAGGCCATCGGCGAGTCGGCGTCGCCGTCCGGGCCCAGGTACTGGTCGCGGAAGGTGACCATGACGGCGGAGGAGAGGATGGGCCAGTCCTTGCGGTCGGGGGCGTCGACGTCGAAGTGCTCCGGGGTGCGCAGATCGGTGGCCGGATAGATCAGCGACTGGTGCGCGATGGCCGGGCCGCCCCGGTCGCGCAGCACCTGGCAGACGACGGCGGCCAGGTTCCCGCCGGCGCTGTCGCCCATCACCGCGATCCGGGAGGCGTCCGCGCCCAGCTCGTCGCCGTGCCCGGCCACCCAGGTGACCGCGGCCAGGCTGTCCAGCACGGCGGTGGGGAACCGGTGCACCGGGGCGAGCCGGTAGTCCACCGACACCACGACGGCGCCGACGCCCAGACACACCTGGCTGCAGAGCCAGTCGGAATGGTCCAGCGCGCCGAGCGTCCAGCCGCCGCCGTGGAAGTGGACGACCACCGGACTGCCGGCCGGCTGGTGCACGGCCCGGTAGATGCGCACCGGCACCCGTTCGCCGTCCTGCACGATCACCCGATCCTGCTTCTCGACGCCCTTGGCCAGCTTGCCGGTGACCCCGGTGGTCAGCTTGCCGTGCCCGGCCAGCATCTCCTGCGCCTTGACGATCTGTTCGGGGGTCATCGTGTCGACCGACCCGCCCGGTGTATGCGCGAACAGCCACGCGAACGCGCGCACGCGCAGATCCAGCTTCGCCATGTCCGACCCCTACTCGTCAGTAACTTATGGCTCCATTCTGCCAGCGGATCGGCCGCGGTGCCGGTTCCGCGGGCGTGCCGTCGCCCACTGGGGGACAGCGGGCGAGCCAGGCGCGCGGCCGGTTCGGGTGGCTCGTCGGGCTCGGGTGAGAATGCCTGCCATGCCCGAAACGGCCGACCCGAGCACCGAAACCCCGTCCGTCCGCCGGCGTCGGCGGGTGCTGGTCGGCGTCCTGCTGGCCGCCGCGGTCGCGCTGTACGTGGCGATCGTCGTCGCCTACGCCGCCAGCGAATCGTCGGCGGTGACGCAGGCCCCGCAGACCCGGCCGGCGGGCGGCGTCACCGTGCAGCTGACCGCCCGCACGATCACCGCCGCGGGCGGCTCGATGCACGTCGACGTCACCATCGATCCGGACGACACACTGCTGGGCGACGACGGGTACCCGGCCGAGGCGATCACCGTCTCGCTCGATCCCACCGAGGAGGACGTCGACCTGGTCTTCGACGCCGGCAAGCGGCCGCAGTCGCACACGGCCACCCTGCTGTTCGACGGGGACATCCAGGACTGGCCGTTCGACACCTATGCGACACCGGTCAGCGCCTTCGTCACCGTCGGCACCGGGACCGATGCCCGGATGGTGGACTCGATCGTCGAGTTCGACGGATCCGTCCAGGGCTGGGAGCTGTCGGCCACGCCCGACCCGGACGCGCCCGACCTGTTCGTCGACGCCGCGTTCCACCGGTCGCCGGCGATCGTGCTGTTCGGCCTGACCCTGGTGCTGGTGCTGGTCCTGCTGCCGGCGACCTGCTGGGTCGTCGGCTGGAAGCTGTACCGCGAGCGCCGGCTGTTCGAGGCGGGCTTCCTGGGCTGGATCGCCGCGCTGTTGTTCGCCACCATCCCGATCCGTAACTTCTTCCCCGGCTCGCCGCCGCCCGGGTCGTGGGTGGACGTGCTGGTCGTGCTGTGGGTGATCGTCGCGCTGGGCGCCGGCCTGGTGATCGGGGTGGCCGCGTTCATCACCCACCCGCGCCCGTCCCCCTGACCGGGGGCCCGGGCCGGTGGGACGGCGCTGATAGACTGATCGACTGGGTCCGGCTGCAGTCCGTGGCGGCCGGTACCGTCATCCCCCCGGCGAAGGTAGTCCGGAGCGGGCCGCGCACGGGACACGTACCAAGTAGGAGCACCAGACGTGGCGTTGACCGCCGAGCAGAAGAAGGAAATTCTCGCCGAGTACGGCCTGCACGACAGCGACACCGGGTCGCCCGAGGCGCAGGTGGCGATGCTGTCCAAGCGGATCTCGGACCTGACCGAGCACCTCAAGCAGCACAAGCACGACCATCACACCCGCCGCGGCCTGATGGGCCTGGTCGGCCGCCGGCGCCGGCTGCTGCGTTACCTGCAGCAGGTGGACATCAACCGCTACCGCTCGCTGATCGAGCGGCTCGGGCTGCGCCGCTAGGAACCACCCCGGCCGGGGTCGCCACCAGGGCGACCCCGGCCGGTTCACAACTGAACAACCATCCAGGGTCACACCACCGCCCGAACGGCCAGTCCGCCCGGGGCGACGCATTCAGGCCGGTCCTCGGTAGTGGCCATCGGAACACCGCTCGATCGGGTGTTCCGCTGGCTTCGATCGATGGCCGGCGCCCGCCCGGGCTGCCGCCTGGCCCTTCGACCCGCACGGTGTGGCCGCCACCCGGCGCGACAGAGCCCTGTCCGCCGGCAACCAAGGAGCCACATGTCGGATCCCACCACCACCAGCGCCACCGCCGTCCTGGACAACGGCAGCTTCGGCACCCGGACCGTCCGGTTCGAGACCGGCCGGCTGGCCCAGCAGGCCGCCGGCGCCGTCGCCGCCTACCTGGACGACGACACGATGCTGCTGTCGGCCACCAGTGTCGGCAAGCACCCCAAGGAGCAGTTCGACTTCTTCCCGCTCACCATCGACGTGGAGGAGCGGATGTACGCGGCCGGGCGCATCCCCGGATCGTTCTTCCGTCGGGAGGGCCGGCCGTCCGAGGACGCCATCCTGACCTGCCGGCTGATCGACCGCCCGCTGCGCCCGACCTTCACGAACGGGCTGCGCAACGAGGTCCAGGTCGTCATCACCGTGATGGCGCTGAACCCGGACGACCTGTACGACGTGCTGGCCATCAACGCGGCGTCGGCGTCCACCCAGATCTCCGGGCTGCCGTTCTCCGGCCCGGTCGCCGGGGTGCGGGTCGCGCTGATCGACGGTCAGTGGGTCGCCTTCCCGCGGCACTCCGAGCTGGAGCGGGCGGTGTTCGACATGGTCGTCGCCGGCCGGCTGGCCGGTGACGATGTCGCCATCATGATGGTCGAGGCCGAGGCCACCGAGAAGACCGTCGCGCTGGTCGCCGGCGGCGCCACCGCGCCGACCGAGGAGGTCGTCGCCGACGGCCTGGAGGCCGCCAAGCCGTTCCTGCGGGTGCTGTGCCAGGCGCAGAACGAACTGGCGAGCAAGGCGGCCAAGCCGGTCGCCGAGTTCCCGCTCTACCCGCCGTACCAGCAGGACGCCTACGACGCCGTCGCCGGGCTGGTCTGGGACGAGCTGGGGGAGGCGTTGACCATCGCCGGCAAGCACGACCGGGACGCCGCCGTCGACGCGATCAAGGCCCGCGTCTACGAGACCCTCGGCGAGCCGTTCGCCGGCCGGGAGTCCGAGCTGGGCAACGCGTTCCGGTCGGTCACCAAGCTGCGGGTGCGCCAGCGGGTGCTGCGCGACAAGGTGCGCATCGACGGCCGCGGGCTGACCGACATCCGCACGCTGGGCGCCGAGGTCGGCTACCTGCCGCGGGTGCACGGGTCGGCGCTGTTCGAGCGGGGCGAGACCCAGATCCTGGGCGTCACCACGCTGAACATGCTGCGGATGGAGCAGCAGCTGGACACGCTGTCGCCGGAGACCCGCAAGCGCTACATGCACAACTACAACTTCCCGCCCTACTCGACCGGCGAGACCGGCCGGGTCGGCTCGCCCAAGCGGCGCGAGATCGGGCACGGCGCGCTGGCCGAGCGGGCCCTGGTGCCGGTGCTGCCGTCCCGGGAGGAGTTCCCGTACGCGATCCGTCAGGTGTCGGAGGCGTTGGGCTCCAACGGTTCCACCTCGATGGGCTCGGTGTGCGCGTCCACCCTGTCGCTGCTGAATGCCGGGGTGCCGCTGAAGGCGCCGGTGGCCGGCATCGCGATGGGTCTGGTGTCCGACACCATTGACGACGGAGCCGGCAACTCGTCGGTGCAGTACGTCGCCCTGACCGACATCCTGGGCGCCGAGGATGCCTACGGCGACATGGATTTCAAGGTCGCCGGAACGCGCCAGTTCGTCACCGCGCTGCAGCTGGACACCAAGCTGGACGGCATCCCGTCCGAGGTCCTGCGCGGTGCGCTGGTCCAGGCCCGGGACGCCCGGTTCACCATCCTGGACGTGATGAACGAGGCGATCGACGCGCCGGATCCGATGAGCCAGTTCGCGCCGCGGATCACCAGCATCAAGGTGCCGGTGGACAAGATCGGCGAGGTGATCGGGCCGAAGGGCAAGATGATCAACTCGATCACCGAGGAGACCGGCGCGGACATCGCGATCGAGGACGACGGAACGGTTTTCGTCTCCGGAGCCGACGGCGCGTCCGTGCAGGCGGCGATCGACAAGGTCAACGCGATCGCCAACCCGCAGCTGCCCAAGGTGGGCGAGCGGTTCCTGGGCACG
This sequence comes from Nakamurella sp., assembly GCA_039812105.1. GTDB lineage: Bacteria > Actinomycetota > Actinomycetes > Mycobacteriales > Nakamurellaceae > Nakamurella. Next base: position 17,184 of record JBDHZW010000086.1, read on the forward strand.
GTGGTCAAGACCACCGCGTTCGGTGCGTTCGTCTCGCTGCTGCCGGGCCGGGACGGCCTGGTGCACATCAGCAAGCTGGGCGGCGGCAAGCGGATCGGCAAGGTCGAGGACGTGGTGAACGTCGGCGACAAGCTGCAGGTGGAGATCGTCGAGATCGACGCCCGCGGCAAGATCAGCCTGGTGCCGGTGAAGGCCGACGCGGCCGAGTCGTCGGTGGAGCCGGCGCCGGCGCCGGCCGGCGAGCCCGAGCCCGCGCAGGTCTGATCTGTTGACCACCCCGATGCGGCGCGCTCGATCGAAGGTGCTCGAGCGCGCGGCCGACGGCTCGACCGTCACCGCGTCGCTCCTGCCCGGCGGCCTGCGGGTGGTCACCGAGAGCGTGCCCGGCGCGCGCAGCGCGACCATCGGAGTCTGGGTGGGCGTGGGGTCGATCGACGAGACCCCGCGCCTGGCCGGTGCCTCGCACTACCTGGAACACCTGCTGTTCAAGGGCACCCGCACCCGGACCGGGTACGAGATCGCCGACGCCATGGACGCGGTCGGCGGGGAACTGAACGCCTTCACCTCGCACGAGTACACCTGCTACTACGCGCGGATTCTCGCCGACCAGGCGCGGATGGGCGTCGAGCTGGTGTGCGACGTGGTGCTGGACGCGGTGATCGCCGCCGACGACGTCGACACCGAGCGGATGGTGATCCTGGAAGAGATCGCCATGCGTGACGACGATCCGGAGGACACCCTGGCCGACGCGTTTGCGGCGGCGGTGTTCGCCGGGCATCCGGTGGCCGCGCCGGTGATCGGGTCGGCGGCGACGATCAACGCGATGTCCCGCACCCAGATCGCCGGCTATTACCGGCGCCGGTACGCGCCGTCGAGGATGGTCGTCGCCATCGCCGGCGGGGTGGAGCACGGCGACGCGCTGCGCTGGGTGCGGTCGGCGTTCGGGTCCCGGCTGGCGCAGGATCCGGACGCGTTGCCGGCCGACCACCGGACCGGCCGCGGCCGGCCCCGGCCGCTGCGCCACCCGCTGGTGATCGGCCGGGACACCGAGCAGGCCCACCTGACGATCGGGCTGCCGTCCGGCGATCGGAACTCGCCGGAGCGGTCCGTGCTCGCGGTGCTATCGGCGGCGCTGGGCGGGGGGATGAGTTCGCGGCTGTTCCGGTCGATCCGGGAGGAGCGCGGCCTGGCCTACTCCTGCTACTGCGCGACCGCCGCCTACGCCGACGTCGGGGCGCTGTCGGTGTACGCGGGGTGCGCGCCCGACCACGTCGGTGAGGTGGCCAAGCTGATCGGTCAGGAACTCGTCGACGTGGCCGAGCGGGGCCTGCGGCCCGACGAGCTGACCCGGGTGCAGGGCCAGCTGTGCGGGTCCCTGGTGCTCGCGCTGGAGGACTCCGAGTCGAAGATGAGCCGGATCGGCAAGTCGCTGCTGGTGCGCCGCGAGTTCCGGACCGTCGAGGACGAGCTGGCCGCGATCCGGTCGGTGACCGCCGACCAGGTCGGCGCGTTGGCCCGAAAGCTGTTGCAGCGCCCGCTGTCCGCCGC
>JBDHZW010000087.1:0-18708 GCA_039812105.1 Nakamurella sp.
GGTCGGACCGTCAGTTCTGGCTGACCTTGCCGGTGGTGTTGTGCGGGTCGATGACGTACTTGCGCGCGACGCCGGAGTCGAACTCGGCGTAACCCTGCGGCGCCTGGTCCAGGCCGATGACGGTGGCGTTGACCGCGTCGCCGATCTTGACCTTGTCGTGCAGGATCGCGTTCATCAGCCCGCGGTGGTACTTCATCACCGGGCATTGACCCGTGGTGAACGACAACGACTTCGCCCAGCCCAATCCCAGCCGGATGGACAGCGAACCGATCTTGGCGGCGTCGTCGACGGCCCCCGGGTCACCGGTCACGTACAGGCCGGGGATGCCCAGCGCGCCGCCGGCCGCGGTCAGGTCCATGACCGAGTTCAGCACCGTGGCCGGGGCCTCGTGGCTGGAGTCGGCTCCGTGCCCGCGGGCCTCGAAACCGACGGCGTCGACGGCACAGTCGACCTCGGGCACGCCGAGGATCTGCTCGATCTGGTCCTTCGGGTCGCCCTTGGACACGTCGACCGTCTCGCAGCCGATGGAGCGGGCCTTGGCCAGCCGCTCCTCGTTCAGATCGCCCACGATGACGACGGCCGCGCCCAGCAGTTGGGCGGAGACGGCGGCGGCCAGGCCGACCGGGCCCGCGCCGGCGACGTACACCGTCGAGCCGGTCGTCGTGCCGGCGGTGTAGGCGCCGTGGTAGCCGGTCGGGAAGATGTCCGAGAGCATCGTCAGGTCGAGGATCTTCTCCAGCGCCTGATCGCGGTCCGGGAACTTCAGCAGGTTCCAGTCGGCGTACGGCACCAGCACGTACTCGGCCTGCCCGCCGACCCAGCCGCCCATGTCCACGTAGCCGTAGGCCGATCCGGGCCGGTCCGGGTTGACGTTCAGGCAGATCCCGGTCTTGCCCTCCTTGCAGTTCTTGCACCGCCCGCAGGCGATGTTGAACGGCACCGAACAGATGTCGCCGACCTGGATGAACTCGACGCCGGGGCCGGTTTCGATGACCTCGCCGGTGATCTCGTGGCCCAGCACCAGACCTTCCGGAGCGGTGGTGCGCCCGCGCACCATGTGCTGGTCGGAGCCGCAGATGTTGGTGGTGACGACCTTGAGAATGGCGCCGTGCGGCACCTTGCGGCCGACGTTGAGCGGGTTGACCCCCGGACCGTCCTTGAGTTCGAAGGTGGGGTACTCGATGTCCTGGACGGCGACCTTCATCGGACCCTGATAGGTCACGGCGCGATTGTTCGACACGCGATCTCCTCTTCGTCGAGGTGGAATGACCCGCCGCCGGTCACGGCCAGGTCACGATTGCATCACCAACCCTATTCACGTGCCCGAGGATCGCACCTGGCAAACGGATGGTCGTTGTCTGTGCGGGAGGTGTGGACCCGATGGCGGAGAGTGATTAAGTGAGAATGAATCTCATGCGCGCAGTGCGGTACGAACGGGTCGGCGACCGGCCGCGGATCGAGCGGATGCCGGTGCCCGACTGCCCGCCGGACGGCGCCGTGATCAGGGTCGAGGCGACCGGCGTCTGCCGGTCGGACTGGCACGCCTGGCGGGGGCACGATCCGGTTCCGTTGCCACACATACCCGGTCATGAGTTCGCCGGATCCGTTGCCGAGATCGGTTCTCAGGTCAGGACGGTCGCGGTCGGGACGAGAGTGACCGCACCGTTCGTCAACGGCTGCGGTCGGTGTGCCTGGTGCCGGGCCGGCGACGGCCAGGTGTGCCCGGACCAGACCCAGCCGGGGTTCACCCATCCGGGCTCCTTCGCGGAGTACGTCGTCGTCCGCGCGGCCGACTTCAACCTGGTGCCGCTGCCCGCCGCCGTCGACGCGGTGACCGCGGCGGCGCTCGGCTGCCGCTTCGCCACGGCCTTCCGGGCCCTGACCGCGCATGCCCCGGTCGGCGCCGGGACCGAGGTGGCGGTGTTCGGCTGCGGTGGGGTCGGGTTGTCCGCGGTGATGATCGCGGTCGCGCTGGGTGCGCGGGTGACGGCGGTGGATCCGTCCGGCGCGGCCCTGGCCCGGGCGGTCGGCCTGGGGGCCGCGGTCGCCGTCAACGCGGCCGACCCGGTCGGGCCGGTCATCGGCGCCACCGGCGGCGGCGCGCAGGTGTCGGTGGACGCGCTGGGTTCTCCGGCCACCGCGGACGCGGCGGTCCGCAGCCTGCGAAGGCGCGGCACCCACGTTCAGGTCGGCCTGATGCTGGGGGATGCGGCGCGGGCGCCGCTGCCCTGGGATCGGGTCATCGGCTGGGAGCTCACCGTCGTCGGCTCGCACGGGATGGCCGCCGCCGACTACCCGCCGATGCTGGCGATGGTGGCCGACGGCCGGCTGCGGCCGGGGGAGCTGGTCGGGTCGGTCGTGGACCTGGAGGGGGCGATCGATGCGCTGGTGGCGATGGACGGAAAGGCCTCAGGGGCGAGCGGCATCGTTGTCGCTCGCCCCTGAGGTTCCCCTCGCGGGGACCCGGCCTCCCGTCGGGGTCGGGTGGCCGGGTCGTCGGGTCGGTCAGCGGATCTGCTTCACCTGCCACCGGCTGTTGTTCGTACCGGTGTCGCTCTGCAGCGAGATCGACGTGCTGGAACGGCCGTTCGGTGCGGTGAGCATCCTGCCGGTCTCCGGTTGGACGATCTTGTAGGCGTCGGTGGCCGGGTCGTAGTCCAGCCGCCACAGCTGGTTGGCGATCGTCGGGTCGCTCGAGGACTTGCAGTCGAACAGCATGACGTCCGATCCACCGGTGCCACCGCGGACGTCCATGCATTCCCCCGGGGAGAGATCGTTGCGGAGCTGGAAGTACTGCGAGCCGGAAACCGGCGACAGAATCCAGTTCTGGTTGTAGCCGCCGCTGTTCAGCTCCAGTCCGATCGGGGTGTTGGCCTTCCGGCTCGAGCCGGGATCGCTGATCCGGTACTGGTTGGCGCCGGCCAGCGAGAACGTGTAGGTGCCTGCGCCGGTGACCACGACCGGCTTCTCCTTCCAGACGGTCTTGCCGGCATTGTTGCTGCAGTATCCCGAGTTTCCGATGTCGAATGACGTCGGCATGTCGATCGGGACCAGCGTGGTATCGGCTTTGGCGTTGGCCGGGGCGGACAGCGTCAGGCCCTCGACCTTGAACGTCTGATTGCCGGCCTTGATGGTGTAGTCCGCCGTGACCTTCGCCATCGGCACCTGTGCGGCGATGTACCCGTACTGGTCCTTGGCGACGTTGATGGTGGTGTCCTCCGACTTGGAGACCGAGTGGTCCCAGGTGTGCTGCTGCGACGTGGTGACCGCGACCGAGAGCTTGTCACTGAGATTGAAGGTGGTCGCCGTACTGGTGCCGATGCTCGTCGACTCGCCGAACGACTCCTCGACCGTCACGCCCTTCGACGCCAGTTCCGTGGTGCAGTTGACCAGCAACCTGCTGCTCGGTACCGGATCGCTCATCTCGTACTGCACGTTGTACGGATCGATCCCGCACGAGGTGAAGGACGCCTGGTCCTTCGTGCCGCAGAACGCCTCGATCACGTCGCGGGAGGTGACGTCGGTGAGATCGGTCACCGTGCGGGTCGAGGCCTGCACGGGTTCGATGACGAAGTCGGCGTTCATGTCGTAGCCCGAGCCGTGCGAGCTTTCGCACTTGTACCCGGTCCTCGACGAGTCGACCGGGTTTCCCTTGCCGTCGACGATCGAGCAGGACTCGCTGTTGTTGCCGATGATCGGCATCGAGGCCTTGATCTTCAATCGGTACGGCGTCTCGCCGATCTTGTACTCGACGGTCCCGCCCATCGCGGTCAAGCCGGTGCCGTCGACGTTGGTGAAGTCCGTGGTGGTGGGCGAGTTCACGACGTCGCCGACCTTGGGTTCCTCGCCGCTGCGCCAGCTTCCGTTCGTCTTCGTCGCGTAGGACACGGTGAGCGGCACCCCGCTGGCATTGGTCATCCGGTACCGGATGGTGTGCTGGCTCTGCGCGGACATGTCACCCTTGGCCGGGTCGACGTCGTCGGGGCCGGCGGTCGAGTCGGGGGCACCGGGATCGGCCGGGTCGCCGGTGCCGTCCGACCCGTCGCTGCCCGATTGCACGGTCGGAGCCGCCGGCGCGACGTCGGCCGCGAAGGCCGGCGCCGACGCCCCGAGGGCGGCCCCGGCCACCATGGTGGCGATCACCGCCGACCGGGCGGCGGTCCGGTACCACGGCGGTCGGTGTCGTCCCGGCGGCGACAGCTGCTCCTGGACAAGGGATGTGACCATCGTTCGATCCTCCTGGCGGTGTCGTTCGGCATTCCGTTGGTGTTGCCGGTAGTCAACGGGAATCCGAGGACGAACACCCCAGGCGGAATCCCTAGGAAGCCCCAACCGCGGGGAAGATCCGGTCGCCCATGACGACCCGCTCGCCCCCACGTCGGTCGACCGTCCCTGGTGTCGTCGGGCGTCGCGGTCGGAATCAGACGGCCGACGCCGGTGCGGGCGGCAACTCGACCGCGGGGTAGGCCTCGACGTACTGCTCGCCGTGGGCGCCGACGTAGGTGCAGGTGCGGGCGGCGGTGTCGACCTCGAACCGGACCACGCCGGCCCGGAAGGCGGCCGCGGCGAACTCGGGGAAGGTGCTCCTGCCCTGCTGGTCGGCCCGCAGCGCCGCGATCAGGGCCGGCTCGTCGAAGGGTGGGACGAGGACCGGCGCGGCATGCAGCGGCAGGCCCGGCCGCAGCACGTCGCCCTCGTCGGTGACGAACACCGTCGACATCGACGGCACGTCGAAGAGGTTCTTCGTGATTCCGGCCTGGCGCATCGCCTCGGCCAGGTACGGAAAGCCGCCGACCTTCGGACGCACCGCGGTCCCGTATGCGGTTGCGGCGGCGACCTTCTCGATGATCGAACGCATCATGACAAGCTCCTGTCCGGAGGCCCACCGCGGGTGGGCCGTCGATTGATGACGCAAGGCTGTCAGACTGACACCTAGGTGTCAAGATAGAAATGATGAGTCGATCTGCAAACACGGCACCATGTTGGTAGGATCGCCGCCATGGCGGACGGGGTCGAGGTGGAGCGGCTATATGCGGACCTCTTCGAGGCCGCCGCCGCCGGTCGCCGCCTCGGCGACGAGATCGCCGCGCTGGCCGGCCAGACCCAGGCCCGCTGGCAGACCCTCTGGACGATCGGGGCCGCGCCGCTGACGGCCCCGCAGATCGCCCGCCGGCTCGGCGTCAGCCGTCAGCACATCCTGCGCCTCACCAACGAACTCGCCGCGGACGGATTGACCCGGCAGGTTGCCAACCCGGACCACAAGACCTCGCCGCTCATCGAGCTCACCGCCGCCGGGCGCGAGACCCTGGCCGCGATCAACGCCCGGGCCGACGAGTCCAACCGGGCGCTGCAATCCGAACTCACCGACGCCGACCTGGCCCGGCTGCGCCGCCTCCTGCAACGCTTCACCGCCATCGTCGCGTCGACGCGGGTCCGGTAGCCGGGTCAGGACCGCATGCGGCCCACGATGCCAGTGTCGTAGTGACCCGAGACGAACTCGGTGTTCTCCAGCAACTCGGTGAAGAACGGCAGGTTGTTCTTCGGGCCGGCCACGGTGAAGCCGGCGACGGCCGCCCGGGCGCGCGCGAGCGCCTGGTCCCGGTCGCGGCCGTGCACGATGAGCTTGGCCATCAGCGAGTCGTAGGACGGCGTCACGGTGGTGCCCGCGGCATATCCCGAGTCCACCCGGATGCCCTCACCGGACGGCTCCACCCACTCCCGGACGGCACCCGGACCGGGCAGGAACCGCTTGGGATCCTCGGCGTTGACCCGGAACTCGATGGCGTGCCCGGTGTACTCGACGCGGTCGGGATCGAAGGTGATCGGCTCGTCGGCGGCGATCAGCAGTTGCTCGCGAACCAGGTCGATGCCGGTGACGGCCTCGGTGATCGGATGCTCGACCTGCAGTCGGGTGTTCATCTCCAGGAACACGAAATCCTGCGCGGCCTCGTCGACCAGGCACTCGACCGTGCCGGCGCCGACGTAGCCGACCGCCTCGCTGGCCCGCACGGCGGCCGCCAGCATCCGCTCGCGCAGCTCGGGACCGACGGCGGGGGAGGGGGTTTCCTCGGCCACCTTCTGATTGCGCCGCTGCACCGAGCAGTCCCGCTCGCCGAGCGCCAGCACCCGGCCGTCGGGCAGGCCGAGGATCTGCACCTCCACGTGCCGGGCCACCGGCAGGAACCGTTCCAGCAGCACCGATCCGTCGCCGAAGGTGCGCTCGGCGAACGCGCCGATCCGGGCGATCTGCTCGGCCAGTTGGTCGGCGTCGTGCGCGACCGCCATGCCCATGCCGCCGCCGCCGGCCGACGCCTTGATCATGATCGGGAAGCCGATGTCCTCGGCCAGCCGTCGGGCGGCCGCGGGGTCGCCGACCGGCTCCCGGGTGCCGGCGGCCACCGGCACCCCGGCGTCCTGCATGAGGTTCCGGGCGTTGATCTTGTCGCCCATCTTCTCGATCACCTCGGCCGACGGGCCCACCCAGATCAGCCCGGCGTCCAGCGCCGCGCGGGCGAAACCGGCGTTCTCGGAAAGGAAGCCGTAGCCGGGGTGGATCGCCTGCGCGCCGGTGTCCTTGGCCGCGCGCAGGATCGCGTCCACGTTCCGGTACGACTGCGCCGGGGCGGCCGCGCCGAGCAGCACCGCCTCGTCCGCCTCGGCGACGAACGGCAGGTCGGCGTCCACGTCGGAGTGCACGGCGACCGTCCTGATCCCCATGTCCCGGGCGGTGCGGATGATGCGGCGGGCGATCTCGCCCCGGTTGGCGATCAGCAGGCAGTCGAACACGATGGATCCCTTCGACGGTCAGACGGACAGGAAGCGCAGGCGCTGGCCCGGGCGGAGCTGCCCGGCGGCGTCGATGTCGTCATCGAGCACGACGGCAATCACCGGATAGCCTCCGGTGAGGGGGTGATCGGCCAGGAACAGCACCGGCTGCCCGCTCGGCGGAACCTGGATTGCACCGAGAACGATTCCCTCACTGGGGATCTCACTGTCCCGGGCGCGATGAAGGACGGGCGCCGCCGGGTCGGGGCGGTCCAGCCGCAGGCCCACCCGGTTGCTCTGCGGGGAGACCTGCCAGTCGCCGGTGGTCAACGCCGACGGATCGGTGAACCAGTCGTCGCGCGGTCCGAACCATACCCGCAGCGTCGGCGCCGACTCCCCGATCGGGGTCGCGGCCGGCGGCTCGCCCGACCCGGTACTGGTTCCGACGACCAGCTCGTCGCCCTTGGCCAGGGGCCGTGGTCCGAGCGTGGCCAGGGTGTCGGTGCTGGCGGACCCGAGCACCGGCGGCACCTCGAACCCACCGGACACGGCCAGATAGCTGCGCAGGCCGATCCGAGGCGCCCTGAGCCGCAGGGTGGCTCCGGCCGGCAGGACCAGGCGGGTGTCGTGATCGACCGGCTCGCCGTCGATGTCGGCCGGTGCGGGGGCGCCGGTGACCGCGACGGTGACGTCGTGTTTGGCGCGAACGGTCAACCCGCCCAGGGTGATCTCGATGGCGGTGGCGCCGGCGTCGTTGCCGACCAGCCGGTTGGCCCGTGCGTGCGAGGCGCGGTCGGCCGGCCCGGACCGGCCCACCCCGTCGGCGGCGTGCCCCGGCCGGCCGGCGTCCTGCAGCAGGGCCAGCGGGCCGGGGCGCAGCACGGTCACCGTCATGGGCCCTCCCCGACGTCGACGAAGCGCACCCACCGGCCGGGCCGGATCGCCGCGGCCGGTTCGGCGGTCTCGTCCCACAGCGTCGCGGTGGTGGTGCCGATCAGTTGCCAGCCGCCGGGCGACGCCCGCGGGTAGACCGCCGAGTAGTCGCCGGCCAGGGCGACCGATCCCGCGGGCACGCTGGTGCGGGACTGCGGGCGCCGCGGCACCCGAAGCCGCGGGTCGCCGTCGATGAGGTACGCGAACCCCGGTGCGAACCCGACGAAGGCGGCCCGCCAGGGCGTGTCGGTGTGCGCGGCGATCACCCGTTCCTCGGACAGGCCGGTGGCGGCGGCGACGTCGGCCAGGTCGGGGCCGTCGTACACGACGGGGATCAGCAGCTCGTCGCTGGGGCGCTCGTCGCCGTCGGCGGCGTCGACCTCGGCGGTCAGGTCGAGCACCCGGCGGCCGAAGGCCGCCACGTCGGTGCCCCGGGCGACCCGGATCAGCACCGTGGCCGCGGCCGGGACCAGGTCCTCGATCCCGGCCAGCTCGGCCGCGCGCAGCGCCGCGGCGACCGCGATGGTCGCGGCCGGGCTGCCGGTCTCCAGCAGCACCGCCCGGTCGCCGGCGCGACGCAGTGTCGTCACGCGAACGCCCCGATGGTGACGCCCGCGCCTGCCAGGGCGGAGCGGACCCGCCGGGCCATGTCGACCGCGCCCGGGCTGTCGCCGTGCACGCAGATGCTGTCCGCGGCCATCTCCACCTCGTTCCCGTCGACCGTGGTGATCACGCCCGCGGTGACCAGCCGGACCATCCGGGCGGCGACCATGTCGGGGTCGTGCAGCACGGCGCCCGGCTCGCGGCGGGACACCAGGGTGCCGGCCGCGGTGTAGGCGCGGTCGGCGAATGCCTCGCGGACCGTGCGCAGTCCGGCGGCCCGGGCCAGCTCCAGCACCGCCGACCCGGGCAGCCCGAGCAGCGGCAGGGTCGGGTCGACCGCACGCACCGCGTCGACCACCGCGGCCGCCTGCTCCCGGTGGTGGACGATCGTGTTGTACAGGGCGCCGTGCGGTTTGACGTACCGGACCGCGGCGCCGGACGCGGAGGCGAGCGCCTGCAGCGCGCCGATCTGGTAGATCACGTCGGCGACCAGGTCGGCCGGGTCGATGTCGATGAACCGGCGGCCGAAGCCGGCCAGATCCCGGTAGCCGACCTGCGCGCCGATCCGCACGTCGTGCCCGGCCGCCGCCGCGCAGGTGGCCAGCAGCGTGCGCGGATCGCCGGCGTGGAAGCCGCAGGCCACGTTGGCGCTGGTGATCAGGGGAATCAGGGCCGCGTCGTCGCCGAGCGTCCACCGGCCGAAGGACTCGCCGACGTCGCTGTTCAGATCGATCACGGTCACGGCCGCTCCCTCCGCGGATGCCGGGCCATCCTACGGAAGCGGTGGCGGATCGATCCCCGGCGCGCCTTCGTCGCGCGGATCAACTACGCCGGCGCGGATCAACCAACGCCGAATGTGGCGGGTGGGACGCAAGTCAACGACTTGATCCGCGCCGGCGTCCACCCGCCCCGCGGCGGCCAACCGCGCGGATGAAGTCGCACGGAATGTGACCGGTGGGACGGGAGTTGCCTACTTCAGCCGCGCGGGCGTAGTTGATCCGCGCGGGGCAGGGGGGCGCCGAACACCACCGGCGCCGACCCACATCGCCACGGAAACGGCGACTTTCGCCCAGCCGGTCGGCTCGGTCGGGAATGTGTTGCCGAATCAACGGTATTTCGCCCGGCGAAGTTCCTGGTGCTCCGAGCCGGCGCCGTCGGCGCAGCAGGCCTGACCGTTCCGGTCACACCAGCCATTCGTTGAGCAGCGCAACGGCCATCGCGACGTCGCCGAAGTTCGACTGGGACGAGCTGATGGTCACCTCGGCCGATTTGTTGCCCGGCAGCGAAATGATCTTGGCCGTGTAGCGCCCGTCCCAGTCGACGACCTCCTTCCAGCCGATTCCGTCGATCCCGCCGGCGCCCCACAGCGATCCGCCGGTGAAATTCACGTTGTCCCCGGTGGCCATCGCGAACCGCAGAACGGCTTGCCCCTCCGGCACCGTGCCGTCGGCCGGCACCGGGCCGACCAGCGTGCAACTGGCCGAGTCGGGCGGATCCGATGACGGGGTCAGCGCGATGCCGGCCACCGCGGACAGCCGGTCGATCCGCAGTTCCCGACACAGGGTGTCGGCCACCCCGACGAAGTCGGTGTCGCTGCGCGGGGCGGTCAGGAACGAGAACGCGGCCCCGCCAACGAGCACGACACCCGCACCGAGCAGCCACGGCCAGCGACGGTGGCGGGCATCCGGCATGGCGTGCTCCTTGACGTCGGGCCGGGGGTCGGGATCCCGATTGTGTCAGGTGCCGCGGGCAGCCGGATAGGGGAGACTGCCGGGATGACCGACCCCATTGCGCAACTCGAACCCTTCCCCGACGACTGGCAGACCGCCCTGTGCATCGCCGCCCATCCGGACGACCTCGAGTACGGCACGGCCGGTGCGGTGGCCGCCTGGACGCGGGCCGGCAAGATCGTCACCTACCTGCTGGTCACCTCCGGTGAGGCCGGCATCGACGGGCTCGACCCGGACGAGTGCGGCTCGCTGCGGGAGGCGGAGGAACGGGCCGGGGCGGCCGCCGTCGGCGTCGACACCGTGGAATTCCTCGGCTATCCCGACGGCGTCGTCGAGTACGGGTTGCCGTTGCGCCGGGACATCGCGCGGGTGATCCGGCAACGCCGGCCGGACCTGGTGGTGGCGTCCAATCCGGACCCGCGACCGGCCTGGGGTGGCATCGACTACGCCGACCACCGGGCGGTCGGGCTGGCCGCGGTCGACGGGATCCGGGACGCCGGCAACCGTTGGGTGTTCCGGGAGTTGTCGGACGAGGGCCTGGAGCCGTGGAAGGTGCGGTACACGGCGCTGGGGATGTCGCCGCGGGCGTCGCACGCCGTCGACGTCACCGACACCATCGAGGCGAGCATCGCCTCGCTGTCCGCCCACCGGCGGTACCTGGAGGGTCTGGGCGACAACGCTCCCGACGTCGACGCCATGCTGCGCGGATTCGCCGAGATGAACGCACCCCGGTTCGGCGGCCGGCTGACGGTCGCCTACGAGATCCTCCCCTGAGCAACGGGTTCAGCCACGCAGGGCACGCACCGCCAGGTTCACGTCGTCGGCGGTCGAGTACAGGTGGAACGCCACCCGGACCCGTCCGGCCCGCATGCCGAAGCGCACGCCGGCGGCGTGCAGTCGGTCCACGGCGTCCGGCTCCGCGGGGACGCTGACGATCGCCGAATCGGACGGCGGCTGGTCCATGGCGGCCAGGAAGCTGTTGGCCAGGCCGACGTCGTGCGCGCGGATCGCGTCCACCCCGACTTCGGCCAGCACCCGTAGCGCGGGGGCGGTCCCGACCCAGCAGTGCCAGGCCGGTGAGATGTCGAAGCGCCGGGCGTCGCCGGCCAGCCGCAGCGGCAGGCCGTAGTACGAGTCGTGCACGGATTCGCCGGCGAACCAGTTGGCGGCCAACGGCTTCAGCCGATCGCTGAGCTCCGGGTAGCGCCCCGCCAGGGACGGGTGCAGGGCCAGGAAGGCGGTGCCGCGCGGGCTGCACAGCCACTTGTAGGCCGTGCCGACCAGCACGTCGACCCCGTTCCCGTCGACCGGTAGCCAGCCGACCGCCTGGGTGGCGTCGACCACCGACAGCGCGCCGGCTCGCCGGGCGGCCGCGGCGATGGCCGCAGTGTCGGCGACCTCGCCGGTCGCCGACTGCACCGCCGACCAGGCGACGACGTCGACGTCGTCGTCGACGGCCTCGGCGAACGTCGCGACCGGTGCGGTCCGCACCTGCACCCCGCGGTCGGCGTGCACCGCCCACGGGAACACGTTCGAGGTGAACTCGATGTCCGGCACCAGCACCACGGCGCCGTCGGCGATCGCGGCGCCGACCGGAGCCAGCAGCTGCGACACCGTCACCCCGGTGGCGACCGTCGCCGGCGAGACCCCGACCAGGCCGGCGAACAGCCGCCGCGACTCGTCGACGCTCTCCGCCCATCCCTCCCAACTGGTCCGGCCGGCCCGCCAGTCGTTCAGGGCCTGCTGCAACGCATCCCACGCCGGGCGGGGCGGCAGGCCGAACGAGGAGGTGTTCAGATATCCGGGGTCCGGTTGCCAGAGTCCGGCCGCCGCCTCGACGGTGCGCGTCTGCGTCATGGGCTCAGGGTACGAAGTCCCCGACCGCCCGGGGCACCATCGCCGGGGACGATCCGGTCGCCCCACGCGACCCGCTCTTCCCGGGGCGTGGATCGGCCGGGTGTGCCAGAGTCGAAGCGGCAACCAATCCGCGGAGGGGCTCATGATCGAGGTGCTGGACAACCTGCCCGACGGCGTCATCGGCTTCGAGGCGGTCGGCGAGGTGCACGCCGCCGACTACGAGAACGTGCTCATCCCTGCCGTCGACGCGGCCGCCGCGGCCGGCGGCGTGCGGCTGGTGTACGTGCTCGGCGACCGGTTCACCGGTTACAGCGTGGGCGCCGGCTTCGAGGATCTGCGGCTGGGCATCGCCCACCTGCACGCCTGGAAGCGCGGCGCCTTCGTCACCGACCACCGGGCGTACGCCGACTTGGTCAAGGCGTTCGCCTGGCTGGTGCCGGGCGAGCTGAGGCTGTTCGGGCTCGGCGAGAGCGAAGAGGCCATCGAGTGGGTGGCCGGCGGCTGAGTCGGCTCAGTCGTCGGTGCCGGGAACGGCTGGGCCCAGCAGGTCATCGGCGTCGACGATCCGGTAGGCGTAGCCCTGCTCGGCCAGGAACCGCTGCCGGTGCGCCGCGTACTCGGTGTCCAGGGTGTCCCGGGAGACGATCGAGTAGAAGTGCGCCTGCCGGCCGTCGCCCTTGGGCCGCAGCAGCCGGCCCAGCCGCTGCGCCTCCTCCTGCCGGGAACCGAACGTCCCGCTCACCTGGATGGCCACGGTGGCGTCCGGCAGGTCGATGGAGAAGTTCGCGACCTTGGACACGACAAGGGTTTTCAGTTCGCCGGAGCGAAAAGCGTCGAACAGCCGCTCCCGCTCGGCCGTCCGGGTGGAGCCCTGGATGATCGGCGCCTGCAGCTCCTCGCCCAGCTCCTCCAACTGATCCAGGTAGGCGCCGATGACCAGGGTCGGCTCGCCCGGGTGCCGGTCCAGCACGGTGCGCACCACCGGCAGCTTGGTCCGGGCGGTGGAGGCGATCTTGTACCGCTCCTCGGGTTCGGCGGTGGCGTAGGTCAGCCGCTCGTGGTCGGTGAGGGTCACCCGCACCTCGGTGCACTCGGCCGGCGCGATCCAGCCCTGGGACTCGATGTCCTTCCACGGGGCGTCGTACCGCTTGGGGCCGATCAGCGAGAAGACGTCGCCCTCCCGGCCGTCCTCGCGGACCAGGGTGGCGGTCAGTCCCAGCCGGCGCCGGGACTGCAGGTCGGCGGTCATCCGGAACACGGGGGCCGGCAGCAGGTGCACCTCGTCGTAGATGACCAGGCCCCAGTCGCGGGAGTCGAACAGGTCCAGGTGCTTGTACTGGCCGCCCGAGCGGCGGGTCATCACCTGGTAGGTGGCGATGGTGACCGGCCGGATCTCCTTGCGCTCGCCCGAGTACTCGCCGATCTCCTCCTCGGTCAGCGACGTCCGGTGCAGCAGTTCACGTTTCCACTGCCGGCCGGCCACGGTGTTGGTGACCAGGATCAGCGTGGTGGCCTGCGCCTTGGCCATCGCGGCCGCGCCGACCAGCGTCTTGCCGGCGCCGCAGGGCAGCACCACGACGCCGGAGCCGCCGTCCCAGAATCCCTCGACCGCCTCGGCCTGGTACGAGCGCAGCTGCCAGTCGCTGGTGTCCAGGGCGATCGGGTGCGCCTCGCCGTCGACGTAGCCGGCCTCGTCCTCGGCCGGCCAGCCGACCTTGAGCAGTTGCTGCTTGAGGTGACCGCGCTGGGACGGGTGCACCGCGACCGTGTCCCGGTCGATCCGGGTGCCCAGCATCGGCGAGATCTTCTTGTGCCGCATGATCTCTTCGAGCACCGCCCGGTCTCGGGAGACCAGGATCAGCCCGTGCGCCGGGTGGGCCTGAAGCACCAGCCGGCCGTACCGGCTCATCGTGTCGACGACGTCCACCAGCAGCGCCTGCGGCACCGGGAACCGCGACCAGCGGACCAGCGCGTCGACCACCTGCTCGGCGTCGTGCCCGGCGGCCCGCGCGTTCCACAGGGCCAGCGGGGTGATCCGGTAGGTGTGCACGTGTTCGGGGGAGCGTTCCAGTTCGGCGAACGGCGCGATGTTGGCGCGGGCGGCCGGGGCGTCCGGGTGGGACACCTCCAGCAGCAGTGTCTTGTCGGACTGGACGATCAGCGGTCCGTCGGTCACGGGCTTCCTTCAACGGTCGGTGGGCCGGGCGGCCCGGGTGGCCCAGGGCGATCCGGGCACAACCCATCCAGTGTGCCCGACGCCCGCCCCCGGCCCGCGCGGATCATCACGCCCGCCCCCTGCCCGCGCGGATCATCTACGCCGGCGCGGCCGAAATAGGCAACTCGCGTCCCACCAGTCACATTCGCTGCGAGTTGATCCGCGCGGCCGGCCCGCCCGGCCCGTGGCGCCTACCCGGCTCGGCACTCAACCGATCAGGTCGAGCGCCCGCCTGGTCCGGCCGACCCGGGCCAGCAGCCCACCGGCGATGCTGGTGACGCCGCCCCACCCGGTCACTCGCACGGCCGTGCGCGGGGTGGTCGCGGCCAGCGTCGACAGCCCCCATGACGTCGTCGATGCCACCGCCGCCGCACCCCGACGGCTCGCCGCCACCACCGCGGCGACGCCGGCCGCCGCCCCGCCGACCAGGCCCAACGACACGATCCGGCCCCGCCGTGAGTCCGGATCCACGCCGAGCGTGGACAGCAGCACGTCGGCGGTGTTGATCGCCGCGGCCAGGCCGGTCCAGCCCAGCAGCATCCCGTTGCTGCCGGTCGCCAGCCGCGCGGCCGCCGTCGGCTCGACGCGTTGCAGGGCCGCGTGCGCGGCACCCGCGGCGCCGACGATGCCCCACAGGATCGGAGGGGTCGCCCGGTACCGGCCGGACTGGGCGACGAACTCCCAGAGCGCGTTCCCGGCGGCGGCCCCGGCCAGCCACCAGCCGGCCCGCCGGGACGCCGGCTCGGTCCGCTGACCGGGCAACGCCTGGGCCACCGCGGTGGCCGCGGACCCGGCGAAGATCGGCCCCCACACCCCGAACGCCCAGTCCGGCGGGGTGACGATGCTCGGTGTCCCCTTCGACACCTCGCCGACCGGTCGCTGGCCCAGCAGCGGCCCGATGGCCGGGACGATCACCTGCGCGGCCGCGGCGGCCAGCAGCGCGCCGGTGCGCAGGCGGTCTCCGCCGGTCGACCGGATCGGCAACCGGACGACCGTGTTCGGGCCGCTCATGCCCGACCGCCGGAGGCCTGCGGGTCGAACCCGTCCGTCGGCTCGATCAACGTGACCGAATCCCGGCCCAGGAACAGCCCGTACCAGCCGATGACGGCGTTCGTGTCCCGCACGGCCACTCCGGCCGGCGCCGTCGACACCTGCAGCGAGGTCACCATGTCTCCTTCGGTCCGGATGCGGGTCTGCCTGCGGGTCTGAATCAGGGGCCTGAATCGGGACGGAACAGGCACTGTCGTAGGTCCGTGATTGGTTCCCACCGAGGAGTACCGCGACGCACCGACGAACCGATGAGTTCTCGGCGGATCGCGCGTCAACCCGCACAGGAATGACGACCGGGCCGAAGGGACGCCAGCGATGACCACACCGGAGACGACACCCCGGCGGGCCACCACCGCCGACTGGGTGGGGCTGTCCGTGCTCGCCCTCGCCTGCCTGCTGTACGTCATGGATCTGACCGTGCTGCACCTGGCGATCCCGCAGATCAGCGAGCAGCTCGCGCCGTCCAGCGCGCAACTGCTGTGGATCATCGACGTGTACGGGTTCATGGTCGCCGGCGCGCTGGTCACCATGGGCACCCTGGGCGACCGGATCGGCCGCCGCCGGCTGCTGATGATCGGGGCCGCCGCGTTCGGGCTGACCTCGATCCTGGCCGCGTTCGCGACGACCCCGGAGATGCTGATCCTGGCGCGGGCCCTGCTCGGCCTGGCCGGCGCGACCCTGGCCCCCTCCACCCTGTCGTTGATCTTCCACATGTTCGCCGACCCCCGGCAGCGGTCGATGGCCATCGGCGTCTGGATCGGCGCGTTCTCGGCCGGCAGCGCGATCGGGCCGGTGCTCGGCGGCCTGGTGCTGGAGCACTTCTGGTGGGGCGCGGTGTTCCTGCTGGCGTTGCCGGTGATGGTCGCCCTGCTGATCCTCGGCCCGATCGTGCTGCCCGAGTACCGCGATCCGGACGCCGGCCGGCTCGACCTGGTCAGCGTCGTGCTGTCCGTCGGGGCGGTGCTGTCGGTGATCTTCGGGTTGAAGGAGATCGCCCAGGACGGCCTGGACTGGCCGCCGATCGCGCTGGTGGGCGCCGGTCTGCTGGTGGCACTGGTCTGGGTGCGGCGGCAGAAGCGGTTGGCCGACCCGATGATCGACCTGAGCCTGTTCCGCATCGGCTCGTTCCGCACCGCCCTGGTGGTGAACTTCCTGGCCGTGTTCATCTCGGTGGGCTACTTCCTGTTCCTGGCCCAGTACCTGCAGCTGATCGTCGGCCTGTCGCCGCTGCAGTCGGGCCTGTGGTCGCTGCCCTCGGCGGCCGGGTTCATCGTCGGCTCGCAGCTCGGCCCGCGGATCGTCCGGCGCGTCCAGCCGGCCGCGGTGATCGCCGCCGGGCTGGGGTTGTCCGCGGTCGGGCTCGGTCTGCTGACCCAGGTCGACGTCGCCGACGGGCTGTGGGTGATCGTGACGTCGTCGGTGGTGATCTCGGTCGGGCTCGGCCCGGTGTTCGGGTTGACGACGGAGCTCATCGTGGGCGCCGCGCCGCCGGAGAAGGCCGGTGCGGCGTCGGGGATCTCGGAGACCGCGGCCGAGTTGGGCGGCGCCCTGGGCATCGCCATCCTGGGCAGCGTCGGGGTGGCGATCTATCGTTCGCAACTGTCCGCCGCCCTCCCGGCCGGCCTGCCGACGGGCGTGGCGGATGCGGCCCGGGACACCCTGGGCGGGGCGGTCGTGGCCGCAGCGGAGCTGCCGGCCGCGCAGGGGACGGCGGTGTTCGACGCCGCTGCGAACGCATTCGTCACCGGCCTTCAGGTGGTCAGCGCGGTGGCCACGGTGATCGCGGTGCTCATCGCGGTCGTGTCGTGGATCGCCCTACGGCAACGGGCCGACGCAGCCGAGTCGACGACGGGGTCCGTGGGCCACGACCCCGGTGGCGACCCGGCCCGCTGCCGGGACTGCCCCGAGCCGGTCTGATCGTGCCGGGACCGTGCGTTTCGACCAGTCGGCCCGCGCCGGTCGAACGGTAGGAAGGACAGGTCAACGCCGATCCCGGCGCCCGCCCGACCCGAGGAGCACAACGGTGCAGCTGTACTTCGACGATCAGAACGTCTGCAGTGCCCCAAGCAGTTCCGGCGGTTCCTGCAGGCCGAGGGAGCCGAGCGGCACTGCGAGGGCATGCCGCCATCGCGTTCTGGACCGCCACCTTCGACCGGCAGCACCGTGACTGACCGGTCCGGACGCCCGCCCTGCCCTGGCCCGGTGTCTTGTCTCACCCCGGCGGCGACCCTAGGGTTTGAGGCATCGCGTTCCACGGTTCATCGAGGGGACTGGTCATGGTCGGCGCCCCCACCCGCCCGGCGGCGGATCGTTCGCGCCCGGCGGTCGACGTGGCCGAGGCATCCGCGGTCCCGGCGGTCCGACCGGTCGAATCGCCGGCCTCGTGGGCGCCGCCGGTGGCCGGCCTGCTGGTCGACCGGCGCGATCCGGTTCGACGACGTCCGGACCCGGCCGATCCGCTCGGCGGCACCGAAGTGAGCGCCGCCCAGGCCGGCGTCCTGAACCGTCGACGGGGCGGCGGGGCGCCGCTGCCGGCGGAGATCGCCGGGCCGATGGGCTCGGCGTTGGGCGTGCCGCTCGACCACGTCCGGGTGCACGTCGGGCACGAGCCGGCCGCGCTGGCCCGGTCGATGCAGTCCGTCGCCTTCACGCACGGCAGCGACATCTACTTCGGCGCTGGCCGGTATGCGCCGGGCAGCACCGCCGGTCTGCGGCTCCTTGCCCACGAGGTGGCGCACACCGTGCAGCCCGGCGGCGGCGGGTCCGGGTCGCGGCCGACGATCGGCCGGGCGAACGACGCCGCCGAGGCCGACGCCGATCGCATCGCCGACGGCGTGCTCGGCGCGATGCGTCGACGGGGTGCCCAGAACTGACGCCGGTCGGGGCGTGCTCAGCGTTCCTGCCGGGCGGCCGTGATCTTCGGCAGCTCGTCGTGGGTGATCGCGACGATCCGCAGGCCGTCCGTGGACTCGACAACCGTGTAGACGGCGGTGAAGTCGTAGATCGGCGCGCCCTCCGTGCTGCGCAGCGCCCAGTGCGTCCGGACCGTCCACACCCCCGGCAGCGTGCCGCTCGGGTGGAAGTCGCCGGTGGAGGCCGCCCCCACCCGGAGCCGCCGGTACGCGCCGATCAGCCGCCGCAGGGTGTGCGCCCACTCCTCGCGGCCGGCGACCGACACCGTCGGCTGCCCGGGGCCGGAGGCGACGAGTTGCAGCGGGTAGCCGTAGAAATCCACCAGGGCGGCGACGTCGCGATCGAGGAACGCCGCCCGGTAGCGGTCCATGAAATCGCGGACGGGATCCACGTTCGCCATCGTCGCATGAGTTCGACCCGGGGAAACCGGGCTGATCATCTCGGCCGATCGCGTCCGGTGTGCCGGGTTCGCTGCCGGGTTGGTCGGCCCGGACCCCCGGGGGACCCCCGGGCCGCCCCGGGGGTCAGACACCCCTGGAGCTTTGGTGTCAAGCTGCGGTGGCTTGTTGGCGGTGTGACCAGGCGGTGGCCTGGTCGTAGGTGGTGTGGGTCTTG
This sequence comes from Nakamurella sp., assembly GCA_039812105.1. Classification (GTDB taxonomy): domain Bacteria; phylum Actinomycetota; class Actinomycetes; order Mycobacteriales; family Nakamurellaceae; genus Nakamurella. The sequence goes on from JBDHZW010000087.1 coordinate 18,682, forward strand.
AGGCAGCCGTGGAGGATGCCGACGAGT
>JBDHZW010000088.1:0-18587 GCA_039812105.1 Nakamurella sp.
ACCCGCTGCCCGGCCTGGGTCGAGTGGCGCACGGCCGTTCTTCTTGGACCGGTGGTGCGCCACGCGCCACAACCGTGGACGGCGACAGACCCCCCGACATTCCCACCCGCCCACCTGCGCTGATCGACATCCCATTTCCGCGCCCGATATGTCGGGTTCGGTGAGACTTGGATCAGCGCACCCAGGGGCCGCACCGCGGGGTCGCCGCACCGCGGGGTCGCCGCACCGCGGGAGCGGGACCGCGGGCGCGCCACCGCGGCGCCGCACACCACAACCCCGGCGTCAGTCCTTGCGCCGCCCGGCACCCCAGCCGACCGCGGCACCGACCCCGAGCAGGGCGGCCAGCCGCATCCGGGACGGTTCCTTGCGGACGATGAAGGTGGCCTCCGGCACCTCCTCCAGCGGCTCGTCGTCATCCTGGTCGTCCTCGCCGTCCCCGCGGGGCGAGGTGGCGATCCACGCGGCGACGAACAGCACCAGCTGCGCGACCAGGTTGAAGAAGAACAGCAGACCGATGATCGGGCCGAAGATGACCGCCGTCCGGGACGTGCTGGTGAACGCCGGCAGGATCGTGGTCAGCGCGTACTTGAGGATCTCGAAGCCGATCGCCGCGATGATCGAGCCGCGGATCCGGGCCTTGAACGGCGACCGTTGACTCTTCGGCGGAAGGATCGTGTAGACCCACATGAAGATCAACACGTCGGCGGCCATCGCGATCAGGATGGTCAGCACGGTGATCACCGGCACCAGCCAGGGCTGGTCGCCCAGGCCGAACCAGCCGAGCACGGTGCTGGTGAACTGACCGCCGATGGCGCTCAGGCCCAGCGACACGGTGACCGCCACCGCCAGCCCGGCCAGCGCGCCCAGGTCCTTGATCGTGCCCATCACCAGGTTGTCCGCGGTGGCCTTGCCCTTCTCGAACTCCCTGCCCCACAGCGCCCGGATCGCCTTGCGGAGGTTCCCCATCCAGCCGATCCCGGAATACAGGGCGATCAGCAGACCGACGATGCCCACCCCGAGCGGGTTGGCCACGACGCTGTCGATCAGGGCGACGATCGGCTCGGCGATCCCGGTCGGCAGCAGCGTGGCGACCTGGTTCTCCAGGGTGGCCAGCAGCTCCTGGTTGTTGGCCAGGATGATGCCGCCGACGGAGAAACCGACCATCAGGATCGGCACCAGCGACAGGAACGAGAAGTAGGTCATCGCCCCGGCGAACTGGCTGCCCAGCCGGTCGCCGTACCGGCCGATGGCGGCGATCAGGTGCTTGACGCCCCGGCGCGAGGCGATTCGCTTGCCGAGCAGCACCAGCCGACCCACCGGCGGCGGGTCGGCCGGCACCGGATTCTTGCCGGTGGTGCGCTCCGTTGTGGTGACCATGGGACCTCCCGGTCGGGTTGGTACGTCATGGACTCGTCATGGCTGTGTACCCCGTCCGGACCGGGCTCACCGGATCACCCGGCAGTCAGCCGACGGCCAGCCCGACCTTCTCGTAGACGGTGGCGGCGGTGACGTCGGCGACCAGCCGGGCCCGCTGCCCGCCGACGGCCAGCACCTTGTCCAGCTCGGCGGGGTCGCCCAGGTAGGCCTGCACCCGCTGCTGGAAGGGTTCGACGAACGCGACGAACGCATCCGCCAGCCCGGTCTTCAGGTCGCCGTAGCCGCGGCCCTCGTACTCCCGTTCCAACTCCGGGATCGGCACCTCGCGCAACTCGGACAGCAGCCCGAGCAGGTTGGACACACCCGGCTTGCGTTCCTCGTCGTACCGGATCTCCCGCTCGGTGTCGGTCACCGCCGATTTGATCCGCTTGACCGACCCCTTCACCGGAGCCAGCAGGTCCAGCGTCCCGTTGGGGAGCGACTTGCTCATCTTGGCCCGCGGCTCGGTCAGGTCGTAGATCTTCGCGGTGGTCTTGAGGATGTACGGCTCGGGCACCACGAAGGTCGGGCCGAAGCGCGCGTTGAACCGCTGAGCCAGGTTGCGGGTGAGCTCCAGGTGCTGCCGCTGGTCCTCGCCGACCGGCACCGCGTCGGCCTGATAGGCCAGGATGTCGGCCGCCTGCAGGATCGGGTAGGTGAACAGTCCGACGCTGGACCGGTCGGCCCCGCCCCGCTGCGACTTGTCCTTGAACTGGGTCATCCGGCTGGCCTCGCCGAAGCCGGTCAGGCATTCCATCACCCAGCTCAACTGGGTGTGCGCGGGCACCTGCGACTGCACGAACAGCGTCGACCGGTCGGGGTCGATGCCCAGGGCCAGCAGCTGCGCGGCCGCGACCCGGGTGCGCTGCCGCAGCACGGCCGGGTCCTGCTCGACGGTGATCGCGTGCAGGTCGACCACCGAGTAGAAGCACTCGTGGGTGTCCTGCATCCGCACCCACTGCCGCAACGCACCCAGGTAGTTGCCGATGTGGAACGAGTCGGCGGTGGGCTGGATGCCGGACAGCACCCGCGGCCGGCGGTGCGGATCAGTCATGACGGCGATCTTGCCATCCGGGGCCGCGCCGTCCGGCCGCTACCGGTCCAACTGCAGCCGCCGCCACACCAGGACGATCGCCGCTCCGAACACCAGCGGCACCACCGGCACCACGAGCAGCGCCGCTGCGGAGGTCTCCGCGGGCTGCAGGGCCCAGAAGGCCGGCGCGACGAACGGGAACCAGGATCCGACCCGAGCGATCGCCGCCACCTGCGCGATGACGAGAATGCCGACCGCGGTGGCGATCCCGGGCAGCAGGCCGCGACCCCAGGACGCCGCCCAGCCGGCCGGCACGGCGATCAGCGCCGACAGCAGCCCCAGAGCGAACAGCCGGCCCAGACCGGCGAGGTCGCCGCCGGACGGCCACCCGATCCCGACCAGCAGACCCACCGGCACCAGCACCAGGGCCGACGCGGCGCTGACGGCCACCACCCAGGCCGCGTACACGCCGAGCTTGGCAACGGCGATCGTGCCGCGGCCGACCGGCAGTCCGAACAGCCCGGACACCGTGCGGTCGGCGAACTCCCGGCCGACCAGCCAGCTGATCCCGACGCCGAACGCGAGCACCGCGGCGGCCGAGGTGACCTGCGCGGCGACGCCGAGCAGCGCCGGCCAGTCACCGCTCGCCGCGACCGGGCCGAGTTTGGCGCTGACCTCGGTGTTCCCGGACCGGGCCGCGGCGACCATCGCCCCGGCCAGCACCCCCACCCCGCCGACGAGCAGGAGGCCGGTCGCCCAGGGCACCCGGGCCGACCGGGCCTTGCGGCCCTCGACCGCGAGGGCGGCCGCCAGCGTTCTCATGCCGTCACCCCGCTCGTCGCCCGGTGCACCAGGGCGAAGAACGCCCGCTCGATGTCGACGCCCTGTGGGTCGAGCCGGCCGACCATCCGGCCCTCCGCGATCACCGAGATCCGGGACGCGATGCGGGCGACCTCGTCCAGATGGTGGCTGGACACCAGCACCCCGGCACCGTCCGCGGCCCGGCGCAGCAACGCCTCCCGAAGCAGGATGATGCCGGCCGGGTCGAGGGCGTTGGTGGGTTCGTCCAGGACGATCAGGTCGGGTCGGTGTTGCAGCGCGGCGGCCAGGCCGAGCCGCTGCCGGTTGCCCAGCGACATCCGGCGCGCCCGGATGCGGGCGTACCGCCGCAGGTCGAGTTCGTCCAGCACGGCGTCGACCGTCCGTGCGATTGCGTCGGGTGGGACGCCCCGCAGCCGGGCGGCCAGTTCCAGGTTGGTGCGACCGTCGAGTTCGCCGTAGGCCAGCGGGTATTCGATCAGCGCACCGACCCGCGACCAGATCCCTGCGCCCGCCCGGGCCGCGTCCGCGCCGAGCACCTCGATGGTGCCGGCACCCGGCCGGAGCATGCCCAGCATCAGCTTCATCAGGGTGGACTTGCCGGCGCCGTTCAGCCCGACGAGGGCGTGGATCTCCCCAGGCCGCACGTCCAGATCGATGCCCCGAACCCCGGCACCGCCGCCGTACTCGCGGGTGACGCCGGTCAGCCGCAGTCTGGTCCCGCCCGTCACCGGCTCATTCACGTCCCGCCTCCAGCACGTCGAGGGCCCGCTCGATCGCGTCGGTGAGGTGACCGTCGCCGGTGCTGCCCCACTGCAGCAACGCCGTCATCAACGCCGCCATGACGGCGGACGCGGCGATGGCCGCCTCCTGTGGATCAGCGCCGCCGGCGACGAGTTCGGAGGCCACCGCCGCCTCGCTGGCCGCGGTGTTGGCCCGGACCGCGGCGGCCAGGCTGGGCGTGGCGGCGACGATCGCAATCCGCTCGCGCACCGGCGCCTCGTCGGCGATCGGCACGTCCCGCCAGGCGGCCCGGACGCCGCGGACCGCCCGGCTCAACGGGGGCAGGCCGGTCGGCTGGTGGCCGATGGCCCCGGCCATCAGCGGGTCGTACGGATCGTCCAGCAGCAGCCGGTCCTTCGAGCCGAAGTGCCGGTAGAAGGTCATCTCGGTGACGCCGGCCGCGCCGGCGATCTGCGCCACGGTGGTGGCGTCGTAGCCCTGGCGGGCGAACAGGTCGAGCCCGGCCGCCAGTAGCCGGACCCGGGTGCGCCGGGTCCGGCTGCCGGCCGGAGTGTCGGTGACGGTCACGATGCCCAATGTTAGTCACTAACATTAGGCACCGGCAATGGGTTTTGTCCTATTCGTCGGCCGGTCGCAGTTCGTCGGCATAGGAGACGGTGCGGCGGCGCAGCAGCCCGCCCGGCCCGAGGGTGTACTGCCCCATCCGCCACAGCGGCGGCGAGTAGGCGTGCACGGACACGCTTCCCGGGTCGCGGCCGGTGAGCCGGTGGATGTGGTCGGGACCGAAGCCGAACACCGCACCGGCGGGCACGTCGGTGCGGACGCTGTCGTCACCGACGGCCAGGTTGTGCTCGGTCAGCGTCCCCTGCACGACGGCCACCGCGCCGGAGGAGATGTCGTGGTCGTGCCAGCCGGTGTCGTTCTGCGGGGTCCAGCACAGCAGCCACACGTCGACGTGGCCGTCCCGGTACAGGCTGACGTAGTGCCGCTTCTCGTCGCTGAACGCGATGTGCGGTGCCAACGCCGACGGGTCGGCGGCCACGGAGCTGGCCAGTTCGACGAGCTCGTCGGGATCGAGGTCGCGGCCGGGCAGGGCGTCCAGGGTGATGCCGCCGGCCCGGCCGGCGATCGGCCGGGCCTGCCGGGCGGCGACCGTCGGTCCGTCCATCCGCGCGGCGATATCCGCTGCGGTGTCGGTGGTGTCGATGATGGTCATGGTCGTTCTCCGGTGAGCAGTCGGTGCGGGTTGATCTGCGTGAAGGCGACCCGGGCGGCCTCCCCCAGGTCGGTGCGGTGCGGTTCGCCGTAAGGGCGGTCGCTGCCCACGACGATCGGGTCGACGCCGAGCGCGCGGGTCAATGCGTCGACCCCCTGTCGCTGGTACGACGACGTCTCGACGAACGTGTGCGGATCGACGGTGAATGGTCGGCCGGCGCGGGCCTGATACCGCTCGTGCTGGGCGGGGGCCAGGCCGGCGCCGGCCGCGAAACAGACCCGCAGGTTCGGGAAGAGCGCGCGACCGGCCACCGGCCAGGACCACCAGGCGGCCTGCAGCTGGGCCGGGTAGTCGACCACCGCCGGCCACCAGTCCGGCCTCGGGTCCGCGGTGGGCGGGATCGGCCCGGGGTGCACGAACACCGGCTTGTTCGCGCCGTCGACCACGTCGAGAACCGGACCGAGCCGGTCGACGTCGGCCGGCACGGCCAGCCAGGTCGCCGGCAGCTGCAGGCCGACGAAGCCCTCGTCCAGCCGCTCGCGCAGGCCGCCCAGGTCCGGATCGTGCCGGGTGACCGACGCCCAGGCGTCGAACGCGGGATGCAGGTGCGCGGCGCCCTTGTGCCAGGCGTCCAGCAGCGGCACCGCCTCGTCGGGGGGCAGGTCCTCGACGCCCAGCGGGCTGGACAGGCCGAGCACGATCCGGCCGCGGTCCAAGGTGCGGCGCCGGTCCGGATCGTGGTCGGCCGGGTTCACCTGGTAGGGCGGTTCACCGGGCAGGTGCAGGGTCCAGCCGTCGAGCCGGGGCGGTTCCCGGCGCCGGCGCAGCTCGTCGATCAGCGGTGGCGGCCAGAGGTGCTGGTGGATGTCGATGGTGGGATGCGTCATGACGCGAGATCCTCGCGATGGGATGGGTTGCCCGACGTCGGCCCGACGGCCGGTCGGCTGAGCGAAGGCTCAGCGGCAACACATGGCGCTGGCGACCCGACGCAGGTCGACGTGCCGGCGGCGATGCCCGCTTCGTCCGGCCCGGTTCAGCATGGTCGCGAGGCTAACACGACGGACCCCGTCCGTGGGCGGGGTGCTGGTAGGTTGCGCAATGACACGGGGTGCCCGGGCAGCGGGCTGAGAGCACACCCGTACTACCTGATCTAGGTCATGCTAGCGAAGGGATTGTCGAGATGACGATTCGTGTTCTGTCCATCGCCGGGTCCGATCCGTCGGGCGGGGCCGGCATCCAGGCCGACCTGAAAACCTTTGCCGCGCACGGCGTCTACGGCATGGCCGCGATCACTTCGCTGACCGCGCAGAACACCACCGGGGTGCGCGGCGTGTTCAGCCCGCCGGCCTCGTTCCTGGCCCAGCAGCTCGACGCGATCAGCGACGACATCGCCGTGAACGCGGTGAAGATCGGCATGCTCGGTTCGGCGGAGAACATCACGGTCGTGCGCGACTGGCTGGCCGCCGAGCGCCCGCCGTTCGTCGTGCTGGATCCGGTGATGGTGGCCACCAGCGGCGACCGGCTGCTGGACGCCGACGCCGAGCACGCGCTGGGCGGGTTGCTGTCGCTGTCGGACGTGCTGACCCCGAACGTGGCCGAACTGGCGGTGCTGGTCGGCGACGAGCCGGCCCGCGACCTGGACGGGGCGATCGCCCAGGGCAAGGCACTGGCGTCCGGAACGGGGGTCCGGGTGCTGGTCAAGGGCGGCCACCTGGCGTCCTCCGGGGCCGGCCCCGAACGGCAGGCCACCGACGCCCTGATTCGTTCGGACGGCGCGGTCACGCTGCTCCCCGGCCCGTGGGTCGACACCCGCAACACGCACGGCACCGGGTGCTCGCTGTCGTCCGCGATCGCCGCCCTGCGTCCGCAGCGGACGACGACGGCCGCCGCGGCGGCGGACGCCAAGGCGTGGTTGACCGGAGCCCTGGTGGCCGGGATCGACCTGAACGTCGGACAGGGGCGCGGCCCGGTCGACCACCAGCACGCCCAGTTCCCCGGCCCGTTCTCGCGCACCGTCTGGCGGCGGATCACCCCGATCCGCGACGCGATCGAGACGATGCCGTTCATCACCGCGTTGGCGGACGGGTCGCTGCCCTGGCCGAACTTCCGCTTCTACCTTTCCCAGGACGCCTGGTATCTGCGGGAGTACGCCCGCTGCCTGGCCCGGGTGGGGGCGCTGGCGCCGGACCAGGACGCGCAGGAGTTCTTCGCCCAGTCGTCGGCCGGGGCGCTGGAGGCGGAGATGGCGCTGCACCGGACCCTGCTGACCGCGCACGGGGAGTCGCTGGCCGACGTCGTCGCCTCGCCGGTGACCACGGCCTACCTGGACCATCTGCATCGGTGCTGCGCGACCGGCTCGTACGCGGAGGCGATCGCGTCGGTGCTGCCGTGCTTCTGGTTGTACGAGCACATCGGCAATCGGCTCTCGAGCCGGCGGGCACCCGGCGAGCATCCCTACGGGGCGTGGATCGAGACGTACGGGGATCCCGCCTTCGCCGACCTCACCCGGATGGCGATCGACTTCGCCGACCGGGCGTTCGCCGCCGCCTCCCCGGCCGAGCGGACGGCCATGATCGACGCCTTCGAGCGGTCCAGCCGGTACGAGTGGATGTTCTTCGACCAGGGAACCAGCCTGCCGGCCTGGCCGGTCTGAGTCCGGCGGTCTCACCGGCCGTTTCGGCGTTGCTCCGGCGATCCCCGCGCCGGTCCGGCGATCCCCGCGCCACCCCGGCGAACCCCGCGCCCCACCGAGCTGGCGCTCCCTTCGCCGCAGGGGCGCTGGGACGGGGTGGCCCAGCCGCCCGCTCGGTCGTCCACTGACCCCGGGATTGGTCCACAAGCGCCGAATCATCCACATTCGTCGACAGCCGCTGGCCACGACGGCGTATCGCCCCCACAGTGAACGATGTGTACGACGCCGACGATGCCTTCGAGTCCGAGCGAGTGTGGCCACCCGGCTCGCAGCCCGACCCCGACCTCGAGCCCGACCTGCTCATCGACCGAGCGGTCGCGCTCGGCCGGGGTCTCGACGCCGACGACATCAAGCGGCGGCTGGCGCGGAGCGAATGGCTGATCGTCAGACGTGGCGTCTACGCACGCACCTCGGATGTCGCGGACCTCAACCCGCGGCAGTTCCACCGCCTGCGCATCGAGGCAACGGCCCGCGCCCTCGGCGACGACTGCGTGGTCAGTCACCTGTCCGCGGCCTGCCTGCACGGACTCGAACTGATTCGCCCTCCCGGTCGGATGGTCCAGGTGACGAATCCGGTCGCCCGGTCCGGACACCGGCGTCGGGCACTCCAAACCTACTGCGCCAAAGTGGATCTCGATGAGATCACGGAGGTCGATGGGATACGGGTGACCACGGTGGCGCGGACCGTCGTCGACATCGCCCGCACAGGCGGATCCGAGCAAGGGGTTGTCGCCGCCGACCACGCATTGCACAGCGGTTGGGTGACACAAGACGAACTCGCGGCGTCCGCGGTCCGGGCATCGCGACGCAGCGGGATCCGCACGGCTCACCAAGTCATCGCCTTTGCCGAACCGAAGACCGAGAGCGTCGGCGAATCGCGCAGCCGGGTCCTCATGGCGCGCGAGGGCCTTCCGGCACCGGAAGCGCAGTTCCCGCTGCTTGATCGATCAGGTATCCTGTTCGCGCGCAACGACTTTCGATGGCACGAGTTCAACACCGTCGGAGAGTTCGACGGAGCGGAGAAGTACGGGCGCAAGCTCCAGCCGGGACAGCGTCCTGGGGATGTCGTCTTTCAGGAGAAGCTGCGCGAGGACCGCATCCGCGAGTACGGCTTCAACGTCGTCCGCTGGACGTGGGACGAACTCGACGATCCGCACGCGCTGGCCGCCAAGATCCGGCGGGCGCTCGCTCGCGGCCGATCGCTGGCGAGCTAGGACTGCGCGCTGATCCTGACGTCACCCGCCAGGATGTGAATCCGCGGCTTCACAGCGCCACTCCGGCGAACCCAGCACCCCATCGACCCGGCGCTGCGATCACCCCAGCGGCGCTGCGTCAGAACCACCCAGCCCCAGCCGGGCCGACGCCGACCGAGCGCACGCACACCGACCCGAGCACCCGCACCCAGCACCACCCGGGCGAACCCAGCACCACCCGGGCGAACCCAGCGCTACCCCGGCGAACCCAGCGCCCCATCGACCCGGCGCTGCGATCACCCCAGCGGCGCTGCGTCAGAACCACCCCCAGCCTCAGCCGCGCCCCGCGCCGACCAGGCGCACGGACACCGACCCGGGCACCCGCACCCAGCGCCACCCCGGCGAACCCAGCACCACGCCGGCGAACCCAGCACCACCCGGGCGAACCCAGCGCCCCATCGACCCGGCGCTGCGATCACCCCAGCGGCGCTGTGTAGCGGCCGGCTCGGCCAGCGCAGCCCGGCGCCGCCGCCCCAGCGCCCCAGGCGGCTCAGCCCAGCCGCGTGGCCAGGTTCGCATCCAGCGCGACCAGGAAGTCCTCGGTGGTCAGCCAGTCCTGGTCGGGGCCGACCAGCAGGGCCAGGTCCTTGGTCATCTTGCCGCTCTCGACGGTCTTGATGATCACGTCCTCGAGCGCCTCGGCGAAGCCGATCACCTCGGGGGTGGAGTCCAGCTTGCCGCGGTGCTTGAGGCCGCCGGTCCAGGCGTAGATCGAGGCGATCGGGTTGGTCGAGGTGGGCTTGCCGGCCTGGTGCTGCCGGTAGTGCCGGGTGACCGTGCCGTGCGCCGCCTCGGCCTCCACGGTCTTGCCGTCCGGCGTCATCAACACCGAGGTCATCAGGCCCAGCGAGCCGAAGCCCTGGGCCACGGTGTCGGACTGCACGTCGCCGTCGTAGTTCTTGCAGGCCCAGACGTAGCCGCCCTCCCACTTGAGCGCAGAGGCGACCATGTCGTCGATCAGCCGGTGTTCGTAGGTGATGCCGGCCTCCTTGAACTGCAGGATGAACTCGGCGTCGAACACCTCCTGGAACAGGTCCTTGAAGCGGCCGTCGTAGGCCTTGAGGATGGTGTTCTTCGTGGACAGGTACACCGGGTACTTCCGGGACAGGCCGTAGTTGAAAGACGCCCGGGCGAAGTCGCGGATCGAGTCGTCGAGGTTGTACATGGCCATCGCCACGCCGGACCCCGGCGCCTCGAACACGACGTGTTCGATCGGCTCGGAACCGTCCGACGGCGTGAACGTGATGGTGAGCGTGCCCTCGCCCGGGAAGCGGAAGTCGGTGGCCCGGTACTGGTCGCCGTACGCATGTCGGCCGACGATGATCGGCTTCGTCCAGCCGGGTACCAGCCGCGGGATGTTGGAGATGATGATCGGCTCGCGGAAGATGACCCCGCCGAGGATGTTGCGGATGGTGCCGTTGGGCGAGCGCCACATCCGCTTCAGCCCGAACTCCTCCACCCGGGCCTCGTCCGGGGTGATAGTGGCGCATTTCACGCCGACGCCGTGCTTCTGGATTGCGTGCGCGGCATCGACGGTGATCTGGTCGTTGGTCTCGTCCCGGCTCTCGATGCCCAGGTCGTAGTACTCCAGGTTGACGTCCAGGTACGGCAGGATCAGCTTGTCCTTGATGAACTGCCAGATGATGCGGGTCATCTCGTCGCCGTCGAGCTCGACGACCGTGCCCTCGACCTTGATCTTCGCCATCTGCCGCGTTCTCCCTCTCGATGCCTCTTGATGCCGTCCTGCCAAGACAAACCGGACCCGGTGACAGCAAGGCTCGACACGGGCCCGACGTTGGTGCGAGATCTCCGCGCAGACCGTACCGTCAGTCCAGGCACGCGCGTTGCGGTGGGTCGCCGGATCCGGGCCCGCGGGGCGCCCGTCGGCACGCCAGGGGGCAGGAATGGGGACCGACCGCACCGCCGCACAGCGCAGCTTCACCGGCGACCGGAAGACCGCCTGGGAGCTGTACCTGCAGAGCCAGGCGCGGCTGATGCAGCAGCTGGGGCACGAGCTGGACGACGCCGGCAAGGTGCCGCTGTCCACCTACGACGTGCTGGTCCAGCTGGCCGAGCACGGCGGCCGGCTGCGACTGCGCGACCTGGTCGACAAGGTCGTGCTGTCCCAGCCGGGACTGTCCCGCAAGGTCGCCCGGCTCGAGGAGGAGGGCCTGGTCCAGCGGCTCCCCGACCCGACCGACGGCCGCGGCGTGCTGGTCAAGCTCACCCGCGCCGGCCGGGCGGCGCTGCGCACCGCCGCGGTGGTGCACATCGCCGGCGTGGAGCGGGTGTTCACCGACCGGATCACCGACGACGAGGCGGCGGTGCTGGCCCGGGTCTTCGCCCGGCTGCTGACCGACCCGGACCGGTAGCCGCCGGTCAGGGCACCCCGACGGCCAGCGCGGCCATGATCGCCCCGACCACGAAGTAGAACGTGACGTCGAAACCCTTGCCCCGGACGGCCAGCACGCCGATCACCCGCTCGGACAGCACCAGCCGCAGCACCCCGGCGAGCACCATCGCGAACGCCAGCGCCACCGTTCCGCGTCGCCAGTAGGCGAATGCGATCAGCACCAGCCCGAAGGCCACGACGGCCAGCACGATGGTGATCGGGACGGCCCGCACCAGCGCGCTGTTTGAAACCTTCCCACCCACCCTCAGCCGCCCACCCACCTCATTCGGCCGGCTTCGAACCGGCCTCGGCCGCCGCGACCACGTTGGTCAGCAGCATCGCCCGGGTCATCGGACCGACCCCGCCCGGGTTGGGCGCGACAAAGCCCGCGACGGCAGGGACATCGGCCGCCACGTCGCCGACGATCCGACCGTCCACCCGGCTGACACCGACGTCGAGCACCGCGGCACCGGACTTGACCATGTCGGCGGTGACGATGCCGGGTGCGCCGGCCGCGGCGACCACCACGTCCGCCTGCCGGACCAGCCCGGCCAGGTCGCGGGTGCCGGTGTGGCACAGGGTGACGGTCGCGTTCTCGGTGCGCCGGGTGAGCAGCAGGCCCAGCGGCCGGCCGACGGTGATCCCGCGGCCGATGACCACCACCTGCGCCCCGTTGAGCTCCACCCGGTACCGGCGCAGCAGTTCGACGATGCCCAGCGGGGTGCACGGCAGCGGGGCCGCGTGCCCGAGCACCAGCGAGCCGAGGTTGTAGGGGTGCAGCCCGTCCACGTCCTTGGCCGGGTCCACCCGGGACAGGATGGCGAACTCGTCGAGGCCGGTGGGCTGCTGGACCAGGAACGCGGTGCAGGCCGGGTCGGCATTGAGGTCGTCGACGACGCCCTCGACCTGGGCCTGGGTGCTGTCGGCCGGCAGTTCTCGGGCGATGCTGGCGATGCCGATCTCGGCGCAGTCCCGGTGCTTGGCGGCCACGTACCAGCGGCTGGCCGGGTCGTCACCGACCAGCACGGTCCCCAACCCGGGGACGACGCCGCGCTCCCGCAGCACCCGCACCCGGTCGCGCAGCTCCAGCTTGATCGCGGCGAGGGTGGCCCGGCCGTCCAGGATCACGGCGGTCATCGATCGATCACGACCGCATGATGTCATCCCGCCGGCCGACCGGAGGAGAGCGCGTCCCGGGTCAGCCCGCCGGCAGCACGCCGATCTCCGGGCCCAGCGTCGCCCCGCCCTGCAGCTCCAGGCGGTCGCCGCTCCAGAACTTGCCCGGGTCGTACCAGTTCTGCGGTCGGTGGTCGGGCAGCAGACCCATCGCCTGGTAGGTGACGGCGACCACCTCGGCGCAGTAGATCGTCTCGGTGTCCCGGTGGTAGCGGAAGCGGCCGGTCGCCCAGCTCTTGGCCAGCTTCCAGGTGCTCGGGAACGGTGCCCCGTTCAGCCGGACGATCGTCCGCAGAACCGCGTCCTCCATCCCGGCCGTCGCCTCCGGGACCAGCTGCCGCGTCCAGGCCTGGGCGCCGTACCTGGTGTCCCAGACGGTGACCGCGTCCCGCAGGTCGTGCAATTGCACCCCGCGCTGCCGTTTGCCGGTCCACATGTCCGGCAGCGAGCGCCCCAGTTCGGCGTGCCACATCAGCGGCGGCAGATCCTCGATCACCACCGCCATGCCGACGTGGTTGACCGGGGCGTTGGTCAGGGTGCGGATGGTCCGGTCGGCGAACGTGCGGCCGCGGAACAGCCAGACGTCGCCGGTGCGGGTCAGCTCGACCGCCTCGTCCAGCGTGAGCGGTGCTCCGCGATCCGGCCCTGGCATGCGGCTAACGTTATCGTCCATGCGACTGTGGAAGTGGTTGGGCGTGGCCGGGATCGCCGGGGTGGCCGCGACCGGCGTGCTGGTCGCCCGGGGCGAGCGGCAGCGCCGCGCCTACACGCCGGAGGACATCAGGGCACGCCTGCACGAGCGGGCCGGGCAGATCGCCGCGGAGAGCAAGGAGCAGGCCGAGTCGACCTCCTGACGGCGCCGAGTCCGCCGGTCGGTCAGCTCTCCTCGCCGCCGATCGCCAACCCGTGGGCCGCGGCGAAGAGTACCGCCTGGTCGACGTCCACCCGGGCGCCGGCCAGCACCGCGCCAACCCACAGCGCGGCGTCGACCCGGGCGCCCCGCAGGTCGGCGTCGCGCAGGTCGAGCCGTTCGGCCCGGGCGCCGGTCAGGTCGGCGCCGCGCAGGTCGCAGCCGGACAGGTTGGCCCGCACCAGGTTCGCCTCGCGCAGCCGCAGACCCGACAGGTCGACGCCGGTCAGGTTGGCCCCGGCCAGCGACACCAGGGTCAGGTCGCAGTCCCGGATGGTCATCGGCCGGGTGCGGCAGTCGGTGAACGTGGAACCGGTGAGCCGGCATCCGTCCAGCGACATACCGTGCAGCGCCGCTCGTTCGAACCTGCAGGAGGCGAAGGCGGTTGACCGGTGGGCGCTGTCGTACAGCTCGGTGCCGCGGAACGTGCAGTCGGTGAAGGTCACCCGACGGGTCCGCAGCGCCACCAGCGCGGCCTCGGAGAAGTCGCAGCCGGTGAACGAGATGCCGTCGAGCTCCTGCCCGGTCAGATCGACCTCGGCGAAGTCCTCATCGACGTAGTTGGTCTCGGACAGGTGCAGGACCATCAGTGGAAGAAGTGCCGGGTGCCGGTGAGGTACATGGTGACCCCGGCCGCCGCGGCGGCGGCGATCACGTCCGGGTCGCGCACCGACCCGCCCGGTTGCACGATGGCCCGCACCCCGGCGGCGATCAGGATCTCCGGGCCGTCCGCGAACGGGAAGTACGCGTCCGAGGCGGCCACCGACCCGCGGGCCCGCTCCCCCGCCCGTTCCACCGCCAGCCGGGCCGAGTCGACCCGGTTGACCTGGCCCATGCCGATGCCGACCGACGCGCCGCCGGCGGCCAGCAGGATCGCGTTGGACTTGACCGACCGGCAGGCCCGCCAGGCGAACGCCAGGTCGGCCAGGGTGTCCGCGTCGGCGGGGGCCCCGGTGGCCAGCGTCCAGTTCGCCGGGTCGTCGCCGGGGGCGTCCAGCCGGTCCCGCAGCTGCACCAGCAGCCCGCCGGAGATGGCCCGGAACTCGGCCGGATCGGGCTCCGAGTCCGGCGGCATCACCAGCAACCGGATGTTCTTCTTGCGGGTGAGCACCGCCAGGGCGTCGTCCGCGAACGCCGGCGCCAGCACCACCTCGGTGAACACGTCGGCGATCTGCTCGGCCAGGGCCAGGGTGACCGGCCGGTTGGCCGCGATCACCCCGCCGAAGGCGGACACCGGATCGCACTCGTGGGCCAGCTTGTGGGCCCGGGCGATGTCGTCGTCGGCGCCGCCCGCGATCGCGGCGATGCCGCAGGGGTTGGCGTGCTTGACGACGGCGACCGCCGGGTCGGCGAAGTCGCCCACCGCCCGCCAGGCGGCGTCCACGTCGACGTAGTTGTTGTAGCTCATCTCCTTGCCGTGCAGCTGCGTGGCCGACGCCAGCCCGGGCCGCCAGTGCCGGTACAGGGCGGCCGCCTGGTGCGGGTTCTCCCCGTACCGCAGCGTGGACACCTTGTCCCAGGTCGCGCCGGTGAACTCGGGCCAGCCGTCGCCTCCGGACGCCGCGTCCGACAGGGCGCCGGACAGGTAGGAGGCGACCGCGATGTCGTAGGCGGCGGTGTGCGCGAACGCGGCCGCGGCCAGGGCGGCCCGCTGCGCGAGGGTGAAGCCGCCGTCGGCGAGCGCGGCGAGCACGTCCGGGTAGCGGGCCGGGTCGACCACGACCGCCACCGACGGGTGGTTCTTGGCCGACGCCCGGACCATCGCCGGGCCGCCGATGTCGATCTGCTCGACGCATTCGTCGAACGAGGCGCCGGCCGCCACGGTCTGCCGGAACGGGTAGAGATTCACCACCACCAGGTCGAACAGCTCGATGCCCAGCTCGGCCGCCTGCCGCAGGTGGTCGGGCCGGCGGGTGTCGGCCAGCAGGCCGCCGTGGATCGCCGGGTGCAGCGTCTTCACCCGGCCGTCCAGGCACTCGGGGAAGCCGGTCACCTGCTCCACCGGGGTCACCGGGATGCCGGCGTCGGCGATCGCCCGGGCCGAGCCGCCGGTGGACACGATCGCCACCCCGGCCGCGTGCAGCGCCGCGGCCAGGTCGATCAGCCCGGTCTTGTCCGACACCGACAGCAGGGCCCGACGGATCGGCCGCCGTCCCGGCTCGGTCCGCTCGTCGGTCATCCCAGAACCACCTTCCGTCCGTGCACCGAGTAGGGCGCCGCGGTCAGCGCCGTCACCACGTCGACCAGCAGCGACCGTTCGACGACCTTGATCCGCTCATGGAGGCGGGCCACGTCGTCGTCGTCGGCCACCGGGACGGCGCGCTGGGCCACGATCGGCCCGGCGTCCACCCCGGCGTCCACCAGGAAGACCGTGCAGCCGGTCAGCTTCACCCCGTGCGCCAGCGCGTCGGCCGGCGCGTGCATGCCCGGGAACGCCGGCAGCAGCGACGGGTGCGCGTTGATCACTTTGTTCCGGAAGGCGTCCAGGAACCCCGGTCCGAGCAGCTTCATGAAGCCGGCCAGCACCACCAGGTCCGGCGCGTACGCACCCACGGTGCCGGCCAGCGCGGCGTTCCAGGCGGCCCGGTCGGCGTGGTCGGCCAGCCGGCAGCTGAACGTGGGCACCCCGGCGGCGACGGCCCGGTCGAGCGCGACGCACGACGCGAGGTCGGAGCCGACCGCGGCCATCCGGAACGGCTTCGGATCCGGCGCATCCAGCAGGGCCTGCAGCAGGGTGCCGGAGCCGGAGGCGAGGACGACGACGTTCTTGACGGCCGTCACGGGAGTCTGACCAGGGGGCACGGGGGCGTCGGCGTCTTTCCATCGGTGGGCCGGCCGGGTGCGGCCGGATCAGGCCGGTTCAGGCTAGTCGGCGCGCGGACCGCCCGATTCGCCACCCCATTCGGGTATCCCACCGCTCGCTCCGACACTCATGTCAGCGCACGAATACGGTGAAACCGAGCCGAGTCCGCCGAAGGGGTTGCCACCGTCATGACCGACCAGCCACCCAGCCCGCCGCGTGGTCGCCACCGCTCGTCCGGTTCGGCCAGCCGCACCTGGCTCATCGTCGGGGTGGTGGTGGCCCTGGTCGCCGCGGCCGGGGTGGTCACCTGGCTCGTGAGGTCCACCTCGTCGACGGACACGGCCTCCGCCGGCAGCGCCGCCGCGGCCGGGACGGCCACCTCCGCCGGCGAACTGCAGACGTCCGGGGCGCCGACCTCCGGCGCCGGCTCGGCGTGCGAGCTGGACGGCGGCTCGCTCACCGTCGCCGCCGCCCCCGGTCTGGCCGCCACCCTGACGGACATCGTGTCGACGCAGCAGGTGACGGTCGCCGGGTGCTCCGTCCGGATCGAAGCGACCGACCCGGCCCAGGTGGCCGCCGACGGGAAGGTCGATGCCGCCGTCTGGATCCCCGACTCCTCGATCTGGCTCGCCCGGGCGAACGCGGCGGGCCTCACCGCCGCCGCGGGACCGTCGATCGCGGCCAGCCCGGTCGTGTTCGCCCTGTCCGGGACGGCGGCGCAGCAGCTCGCCGCGGCCGGCGGATCGGCCGACGTGGCCGGCATCCTGGCCACCCGAAAGTCCGCCGACCCCATCCGGGTCGGGCTGCCCGACCCGACGAAGTCGGCCGCCGCCGTCGCGGCCGTGCTGGCCGCCAAGGGCGCGGTGACCGGCACCCCGGATGCCCGGGCCGCCCTCACCTGGGGGGTGCGGTCCAGTCCGGACGGCCTGCCGGTGGCCGACGACGAATTGCTGGCCCGGCTGGCCGCCGACCCGGACACGGCCGTGCCGGTCACCGAACAGGCCCTGGTCGCCTACGACAAGGCCAACCCCGGCAGTCCCGCGCACGCCGTCTACCCGGGCCAGGGCGGATTCGCGATGGACTACCCGGTGGTCACCGTCGGCACCGACCCCGCGGTCGCCCGGGCCGCGCAGGACCTCACCACCGCGCTGCAGTCCGCCGACGTCCGGCAGGCGCTGCTGGCGGCGGGCTTCCGCGCCCCCGACCAGTCCGCCGGATCGGCGGTGACCGCGACCAACGGGGTGGACCCGGCGCACACCGACAGCGGCGGGATGCCGTCCGGCCAGGACGTCGACGACGCGATTCGTGACGTGCAGACCACCAACGAGGCGTCCCGGATGCTGGCGGTGATGGACATCTCCGGGTCGATGCTGGCCCAGGTGCCGGGCGCGAACGGGGCGACCCGCATCGACCTGGCCAAGGCCGCCGCCGGCCTGGGCCTGGGCCTGTACCGGGCGGACAGCGACATCGGCCTGTGGGAGTTCTCCACCAAGCTCGACGGCACGACCGACCACCGGCAGCTGATCCCGATCAGCACCCTCGGGCCGGACGGTCAGGGCGGCACCGGCGCCGCCAGGCTCGCGGCCGCGCTGAACGGGCTGCAGGCCATCCCCAACGGCGGGACCGGGCTCTACGACACGGTGCTCGACGCCGTCCGGGCCGTCCGGGCCGGCTGGGACCCGAACCGGGTCAACTCGGTGCTGATCCTGACCGACGGCATGAACGACGACGACGACAGCATCACCATGGACCAGCTGCTCAGCACGCTGGCGGCGGAACAGGACCCGAACAAACCGGTCCCGGTGATCGCCATCGCGTTCGGCCCGGACAGCGACGTGGCCGCCCTGCAGCAGATCAGCAAGGCGACCGGCGGCGCCACCTACCTGTCGCAGGACCCGCGGCAGATCGGCGAGATCTTCCTGGACGCGGTCGGGCAGCGGCTCTGCCGGCCGAGCTGCTGAGGTTCAGTCGGCGCGGGCGGCGGGGGCGGGCTCGGAGCTCTCCCCGTCGTCCTCCTCCTGCTGGTCGGGGTGCTCGTCGGACTCGTCGGTAGGCTGATCCTCGGCCGACAGGTCGCCGGTCTCGCCGGTCTCGGCCGACGGGTCGCCGGTCTCGCCGGTCTCGGCCGGTGGG
>JBDHZW010000089.1:0-18347 GCA_039812105.1 Nakamurella sp.
TGTGTGATCATCCGACGATGGACGCCGATGACATCCGCCGCATCTACCTGGACTTCATGGTCGAGCGGGGACACGTCGTCATCCCCCGCGCCCCACTGATCCCCCGGGACGACCCGACGACCCTGTTCACCGGCAGCGGCATGCAGCCGCTGCTGCCCTACCTGCTGGGCGCCGACCATCCGGCCGGCCATCGGTTGACCGACAGCCAGACCTGCCTGCGTGCGCAGGACATCGAGGAGGTCGGCGACAACCGGCACACCACCTTCTTCGAGATGCTCGGCAACTGGAGCCTGGGCGACTACTTCAAGGCCGAGCAGCTGCCCCAGTTCTGGGAGTTCCTGACCGCGCGGGTCGGCCTCGACCCGGAGCGCATCTACGTCACCTGTTTCGCCGGCGACGATGCGCACGGCATACCCAAGGACACCGAGTCGGCGGAGATCTGGACGCGGCTGTTCACCGAGGCCGGGATCTCGTCCGACCAGGTCGTCCTGGACACCGAGGAGCACGGCGCGCAGGTCGGCTCGCAGGGCGCCCGGATCAGCTTCTACGGCAAGAAGAACTGGTGGTGCCGTGGCGGCAGCGCCGACGCGATGCCGGTGGGCGAGCCGGGCGGCCCCGACTCCGAGGTGTTCTACCTGTACCCGCAGATCGAGCACGACCCGGCGTACGGGGCGAACTGCCACCCCAACTGCGACTGCGGCCGCTACATCGAGATCGGCAACTCGGTATTCATGGAGTACAAGCGGACCGAGACCGGGTTCGAGCCGCTCCCCCGGCGCAACGTCGACTTCGGCGGCGGGCTGGCCCGGATCGCCGCCGCCTCCATCGACACCCCGGACGTGTACCGGATCAACCTGCTCCGGCCGATCATCGACAAGCTGGAGGAGCTGTCCGGCCGGTCGTACGACACCGACACCGTGGCCATGCGGGTGATCGCCGACCACCTGCGGGGGGCGACGTTCCTGGCCGTCGACGGCGTCCGGCCGGCCAACAAGGAACAGGGGTACGTGATGCGCCGGCTGATCCGCCGGGCCGTCCGCTACGCCTTCGACCTGGGCCTGCAGCAGAACTTCTTCGCGCAGATCGTGCCCACCGTCTCCGGCATGTACACCGAGGACTACCCGGAGGTCGCCGAGCGCGCCGACGCCGTCGTCGCGGTGCTGGTCAAGGAGGAGAAGGCGTTCCGCCGCACCCTGAACAAGGGCATCAAGCAGCTGCGGGCGTACCGGGACGGGATCGGCGGGGCGGAGCTGTTCGTCCTGTACGACACCTTCGGCTTCCCGGTCGAGCTGTCCACCGAGGAGGCCCGCCGGCAGGGCATCCCGCTGACCGAGCGGTGGCGGGCCGAGTTCGACGACAAGATGGCGCAGCAGCGGGCCCGCTCCCAGGCGGCCACCCGGATGAAGATCGCCTGACGCCGGCCGACCCCTCCCGCCGAAGTTGATCATGGGAGGGCGCATCCTTTTCCTCGGCGTGTCGCGAAAACCGTCGGCGTGTCGCGTGCAGGGCCCCGTGATCAACTCCGTGTGACGGGCCCGGCGGGGCACGATGAGCGCCGCAGGCACCTCGCGGTGGGGGAAGGACGGTCCGGAATGCTGGACGACGAACTCGACGACGACCGGGTCCCCGACGGCCGCGGCGGCCGCAACGACGGCGACGACGAGGACCCCGGCGGCCCCCCGCCGATCCCGAGCCTGGACGACGACCGACTGCTCGCCCTGGAGCTGGTGCGCGCCACCGAGGCGGCCGCGATCGCCTCGGCCCGCTTCCTCGGCCGCGGCGACGACGACGAGGTGGACGGCGCCGCCACCGACGCCATGCGCCCGGTGCTGGGCACCATCCAGATGCGCGGCGTGGTCGTCATCGGGGAGGGCGAGAAGGACGACTCGCCGATGATCTACGCCGGCGAGCGCATCGGCTCCGGCCAGGGGCCGCTGGTCGACGTGGCCATCGACCCGGTCGACGGGGCCGGGCTCACCGCCAAGGGCCTGCCGAACGCGATCTCGGTGGTCGCGCTCGCCGACCGCGGCGCGATGTACGACCCGGGACCCTGCGTCTACATGGACAAGGTCGTCGTCGGGCCGGACCTGGTCGACGTCGTCGACATCAAGGCGCCGGTGGAGGACACCGTCCGGGCCATCGCCAAGGCCCGCGGGGCGGACGTCGGTGACGTCACCGTCGCCCTGCTGGACCGGCCGCGGCACGAGGACCTGGCCCGGCGGCTGCGGACGGCCGGCGCCCGGATCAGGTTCCTGCTGGACGGCGACCTGGTCGGGGCGCTGCTGGCGCTGACCGACGAGTCGGAGATCGACATGGCGCTGGGCATCGGCGGGGCCCCGGAGGGCGTCATCGCCGCCTGCGCGGTCAAGTGCCTGGGCGGCGCCATCTACGGCCGGCTCGCCCCGCGCAGCACGACCGAGGCGCGGCAGGCCCGGGACCTGGGGCTGCGTCCGGACGACGTGCTGACCACCGACGATCTGGTCCGCGGCAACAACGCCTACCTGGTCGCCACCGGCGTCACCGGCAGCGAACTGCTGCGCGGCGTCCGGTTCGCCCGGGACACCGCGATCACCCACAGCCTGGCCGTGCGTTCGGCCAGCGGGGCCATCCGCACCATCGAGACCAAGCACCGGCTGTCCACCTCGACCCTGGTGCCGAGCGAGACGATCAGCTCGCCCACCGATCCCGACCGGGCCTGACGTGGCCACCACCAGCCCGGGGATCAAGCCGCCCGGCCGGTTCCGGTCCTGGTTGCTGGAGGGCCTGGTCGACACCCACGGCAGCAACATGGGTCCCGGCCAGGTGGCGCCGGCCGAGCACCAGCGTCACTCCTGGTGGAAGGTCATGTGCCTGACCGGCGTCGACTACTTCTCCACCCTGGGCTACCAGCCGGGCATCGCCGCGCTGGCCGCCGGGCTGCTCTCCCCGTTCGCCACCATCGTGCTGATCCTGCTCACCCTGTTCGGCGCGCTGCCGGTGTACCGGCGGGTGGCCCGGGAGAGCCCGCACGGCGAGGGCTCCATCGCCATGCTGGAGAAGCACCTGCCCAAGTGGGCCGGCAAGCTGTTCGTGCTGGTGCTGCTCGGGTTCGCGGCGACCGACTTCCTGATCACCATGACGCTCTCCGCCGCGGACGCCACGGCGCACCTGGTGGAGAACCCGTTCGTCCCGGAATCGTGGTCGGGCCACACCATGCTGATCACGCTGATCCTGCTGGCCCTGCTGGCCGGGGTGTTCCTGCGCGGCTTCACCGAGGCGATCGGCATCGCCGTCGTGCTGGTCGGGGTGTACCTGACGCTGAACCTGGTGGTGGTCGCCGTCGGCCTGGAGCACGTCGTCACCGCGCCGATCGTCATCCCCGACTGGACCTCGGCGCTCACCGCCAACTACTCGAGCCCGTGGCTGATGATCGGCATCTCGCTGCTCGTCTTCCCCAAGCTGGCCCTGGGCCTGTCCGGGTTCGAGACCGGGGTGGCGGTCATGCCCCAGATCAAGGGCGCCGACGGGGAGACCGAGGACAACCCGGTCGGACGCATCCGGGGCGCCCGCAAGCTGCTGCTGACCGCCGCGGTGATCATGAGCTGCTTCCTGATCACCTCCAGCATCATCACCACCCTGCTCATCCCGCAGCCGGAGTTCGAGGCCGGCGGGTCGGCCAACGGTCGGGCGCTGGCCTACCTGGCCCACGAGTACCTGGGCAACGGCTTCGGCACCGTGTACGACGCCTCCACCATCACCATCCTGTGGTTCGCCGGCGCGTCGGCCATGGCCGGCCTGCTCAACCTGGTGCCCCGGTACCTGCCCCGCTACGGCATGGCGCCGGAATGGGCCAGGGCGGTGCGGCCGCTGGTGCTGGTGTTCGCCGCCGTCGCCTTCCTGGTGACCTGGGTGTTCGACGCCAACGTGGACAAGCAGTCCGGCGCCTACGCCACCGGCGTGCTGGTGCTGATGACGTCGGCGTCGATCGCCGTGACGCTGTCCGCGGCCCGGCACCGGCAGCGCCGGCTGGTGATCGCGTTCGGGGTGATCGCCGCGGTCTTCGTGTACACGACGATCGCGAACATCATCGAGCGTCCCGACGGCGTCAAGATCGCCTCGCTGTTCATCCTGGCCATCGTTGTGGTGTCCATGTCGTCGCGGGCCGGGCGGGCGTTCGAACTGCGGACGACCAGCATCGTGCTGGACGAGAAGGCGGCGTCCTTCCTGGCCGGCTACGCGAACCGGGACGTCCAACTCGTCGCCCACGACCCCGACCACCCCGGGCATCGATCGCTGGCGGCCAAGGAACGCGAGCAGCGGATCGAGAACCACATCCCGGCCGAGGACCCGATCGTCTTCCTGGAGGTCAGCGTCACCGACGCGTCCGAGTTCAGCAGCGAACTGCGGGTGCGGGGGGCGATCCGCGGCGGCCGCCGGGTGATGGAGATGACCAGCCCGGTGGTCGCCAACTCGATCGCCGCGCTGCTGCTGCACCTGCGGGACGAGTACCGGGTCAAACCCAACGTGTACTTCGCCTGGACCGAGGGCAACCCGGTGGCCAACCTGCTCAAGTTCCTGTTCTACGGGCAGGGCGAGATCGCGCCGACCACCCGCGAGGTGCTCCGGCGGGCCGAACCCGACCGGTCCCGCCGGCCCAAGGTGCACGTCGGCTGACCAGCGCCTGACCTGCTCACGCCGGACTCACGGTCGTTTGTCACGATCGTGGGGTGTTACGAGCGCTGGGACGCGGCATCGCCCGTCATCCGGGACTGGTCGTCCTGGCCTGGTTGATCATCACCGTGGCCGCGTTCGCCGCCGCCACCGGCGCGGTCGGCGAGGGCCTGTTCGCCCGGCTGCACTCCGGCCAGCTGACCGTGTCCGGCGAGTCCGACGACGGGCAGGCGATCCTGACCGAGGCCAGCACCACCGGGCAGTCGATGACGCTGATGGTGCACGGGGTCGACCCGGCCGACCCGGACCTGGTCGAACCGGTCGGGCAGGCCCACCAGGACCTGGCCGCGATCGACGGGGTGCAGTCGGTGGCCGAGCCGATCACGGTGCCCGGCGGCCCGGCCAATCCCCAGGTCGCCTCGCTGGTCGCGGCGGACGGCAACGGATTCCTGGTGTCGGTGACGTTGGCGCCCGACCTGGCCAAGGCCGACCAGGACGCCGCCCTCGACGCCGTGCAGGACCGGCTGACCGACCTCGGCGACGAGATCGAGGCGCAGCATCCGGGCGCCACCGCCCAGGTGGGCGGCGGCAGCCTGCTGCTGTCCGCGGTGACCGGGCAGGTGGAGAAGGACCTGGTCAAGGGCGAGCTGATCGCCCTGCCGATCAGCCTGCTGGTGATGGTGCTGGTGTTCGGCGGCTTCGTCGCCGCCGGCATGCCGATCCTGGGCGCGATCGCCTCCATCGGCGGGGCGTTGGCCACCCTGCTGGCGTTCTCCTACTTCATCGACCTGGACGCCAGCGTCGTCAACGTCGTGACGGTGATGGGCCTCGGCCTGTGCATCGACTACGGCCTGCTCATCGTCTCCCGATACCGGGAGGAGCTGCGCAAGCGCTTCGCGACGCTGACCACCCGGTCCACCCGGGCGGCCCGGGCCGAGGCGCTGGTCACCACGATGGGCACCGCCGGGCGGACGGTGCTGTTCTCCGCGATCACCGTCGCGATCAGCCTGTCCGGGCTGATGCTGTTCAAGGCGGACATCTTCCGGGCGATCGGCGCGGCCGGGGTCAGCGTGGTCGTGGTGGCCCTGCTGGTCGCGCTCACCCTGGTGCCCGCGCTGCTGGCGCTGGCCGGCGCCCGCATGCTCAAACCCGGCGCGCTGACCAAGGTGCCGGTGCTCAAGAAGCTCGCCAACAAGCTCGGCGACATCGCCCCGGACGATGGCGTGTTCTCCCGGTTGGCCCGGTGGACCCAGCGACGGCCATGGCTGGTGGTGATCGGCGTGCTGGCCATCCTGGGCCTGCTGGCCGCGCCGGCGCTGCGGCTGGAGATGCGAAGCTCCGGCGAACAACTGCTGCCGCCCGGCCACCCGGACCGGGTCTTCTTCGACACGCTGGCCGAGCAGTACCCGGCGTTCGGCATTCCCGCCGTGCAGATCGTTGGCCAGACCGACCCGGAGAACATGACCGAACTGGCGCAGGAGGTCGCCGAACTGCCCGGGGTCGAACTGGTCTCGCCGCCCCGGCAGGTCGGCGACGACTACGCCGCGATCAGCGTGTTCATGACCGACCCGGACCCGGGCAGCGCCGACGCGAAGAACGTGGTCACCCACGTCCGGGACAACCGGCCCGACTACCCGACCTGGGTCACCGGGCAGACCGCGCACCTGATGGACTTCACCCACGCCATCGCCGAGCAGGCACCGGCCGCCATCGCCGTCGTGATCGGCGCGACCTTCGTGCTGCTGTTCCTGCTCACCGGCTCGATCCTGGTGCCGATCAAGGCGCTGCTGATCAACGTCGTCTCGCTGGGCGCCTCGCTCGGCGTGCTGGTGCTGGTGTTTCAGGACGGCCGGTTCGAGTCGGTCCTGAACTTCTCCTCGGTCGGCGGCATCGAGGTGATCATCCCGATCCTGGTCGTCGCCCTGGGCTTCGGCCTGGCCATGGACTACGAGATGTTCCTGCTCAGCCGGATCAAGGAGTTCAAGGACAAGGGGATGAGCAACAACGAGGCCGTGGTCATGGGCCTGCAACGGTCGGGACGGATCATCACGTCGGCCGCACTGATCGTGGTACTGGTGTTCGGCGGATTCGCCCTCGGCGACCTGCTGGTCATCAAGGAGACCGGCATCGCCCTCGCCGTCGCCGTGGCGATCGACGCCACCCTGGTCCGCTGCCTGCTGGTGCCGGCGACGATGACGCTGCTGGGCGAGTGGAACTGGTGGGCGCCGAAGCCGCTGCGCCGGCTGCACGACAAGCTGGGCCTGCGGCACTGACCGGTTCGTGACGTTGGTCTCCCGGCGAGTCGGCCCGGCCCCGGTGACCTGCGGTGATGAGTCGTCACTGTCGGCATCGGCTCGGGCGGACCCTCGACGCTCGGGTAACGTCCGGGCTCAACCGTCGGGGGGCGGATGAACCGAACCCCCGACCGCGCGTCTGAGCGCAGGCCGGCCGTCCGTTCGTTCGTTCGTCGGATCGTCGCCGTGCCACCATGGGTAACGAAGAATGTGGGGGTTGGTGCATGCGCGGCATCCGACGGAGCGTGACCGCCGCGGCGGTTGCCGCGGTATTGGTGGGTCTGGCGGCGTGCGGGACGAGCACGGGCGGATTGCCCACGACGGGCGAGACCTCGTCGGCGGTGTCCAGCAGCACGTCCACGACGGCCAGCCCGGTCGCGGTGGCCGCTTCGCTCGCCGTGTCGGTGGCCGACGGGTCCGCGACGGCGCAGGTCAGCGCGGCCGACGGCCGGTCGGTGGCCGGCGCGGTGGCGTTCACCGTCGACGGTGCGGCCGCGGGTTCGGCGTCGGTGGCCGCCGGAGCGGCCTCGGTGCCCCTGCCGGCCGGGCTCGCGGTGGGCGACCATGCCGTCGCCGCGACGTTCACCCCCACCGATGCGTCGGCGCTCACGACGGCCGCCGGCACCGCGACGTACACGGTGGCGAAGGCGGCGTCGTCGGTCACCGCGGGGGTCGGCAAGGATTCGATCCGGTACGGCGACAACGAGGCGTTCGACATTACGGTCGCCGCCCCCGGCGCATCCGACCTGACCGGGCACGTCGCGGTGCTGGACGGCGAGTCCGTGGTCACCGAGGGCGACGTCGATGCCGCCGGACACGTCGAACTGGACGTCTACAACACCGCCGACCCGGGCACCCGCACCTACACCGCCCGCTACGACGGCAACGCTTCGGTGGCGGCCTCGACCGCCCAGTTCACCGTCACCACCACGCAGACGAACGTGGATATCGTCATCTCCTTCGCCGACGACGCCGCCCCCGGGTCGGACGTGGCGATCAGCGCCGACGTCGTCGGCACCCCGCAGAGCCCGAGCGGCAACGCGTCCATCACCGTCGACGGCAACCAGATCGCGGCCGGGGCGGTGAACTCCAGCGGGGTGATCAGTGGGACCGCGTCGGCGGTGGCCGCCGGCGACCACACGGTCACCGTTTCCTACGCCGGCGACGTGCGGTTCCAGCCGAACACCGCCTCGGCGACGCTGACCGTCAAGGAGCCCATCGCCAACCCGAACGCGGCCGGTGCCGCCGCCACCCAGGCGAGCAACCCGTGCCCGGCCACCGCCTCGGCGTGCGTGGACCTGGCCAACACCCAGGCGTGGCTGCAATCGGGCGGCGTCATCACCTACGGCCCGGTGTCGATCACCTCGGGGGCCGCCGGCTCACGGACCCGCACCGGCACGTTCTCGGTGTTCTGGAAGGACAAGAACCACAAGTCGTCGCTGTTCAACAACGCGCCGATGCCCAACTCGGTGTTCTTCGACGGCGACATCGCCTTCCACCAGGGCAGCCTGTACGACCAGTCGAACGGCTGCATCCACCTGTCCTGGGACGCCTCGGAGACGTTCTTCGACACGCTGTCGGTCGGCGACAAGGTCTACGTCTGGGGCACGCCGCCATACTGATCGGATGCACTGTCAGACCGACATGCGAAGGTCGTGGACACAGGTTCGGATGCGGTTTGGTCCGAACCACCACCGGTCCCCGACGACAGGATCCAGGCGATGACCGTTTCGGCCAACGACGTGGCGGCGGAGCTGCGACAACGGCTTCGGGGCCTGCCTACCAAGAAGCTGCACAAGCTCCTGTACTACTGCCAGGCCCACCATCTGGCGACCTTCGACGTACCGATGTTCCGTGAGACGGTTTCGGCGTGGGACATGGGGCCTGTCGTCGGCGCCCTCTGGTGGGAGGAGAAGGAGGCCGCCGGCCCGGTCGGCGGTGATCCGACCCGGCTTGACGAGGCCGCGCTCAATACCATCGGGTACGTCCTGCACCGATACGGCGCCCTCAGCGGACAGGATCTGGAGCACCTCACCCACACCGAGACACCTTGGCTCGAGGCCGACGCGCGGCGGGAGCCGCGCGACAGCGCTCGGATCAGCAACGAGTCGATGGCCGATTACTTCCGCAACTCCGACACCGACGATGACCACGACGAGGCTCCGTCGGCCGACTCCGAGATGCGAGCCTGGCTCGGCCGCGCCGGCGACTGGCAACACCAACCACGACAACCTGATTCGATCGAGCGGCTGCGCGCGCGGCTGCTCCATGGCTGAGAACGCGGGCTGGTCCCTGGTCAACGTCGAATCGGCGCTGGATCGATGGATCGACGTCGATGATCCTGACGATGACCTGCGCAACACCGTCCTCAACTGGCTCCTGTCCCGCATTGAGGATCCCTACCAGGGGGTCCGACGCGATCCACGATTTGCGAACCTGTGGTTCGGGCGGATTCCGTGGACACTCCGCGGCGACCGCCAGGCGGTGTGCGCCTACCGCATTGAGGAACGATCGCGCGAGGTGATCTGCGACAGCATCGCGATGTTGCGGTTGCCCATTTGACCGCAGGGTCAAGGGTTGTGGATCCGGAATCCGATATCGGGTGATGCCGCTCAGCCGGCGCCGGGTCGCCACGGCTCGTGCGTGTGCGAGAGCCAGACCAGCTCGGGATCGAGCGAACGGATCAGCAGCTGGCCCTCGGTGTGCGGCTCGTCGAGCTCGCCGAACCACACCGCGGTGTCCCCGGCGATGACGACCGGGCGCCCGCTCGTCCGCACGACCACCACCTGACTGCCCGGCGTGTGACCCGGCGTCGGGACCAGCCGGATGCCGGGCAGTAGTTCGGACTCGCCGTCCACCGGCACGTACCGCACGCCGGGCGGATCGACCCACTCGCGGATGGTGTAGTCGTGCTGGGTGCGCGCATCGTCGAGTTCGCGCCGCTGCACGTGGATGGGCTTGTCCGGGCAGAGGTAGTTGCCGCCGCAGTGGTCGAAATGCAGGTGGGTGTTCACCACGATGTCGATGCCGGCGAGGTCGACGTCGGTCTCGGACCACGGTCGCAGGCGCGGATCCATGTCGGCCACCGCCGGGTGCAGCTCCTTGATCCCGGTGTCGACCAGCACCCGCGCGTCGGGGTGGTCGATGACGTGGACGTAGACCGGCATCCGCTCGCCCTCGACGTGCAGATCGGCGACGAGAACCGGGGTGACGGTGATGGCGTTGGGTGCGTTCATCTGATGGCGTCCATTCCGGGGCTGGTGGGCAGGCCGACGTGCGCGAGGACCGCCCGGTCGAAGGTGACGATGTCGGTGCCGGCATCGGCCCGCGACCGACCGAGCGCCGCCCGTTCGCGGGAAAGATCGAGTCGCCCGCCGCGACCGGCTCTTCCCCAGCGAGCGCGAAGCCTGTGACGACCGCGGTTCGCCCCGCGCTCGGTCCAGGTCACTGGCGCACCGCCGGTCCACTTGAACCGGTCTTGCGCCACTCGCGCCTCGGGGTCGACCCCGTCTCCGATGAGTTCGGGCCCGACTCGACGTCGATCCTGCGTGGATCGCATCGAGACTCGGACCATCTCCGGCCGCGCAGCGGCGGTCGGGTCATGACGACCGTCGGCGCCAACGGCGTCACGCTCGGGGTCGAGCACCTCGGCGACCCGTCGGCGCCGCTGGTGCTGTGTGTGGGCGGCCCGACCATGCTGTCCTGGCCCGACGCACTCTGCGCGGCGCTCGCTCGCGGCGGGCGGCACGTCGTGCGGTACGACCTGCGCGACTCCGGGGAGTCGACCACCGTCGACCCGCAGGCCCCGGCCTATACATTGCGTGATCTGGCCGCCGACGCGGCCGCCCTCGCCCGCACCCTCGACGACCGGCCCGCGCACCTGGCCGGCATCGGCGTCGGCGGGATGGTTGCCCAGGTTGCCGCGCTCGACCACCCGGACGCCTTCTCGGCGCTCACCCTGGTGGCGACGCGGCCCGTCGCGCCGGGCCCCGTCGACGACGACCTCCCGGACCACGACCCGACGGTGATGGGCCGGCTGTTCTCGCGTCCGACGCCGGACTGGTCGGACCGCGAGGCCGTCACCGACTACGCCGCCGCGGGCGCCGCCATTCTCGGCAACGACCCGGACGCCGCCCGCGCGAGCGCCGGTCGCATCTGGGATCGCACCCCCGGCCGGACGCCCGACGTGCAACTGGCGAATCAGCTGGGCGTCGTGTTCGCCAGGCTCGACTGCACGCCGCGCTGGCGGGAACGCCTGGCCGAGCTGGCGATGCCGACGCTGGTCGTGCACGGCCGCCGCGACCCGTTCTTTCCCGTCGGCAACGGCGAGGCGCTGGCTCGCGAGATCCCTGGCGCGCGGCTGCTCGTCCTCGACGCCGCCACGGTGATACCCCGGCCCGCCGTGGATGACGTCGCGACGGCGATGCTCGCCCGGTGAGCGCACCCGGCTATTGGGCGGCGCGCCGGGTGAACACCAGATGGATGACGCCTTGCGGCGACGTGGTCGCCTCGATGTCGAACCGCTCGTCGAGCCCTTCGAGTCCGTCCCAGAGCCGTTCGCCGCGGCCCAGGACGATGGGCACCAGGACGATGTGCATGTGGTCGATCAGGTCGGCTTCGAGGAACTGGCGAACCGTGCCGACGCCGCCACCGATCCGGACGTCGAGACCGGGGGCCAGCGCGCGCGCCTGCTCCAGCGCAGTGACGGGGTCGGCGTCGACGAAGTGGAAGCTGGTCCCGCCCTCCATCTCAACGACCGGCCGGGGGTGGTGGGTCAGCACGACGACCGGGGTGTGGAAGACGGGGTTGTCGCCCCACCATCCCTTCCACTCCTCGTTCTCCCAGGGACCGCGCTGCGGGCCGAACTTGTTGCGCCCCATGATCTCCACACCGATCCCGGGCCCCCACTGGCTGGCGAACGCCTCGTCGACGCCGCGCGATCCGGGCGTCTTGCCGTGGATGCCCATCTCGCGGAAGGTGCGCGTCTCGAACGCCCACTCCATCAGCCGGGAACCCGCGTGGCCGAACGGCGTGTCGAGTTGCTGCCCTTCGCCGGTGCCGAACCCGTCGAGGGAGATCGAGAAGTTGTGCACGCGGACGAGGGACATGGCAAGCTCCTAAGTGGTTGTTGTTCGCAATCACTTTAGGCTGATTGGCCCTCCCGCACAAGGCCGCCGCTCGAAGTCAACGAGCCCTCGATCGGGCCTACCGTGGACCCATGAATCGTGGAACGGACATCACCCCGGCCGCGTGAGCGCGCCGACGGCAGCGGACACGCTGCGACTCACCGTCGAACCTCCTTTCACGCCGTGCCTGCGGATCGTCGTCAACGGCGTCGACCTGACCGACTCGCAACGACCCCTGAGCCCGCACGGCCGCCCGCTGCTGTTCGTGTCGCCACCCTGCTCCCAGGTGCTGCCACCGGAGGCGGTGGCCCTGCTGCCGACCGCGCGGCCCACCCAGGCGCTGGTCGCGGTGTGCAACTGCGGCGAGGCGGGCTGCAATTCGCTGTGGGTTCGGGTCCGGCGCGCCGACGACCGCGTGATCTGGGAGCCCGACGGCAAGTCACCTCGGCGCACCGTCGACCGGAGTTGGTCGTTCGACCTGCTGGCCTACCTTGCGGCCATCGACGCCGCCGTCGCGGCCAGTCACCGGATCGAGACGCGCGCCGATGCCATCGCCCGCGAGCTGCGCCGGCGCCGGGACTCGCTGTTCGGGTTCGGTATGAGCAGTCGCGAGCGATTCTTCCGGCTCGGCGATGTGTACCCGTCCTGGGACGACCAGGATGGCGACATCGTGCCCTGCCTGGGCATCCAGGTCGCCGGTGCGGACGGTCTGGGCGAGTACCTGATTCCGTTACCGGCCGGCCGGACCGACGACGACATCCTCGACGAGCTGCACCGCTTTCACCCCGAGCGCTACCGGCGCGCCGGCGTCGCACCATGGCTCCGCCGGCCGCCGGCGCGGCCCGACTGACCAGTTCCACCCGGGGCAGACCTCGTCGGCTGCGGTAGTCGATCTCATCGCCCCCGGTGCCCCGCCAGATGCCGGCCCCCATTCGCGCGGATGAAGTCGTCAACTTCCTTCCCACGGTTCACATTTCGTGTGAGTTCATCCGCGCCGGCGTAGTTGATCCGCGCGCACAAGGGCGTCGGCGAGCCGGCGGCCGGCGGTTCCGCGGCGGCCCGGCGCGGACCGGTCAGGGTTGGCCCAGCGTCGACGCGAGCCAGTCGTAGACCACCTGGTCCCATACCCGCTGGCCCAGGCCGCCGCAGTGCCCGCCGGCCCCCTGCGCGGCGGTCAGCTGGACCAGGGTCGCGTCGGTGCCGGTCATCGCCCGTTGCAGGACGGGCCCGCCACCGCCGACGAAGTCGCCCTCGCACTCGACCAGCAGGGTCGGGCAGCTGATCCGGTCGGCGACGTCCAGCAGCGTGTACCGGCGCAGCTCGGCGAAATAGTCGGAGATCTTCGACAGGCCGTGCACGGCCATCCGCGCGCCGAAGAACTCGCGCCGGTCCACGCTGGCCCGCATCTGCGCGGCGACCACGGCCGGCGCGACCGCGCCGACCAGGCCCGACGGGATCCGGCCGCCCAGGTCCGGCTGCGCCGGATCGCAGACCAGGGCGGCGATCCGGTGCTCGAACGCCGCCGCCCGCGGCGCCAGGTACCCGGCGAACGACCGCCCGATCAGCACCAGTTGATCGGCCCGCACATCGGGCCGGCCGGCGATCAGATCGACCACCGGGGTGAGCACCACCTCGAAGTCCGGCCGCATCCACAGCCGGTCCACGTACAGCGCCGCGCCCTGGCCCGGGCCCTCGAAGACGACGGCGTTGTAGCCCCGGTCCAGGGCCCCGGTCACGAAGACCAGGCCCTCCTCGGCGGTCGAGTCGTACCCACAGGGGGCCAGCACCGTCGGCCTGGGCGTACCGGAATCGTCCGGCGCGAAGAAATACGCCTTGAGCGTGGCGCCTTCGTACGGGATCGAGAGCAACTCCACGGGCCTGTCCAGCAGCGGGACGGCGGCGGTGAACGCGGCCACCTGGGCGGTGTACGCCCGCCGCAGGCTGGGGTCGGACAGATCGCGGCGCAGGAAGAAGTAGGCCTGCCGGTAGTACTCGGCGGCCCGCAGCCAGGCGCCGCGGGCGGACACGAGATCACCTGCGTCGACAGCATTCTCGGCGATCTGCCGGACCGACTCGGCGCGCCCGAACCAGGCGTTGTACCAGTGGTCGGGGTCGGGTGTGCCCACCTCGCGGGCAGTGGCGAAGGCTTCGCCGAGATCGGCCATCCCGGCGTAGGAGGCGGACAGGGTGCGCTGGAACTGGCCGTCGTAGGTCTCGTCGGCGAACACGACACCGGCGTGCTTCGCCATCAGGCCGGCTCCCATCCGCGTCGGGTGGCGGCCATCCCGGCGTCGCCGTCGTCGGGCCGGACGGCCAGGAGCTGGTCGACGCCCATCCGGTTCTGCTCGAATGCCAACCCGCCGCCGATCAGGTAGAGCCGCCAGATCCGGGCGTTGGCCTCGCCGGTCATCGCCACCGCCTCGTCCCAGCGGTCCTCGAGGATGCGCAGCCAGGCGTCCGCGGTCCAGCCGTAGTGCTCGCGCAGCGCCTGCACGTCGCGGATCTCCAAGCCGGCCTCGGCGAGCATCGAGACCGTCGTGCCGACCGGCTTCATGTGCATGTCCGGGGCGATGTAGGTCTCGATGAACGGCCCGCCGCCGGTGTGCGTGGCGCCGCGGGACATCTGCTGGACCAGGGCCCGGCCGCCGGGCCGGAGCACGTCGTGCAGGATCCGGGCGAACACCGGGTACTCGCCGTCGCCGACGTGCTCGCCCATCTCGATGCTGGTCACCGCGTCGAACGCACCGGCGTCGGGAGCGTTGCCGATCAGGTCGCGGTAGTCGGCCAGCCGCACCGTCACCCGGTCGGTCAGGCCGGCGTCCGCGACCCGCTTGCTGACGAAGTCGAACTGGGCCCGGGACAGCGTGACGCCGACCGAACGGGTGCCGTAGTGCTCGGCCGCATGACAGATCAGCGACCCCCAGCCGCAGCCGATGTCCAGGTGCCGCAACCCCTCTCGCAGGGCGAGCTTGCGGCAGATCAGGTCGAGCTTGGCCCGCTGGGCGGCGTCCAGATCCTGGTCCGGCCCCTCGGTGAAGTAGGCGCAGGAGTAGGCCATGGTCGGGCCCAGCAACAATTCGTAGAACTCGTTCGACAGGTCGTAATGATGGGCGATGGCCGCCCGGTCCCGGTCGGGAGTGTGCTTGTCGCCGGACAGCCTGGCCTCGGCACCGGGCCGGGGTGGTCGCGGTCCGATGGCCCCGAGCCGGGCGGCGGCCACGGCGAGGCGGGGTAAGTCGGCGAGGCGGATCCGCGGCCGGCCCAGCGCCCCGCTCCGGGTCGCCGCCCACATGGCGGTCAGCCCGGCGGCCAGGTCGCCCTCGACGTCCAGGTCGCCGACGATGTACCCCTCGGCCAGCCCGAGTTCACCGGGCGACCACACCATTCGGCGCAGTCCGCGTTTCGTGACGATCAAGGTGGGGGCTCCGGCCGGGCCGGTCTCGCTGCCGTCCCAGGCCCGGATGCGGATGGGCAGCGGGCCACCGAGCACGGTTGCCGCGATCCCGGCGATCCGCTGCGCGGGCGTCCCCGACCAGGTTCCGACCACTCGACCTCCCGCTCGTCGGGACGGCACCGGTCTGATCGGTGCCCTGTTCGGTCGAGTGCATCACGGCGCGGTGGTCGCCCCACCGGCGGCCCCGGGATCGGGATTGCGGCGCCGCCGACCGTTCAGCCCGCCGGTCACAGACCGACGGGTTGCGTCGGGGATCGGCCGGCGACGCCGCGGTTCGGTCGGCCGGCACCGCCGTCGGGGTTGACGGTGCCGGCCTGGCTCAGTGGTTCACCGGCTGGCGGGTCGGACGACCAGCACCGGCCAGCGGCTGTGCCCGATGAGGGCGTGGCTGGTCGAGCCGAGCAGCAGACCGGCGAGGCCGCCGCGGCCCCGGCTGCCGACCACGATCAGTTGCGGTTCCGGCTCGGCCGCATCGTGGCGCAGCAGCGCCTCGGCGGGCCGGCCCAGCCGGACGACCTGCTCGACCTGCACGTCCGGGTACTTCTCCCGCCAGCCGGCCAGCTGCTCAGCGAGCACCGCGTGCTGGTCGTCGTCCTCGATCCGGCCGATCAGCGATGCGCCCTTGGCGAAGCCGCGAAGGGCCGCGTCGTCCCACACCAGCACGGCGCGGATCGACGCGCCGCGCCGGTCGGCCTCGTCGAACCCGTACTCGACGGCCGCCTCGCTGGTCCGGGAGCCGTCGACGCCGAGCAGGATGGGACCGGTCGGGTCGACCACGCCGTGCCCGGGAATGACCGCCACCGGCGACCGCCCGTGGGCGGCGACGTGCAGGGCGACCGAGCCGAGGATCACCTCGGGGATGCGTCCCCCGCCGCGTGTGCCCACCACGGTCAGCGTGGCGTGTTCGGACAGCCGGACCAGCGTCGGCCGCGGGTCGGCCTCGATCAGCTTGGCGGTGACGTCCAGCTCGGGGTGGCTCACCCGGATCTGCTGGGCGGTGTCGGCCAGGACCGCCTCGCCCGCGTCGTGCATCCCGTCGATCAGCGAGGTGGGGATCGTGTACCCCGCCATGCCGACGGCGGGGAGGGTGAAGGCGTGCACCAGCAGCAGCGACTGATCGCGCAGCTGCGCTTCGGCGGCGGCCCAGCGGGCCGCGGTCATCGATTCGGGGGATCCGTCCAGCCCGACGACGATCTGTTGGCGGATGCCAGTCATGATCGGACTCCTTGTCCGGACGCGCCGCTCGGGTCCCGACTGGCCCCGTCGGCCGTCCTGATTCCAGCCTCCGACTCCGGACCCGGGGTTGCCAGGGACGAAGGTCCCGCCCGCCCGGGCGCCTTTCGAGTTAGGGCTCCGGTCCCAGCCGCCGGTTCAGCTGGAGTCCGGCACCCGAGCCCATGCCTCCCGCAGCCGCCGGGCGGCGGCGGCCGGATCGGGTTGACCACAGATCGCGCTGACCACGGCGACCCCGGCCGCCCCGGCGGACCGCACCGACGCCACGCGCGACGCGTCGATCCCGCCGATCGCCACGCACGGCCACGGGCTGCGCCGCACGATCGCCGCCAGGGTGTCCAGGCCGCCGGGGTCGGCGGCGTCCGGCTTGGTGGCCTGCCACCAGACCGGGCCGACGCCCAGGTGGTCGACCGTGCCCGGCGGGAGTGCGCCGGCCGCCTCGACATGCGCCGGCGTCTGCACCGAGAGCCCCAGCAGCGCATCGGATCCGAGCATCCGGCGGGCCGAGACCGGGTCGAGGTCGCCCTGCCCGACATGCGCACCGTCCGCGCCGATCGCCTGCACCAGATGCACCCGGTCGTTGACGATCAGCGGCACGCCGGTGCCGGCCAGCACCGCCGCGACGGAGCGGCCGAGCCGGACGAACTCGTCGTCGGTGGCCAGCGGGTCCCGCACCTGCACCGCGGTGACCCCGCCGGACACGGCCGCCTCGACGGTGGCCGCCACCCCGAACGATCCGCACAGCGTCGTGTCGGTGACGAGATAGAGCGTCAGGTCGGCCGCGCGGTGCACGAGGTCAGCTCAACCGGACCCGGGCGGCCAACTCGTCGGGGCGCAGCAGGGACAGCTGGTCGAGCAGGCTCACCGCGAACGATCCCGGGCCTGCGCTGGCCGTGGCCGCGGCGTCCCCGCAAACGGTCAGCGTGGCGGTGGCGGCCACCGCGGCGAGCAGCGAATCGTCCAGGACGGCGGCGAACCCGGCGATCATCGCCCCCAGCGCGCACCCGACCCCGGTGACCCTGGTCAGCAGGGGATGCCCGTTCGCGACCTTCACCACCCGCGAGCCGTCGGTGAGATGGTCGACCGGCCCGCTGATCGCCACCACGGTGCCGTGCAGCCCGGCCAGCTCGACAGCGGCATCCAGCGCGGCCTCCGGGGTGTCGATCGAGTCGACGCCCTTCCCGCCGGCCCCGCCGGTCAGCGCCATCACCTCGGAGGCGTTGCCGCGTAACACGGTCGGGCTGTCGGACAGCAGCTTGCGGGCGATCTCGGTGCGCCAGCCGAGGGCACCGGCGGCCACCGGATCCAGCACCCAAGGGGTGCCCGCGTCGTTCGCGGCGGCCACCGCTTGCTCCATCGCCGCCGCCGTGTCGGCGTAGGGAGTGCCGAGGTTGACCAGCACCCCGCCGGCGATCCGGGCGAACGCGCCGGCCTCCTCCGGGTTGTCCACCATCGCCGGTGCCGCGCCCACCGCCAGCAGCACGTTCGCGGTCCACTGGGCGACCACGATGTTGGTCAGGCACTGCACCAGGGGCGACCGCTCGCGCAGCGTGGCCAGGGCGTCGGCGCAGTCGCCGGGTCGGATCGTCG
>JBDHZW010000090.1:0-18295 GCA_039812105.1 Nakamurella sp.
GCCTTCGACGGCGTCATGCGGTTGGCGTTCTGCCTGGACGGCTACGCCGACCAGGTCGGCGTCGAGGTGCGCCAGGACGACGCCGGCGTCGTGCACGGGACGGTGCAGGGGGTGGGCGACGAGCGGGTGGACGCGGTGCGGGCGCAGGTGGCCCGGGTGCTGTCCCTGGACGCCGACGGCAGCGGCTTCTTGGACGTCGGCGCCCGCGATCCGGTGATCGGCCGGCTGCAGGAGGTTGCGCCGGGCCTGCTGCCGCCGCTGTTCTACTCGCCGTATGAGGCGGCGGTGTGGTCGATCGTGTCCGCGCGGCGTCCGGCGAGGCAGATGGCGCAGGTGCGCACCCAGCTGTCCGAGCGGCACGGCCGGGTGTTCGAGCTGGCCGGGCAGCGGCTCGCCGCCCTGCCGACGCCCGAGCAACTGCTGCAGGTCACCGAGTTCCCGGGGCTGACCCCGGAGAAGATCCACCGGATGCACGGCATCGCCCGCAAGGCGCTGGCCGGCACCCTGGACGTGGACCGGCTGCGGCACATCGGACCCGAGGCCTGCGACGAGGACATGCAGCGGCTCAAGGGGATCGGGCCGTTCTACGCCTCGCTGATCACCATCCGGGCGGTGGGCTTCACCGACGTGTTGGCCGCCGACGAGCCGATGTTGCTGGAACTGGTGCGGCTCCACTACCGGGTCGACGCTGCCCTGACGCGGGAGCGGTTCGCCGAGATCGCCGAACCCTGGCGGCCGTACCGGACGTGGGCGTCCGTGCTGATCCGGGCCGCGTCGTCCCGGATCGGCGTGGTGGGCGCCGGGCGGCGGGTCGGATGAGAAGCTCGGCGCGTCGGTCGCCGGCCCCGAGCAGCACCGACTAGCATCGCACGAATGTTCGAGACGGGGTGGGACGCCGGGCTGGACGACGCCCAGCTGTCCGCGGTGGTGCACGGCGACGGGCC
The DNA here is from genome assembly GCA_039812105.1 of Nakamurella sp. Lineage (GTDB taxonomy): Bacteria > Actinomycetota > Actinomycetes > Mycobacteriales > Nakamurellaceae > Nakamurella. Next base: position 945 of record JBDHZW010000090.1, read on the forward strand.
GCTGGTCATCCTGGCCGGCGCGGGCACCGGCAAGACCCGGACGCTGACCGCCCGGGTGGCCAACCTGCTCGACCGCGGCGTCCCCGCCGAACGGGTGCTGCTGCTGACCTTCACCCGCCGCGCCGCCGACGAGATGATCGCCCGGGCCGCGGCGATGTGCACCCAGCCGGACGCCGGTCAACGCCTGCAGGGCGGCACCTTTCACGCCGTCGCGCACGGCATCATCGGCCGGCACACCGACGCCCTGGGCCTGCCGCCGGCGGTCAGTGTGCTCGACCGGGCCGACGCGACCGACGTGATGGACCTGCTCCGGCACGACCACGGCCTGGACGGCACCGATCGCCGGTTCCCCCGGGCGGCCACCCTGGTCGACATCTACTCCCGGGCGGTGAACACCGGCATCCCGGCCCGGGCGCTGATCAAGTCCGAGTTCGGCTGGGTGCAGCCGCATGTCGACGCGGTGATGGACCTGTTCCGGGCGTACGTGGCCCGCAAGCGGGAGCGCGGGCTGCTCGACTTCGACGATCTGCTGCTCGCCTGGCGCAGCCTGCTGGCCGACCCGGTGCTCGGCCCGCAGATCGCCGGCCGCTGGGACCACGTGCTGGTCGACGAGTATCAGGACGTCAACGCCACCCAGGTGGACATCGTGCACGCGCTGCGACCCGGCGGGTCCGGGCTGACCGTGGTCGGCGACGACGCCCAGGCGATCTACGGCTTCCGCGGCTCCGACCACGCCCATCTGCGCTCGCTCATCCGCGACCTGCCGGACGTCACCGTCGTCCGGCTGGAGCGCAATTTCCGCTCGCATCAGCGGCTGCTCGACCTGGCCAACGTGGTCCGGCCCGCGGCACCCGACACGGCACAGACGATCCGGCTGCACTCGGACCGCGCCGAGGGTCGGGCCGGCCGGCTGGTTCGCTGCCACGACGCGCCGGCCGAGGCCCGGACGATCGTGGACACGGTGCTGGCCGACCACCAGGCCGGTCGCCGGTTGCGCGACCAGGCGGTGCTGATGCGGGCGTCGCAGCACAGCGACCTGCTGGAAGTCGAGTTGACCGCCCGTGGCGTGCCGTTCGTCAAGTACGGCGGGCTGAAGTTCCTGGAGGCGGCGCACGTCAAGGACTTCGTGGCCACCGTCCGGTTGCTGGACAATCCGATGGACGAGGTCGCCTGGTACCGGCTGCTCCGGCTGCACGACGGGATCGGCCCGGCCCGGGCCCGGACCCTGCTGCGGCAGTTGGCCGACCCGGAGCGGCCGGTCGACGACGACCGGCACGCCGAGGCGGTGGCGGCGGCGCCGGCGATGAGCCGGGTGCCACTGGCCGCCTCCCTGCGGACGCTGGCCGACGCCCGGACCGCCCGCCGGATCGGAGAGCGGGCCCGCGGCTGCCTGGAACTGCTCCGGCCGCTGGTCACCGCCCGCTACCGGGACTGGTCGGTGCGGCTGGGCGACCTGGAACGGCTGGTCGGGGCGGCCGACCAGTCACCCGACCTGGCCGCGTTCGTCGCCGAACTGACCCTCGACCCGCCGGTCTCGACCAGCGATCTCGCCGGGCCGCCCGGCCAGGACGACGACTACCTGGTGCTGTCCACCGTGCACTCGGCCAAGGGCCTGGAATGGCCGGTGGTGCACGTGCTGCACCTGGTCGACGGGTCGTTCCCGTCCGACATGGCCCTGGCCAAGGCCGACGGGATCGAGGAGGAGGCCCGGCTGTTCTACGTCGCCGTCACCCGCGCCGCCGACGAGCTGCACCTGTATGCGCCGCTGCGCATGCCGCACCACCGGCACGCCCGTGACGACCGGCACACCATCGCGCCGATCAGCCGGTTCCTGGACGACACCGCGCTGGATGTCCTCGACGTCGTCGACCTGACCCCACCCCGCCCGCTACCGGCCGGCGCCGACCCGGCCGGGGCGGCCGCCCGCACCGCCGCCCGGGTCAAGCTCCCCGACCTGGCCGACCTCTGGGCCTAGGCAGACCCGGGCCGGCCCAGACCCTCGCGGCCTAGACCTCCGGGCCTGGACCGACCGCCGGGGATCGATCGCCGGATCCCACCCGGGAGTGCCGCGCCCCGCGCGGGTGACGCCCGGCCGGCAGGTAGAGCAGCACCGAAAGCACCACTGTGACCAGGGGCGCGAGCGCCGCCAGAGCCGGCACAACGTCCTGCTGGATGAGCACGACGCCGACCGCCGAGGCCGTCGCCCACGCGACGACCGGCCAGCCGAGGGCCGACAGTCCCCGCCCCGGCTCGCGCGACGGGGCCGCCGGCCGGCGGCGGGCACAGGCGAGCGAGGTCAGGGCGATGCTGACCCAGCTGGTGATCAGCACGCCCTGCCAGGCCAGCGCCTGGACCAGGTAGCTCAGCACGTTGGTCAGCATGAACAGGTACGCCACCACGCCGGAGACCACCACCCACAGGAATCGCGGGGTGGATCGTCCGGTGATCATCGTGCAGAGCTGCTGCAGATTCGTGGAGGCCATGAAGTAGTTCGCCGTGTTGATGCGCGTCTGCGAGACGAGGATGAGCAGCAGCCCGAGAAAGCCGAGCGAGCCGAGAATGGCCGTGATGATGCCGGTTTCCGTGCTCGTCGTGTGCCAGGCGCTGACCAGGTAGATGCCCACCATCCCGTTGACGCCGAAGGTGAAGAAGTAGAACACCCACCCGAAGGTGATCCGGCTGTGAAAGGTCATGTCGCTGCGCTTGCCGTGGCGGGCGAAGTCGACGGTGAACATCATGATCAGCCAGACGCCCATGAAGATCAGATACGAGGTGAGCCAGCCGGGCAACGGGCCGGTCAGCGCGACGGTCTGGGTGAGCCATCCCGACGGCACGCCCTGCCGCACCGTCGCGGCGACGATCACCGCCACCAGGCCGACCAGGTAGAAGGGCAGCAGGAAGCCGTTCAGCTTGTCCATCCAGTTCTGTACCCCGCCGGCCACCAGGGGCAGCGCGTAGAGCACGGCCCCCAGGTACCAGAGCCGGATGTCGCCGCCGCCGAAGAACTCCTGCAGGGCGACCGCGATGATCGACCCCTCGAAGACCGCGTAGTAGATGGCGGTGGCCCCGATCAGCAGGGCGGCCAGACCGGCTCCGAGCGGGCCGAAGATCTCCCGGGAGAACAGCGATGCGGACTGACCGGTCCGGATCGCGTGCCGGGCCAGGACGGCATTGATCGCGCCGTAGGTCGCGATGGTCAGGATCAGGCCGACGACGGTGTTGACCGTGCCGACGGCGGCATTCGAGGCCTCGGCGATGTACAGCCAGAACATCGCCGAGAACAGCGCCCAGAACGCCATGGCCAGCGACCAGCGGCCGACCCGGGCGCGGTCGTCGGGGTGGACATGGCCGGCCGCATCGATCGAGGCGTGGTCGGCGGGCGGGTGGTCGGACACGGGCAGGCCCTTCTTCGGAGGAGTGGGGAACCGGGGCGGGACCCGGAAGCGCGGCGGACGACCGCACCGCGGGCGGCGGTCCGCGTTTCGACAACGGCCGGGGAGTCGGATTCCGCTCGCCAGGTCGAGGGTCGCCGCACCCGGTCGGAAATCCTGGCCGGATCGGCGATCTCGTCGACGTCGGTCGTCTCCTGGGTCGTCATGCCATCCTCCGGACCCGCCGTCGGGTTGATATGGTCCGACAGCCAATCCCGGCGCGAGCGCGCACACAACGAGCCGGCCGGAAATCGCGCAATCTGACCAGCATCGGCCCGTCGGCGCCGAGAAGGGTGGGCATTGTGACCAGACCACGCGGCCTCGACGCCATCGATGCCCGGATCCTGTTGGAGTTGACCAGGTATCCCCGGGCGAGCGCCGCGGCGGTCGCGGACGGGGTCGGGGTGGCCCGGAACACGGCGCAGACCAGGATGGCCCGGCTGGAAAGCCTCGATGTTCTCGACTCGTTCGACCACCGGGTCCGGCCGGCCGCCCTGGGCTATCCGCTGTCCGCCTTCATTACCGCCGTAGTTACCCAGCGTTCGCTCGACCGGGTGGCGGACGCGCTCCGGGACATTCCGGAAGTGCTGGAGGTCAGCGGCATCTCGGGTGAAGTCGACCTGATGGTCCGGGTGGTCGCCCGGGACGCCGACGACCTCTACCGGATCGCCGGCCAGGTGCTGGCCATTCCGGGCATCGAACGGACGACCACCGCCCTGGTGATGCGGGAGCTCGTCGGCTTCCGGATCGCCCCGCTGCTGCGGCGGATCGCGGGCCGGGACGGCCGGTGATCCGGCGCCGGCGCCACCCGTTCCGGCGCCTCCGGTGCTATACCTGGGGTGGCCCGGCGCGACCGGGCGGGCTCGACAGGGAGGTCGACCGTGGCCGGAGCCGGGACGTCGATCCTGGCAGTCGTGGCCGAGATCATGGCCCGCCGCGCCGATCCCCTACCCACAGTCGCCGAGGCGGTCCGCGCCGACCAGGACGCCGACCGGGTCTCGATCGTCACCTTCGGGGCCGACCGCTTCACCATCGTCGCCCACGCGGGTTGGGGGTTGCTGGCCCGCGACGCCACCCTGCCGGTGTCCACCTCGACGCATTTCACCACGACCGCCGACGGCCGACCCTACCTCGCCGACGACTTCGGCCGGCAGCCCGAGTTCCGCCGGCCGGTCGACCAGCTGATGCTCAGCAACGGGTACCGGTCGGGCTGCTCGGTGCCGCTGCGCCTGGGTGAGCAGCTGGTCGGCGCCCTGTCGGTGTCCTGTGCCGACGCCACCGTGCCGGCCCGGCAACGCCTTCCGGGCCTGGAGGGGGTGGCCGCGCTGCTCGCGGTCCATCTGGCGTCGGCGCGCAGCGGCCACCGACCGAGCATCGTGGTCTGTTCGGACCGGGCGCTCATCGGGCACGGGGTCGCCCGGCTGCTGGACGGTGAGGACGTCCAGGTCAGTGTCGCCACCCGGCTGCCGGAGGCGCTCGAGTTCGTCCGCGCCGCCGCCGAGGCGCCGTTGGTCCTCAGCGAGCCCTACTTCGCCGGCGAGCCGGTGACGAGCCTGATCCGGCGGGTGCGCGGCCTGCACCCGGCGAGCCGGCTCGCCCTGTTCGGCGAGCACGACACCCCCGACGTCCACGCGCTCGCCGCGGCCGCCGGCGGCGTCTTCGTGGGCGACCGGCCGGACACGATGCCGACCGGGGTGCGCGACCTCATCGCCGGCCGGCGCATACCGCCGCCCGCCGCGCCGTCGTCGTGGCCGCTGGCCGTCGACCTGACCCGCCGGGAGGTGGACGTGCTGCTCGCGCTGGACCGGGGCCTGGCGGTCAAGCAGGCGGCCCGTGAACTGCAACTGCGGGAGGTGACGGTGAAGGGGTACACGCGTTCCCTGTTCGCCAAGCTCGGCGTGCACTCCCGGTCCGAGGCCGTCTACCAGGCAAGAATTCTCGGCCTGTTGGGATCGGCACTGGCGGTGCGGGAGGACGGTGCGCGGCCCGGCGCCGACCGGTAGCGGCGGGTCGCGGCCCGGTCAACCCCCACGATCGGACGGAGGCCCACCGGTCCACTCGTGGCTGCCGGCACGCGACGATCCGGCGCAGTGTTCGTCCCGGCCCTCCCGGCGACGTCGCCGCCTGCCGGGGGCCGCCGACCACCGCCGCGACCACAACGAGGTGAACGCCGATGTCCTCGACCGTCCCACTCGATCCGCCCGCCCCGACCGCCGCACCGGCCGTCCCGGCGTCCGGCGCCGACCGTTTTCCGCGGTTGTTCAGCCCCTGGACGCTGCGCAACACGCCGCTGCGCAACCGGATCGTCTTCCCGCCCACCTGTGCCACCTGGGTCACCGACGGGCTCAACGGCGTCTTCACCGACATGGCCGTCGACTACTACGCCGAGCGGGCCAAGGGCGGGGTCGGCCTGATCCTGATGGGCGCCACCCACGTCCATCCGACGTCGCTGGCCGCCCCGCTCGCGGTCGGCCAGCTGTTCGACGACCGCAACGTCGAGCCGCTGCGCCGGATCGCCGACGCGGTTCACGCCAACGGCGCGAAGATCGGCATCCAGCTGTGGCACTCGGGGGTCCGCGGGCGCCCGTTCCCGAAGATGGAGCCGTCCTTCGACCCCGACGCCAGCTGGCACACCGTCGGCCCCAGCCAGGTCCCGCTGGGCGAGGACACCGGCGGGGTGACCCCGAAGGAACTGTCCGACGGCGAGATCGACGAGATCCTGGACGCCTACGCGGCGGCCGCCGTCCGCGCCATCACCGCCGGGCTGGACGGCGTCGAGTTCCACCTCAGCCACGGCTATCTCGCCTGGCAGTTCCTGTCCCCGCTGTACAACAAGCGGACCGATCGGTGGGGCGGCAGCTATGAGAACCGGCTGCGGTTTCCGCTGGAGGCGATGCGCCGGATCCGCGCGGCGATCGGGCCCGCCCCGTTCCTCGGCTACCGCATCAACTCGACGTCGTTCTGGCCGAACGACCTGGAGACCGAGGACGTCACCGCGATTGTCGCGGACCTGGAGCGCGCCCTGGACATCGACTACGTCAGCGTGTCGGCCGGCGTGCACCACGCTTTCATCCACACCCCGATGCACTTCGAGGCGGCCTGGGAGCAGCCGTACGCGCACGCGATCAAGCAGGTGTCCACCAAGCCGGTGTTCCTGGTCGGCCGGTTCACCACCCCCGAGCAGGCCGAGGAGGGATTGGCCAGCGGGGACGCCGACGCGATCCTGCTGGCCCGGCAACTGTTCGCCGATCCGGAATGGGCGGTGAAGGCGGCCGCCGGTCGCAGCGCGGACATCCGGCGCTGCGTCGCGGCGAACCACTGCTGGCGCAGCGTGACCCGGGGCGGGCGGGTCCAGTGCGTCTACAACCCGACCATCGGCCGGGAGGGCCGCTGGGGCGCCGGCACGCTCGTTCCGGCGGCCGACCCCCGCCGCCTGCTGGTGATCGGCGCGGGACCGGCCGGCCTGGAGTACGCCCGGATCAGCGCCGCCCGCGGGCACCGGGTCACGGTGCTGGAGGCGGCGTCCGAGGTCGGTGGCCACGCCCGGCTGCAGGCGCTGCTGCCCGGTCGCGCCGAGTTCGGCCGGATCGGCAGCTGGCTGGCCGAGCAGGCGCAGGGCAACGGCGCCGCCGTCGAGCTGGGCCGCCGCATCGAGATCGACGACGTCCCGGCGACGATCGACCGGTACCGGCCGGACCACGTGGTGGTGGCGACCGGCTCGCGGGTTCGGGCCGACGGCTTCCAGGGCTGGACCGGAGAGCCGTTGCCCGGCTGGGCGTCCGGGCGGTGCGTCGGCTGGGACGAGGTGGTGACCGGCACGGCGCGACCCGTCGGCGACGTGCTGGTGGTCGACGACACCAGCGACCTCACCGGCCCGCTGGTGGCCTGCCTGCTCGCCGCGCGCAGCGCCCGGGTCACCATCGTCACCCGCTGGCCGATGCTGGCGATCGAGAACCTGAGCGACGTCTACTTCGAATGGTTGATGCCGCGGGTCTATCAGTCCGGGATCACCGTCGTGGTGGACCACTTCGTCCACCGGATCGACGGCGATCGGGTGCTGCTGGACAACGTGCACGCGCCGGCCGCCCAGCGGACCGTGCCGGCCGACTGGATCGTCATGTGCACCGCCCGTACGTCGGTCAACGACCTGCACGACGCCTTCGCGGCCGGCGGGGTGAGCGTGGAGACGATCGGGGACGCGACCGCCCCACGGTCGACCTACGAAGCCGTGTACGAGGGTCACCGAGCGGCCCGGAGGCTGGCATGACCATCTGCACGGTGATCATCGACGGGGTCCGGCACGCCGGGGTCCGCGATCGGGACGTCGTGCGCGTCGACCCGCGGCCCGGCGGGCTGGACGCGGTGCTCGCCGACGACGGACGGCTCCGGGTCGGACGCGAGATCCCCTCGGTCGAGGCTCGTTTCGACGCCCCGCTGCGGCCCCCGGTGGTGTTCTGCGTCGGCCAGAACTACGCGGACCACTTGCAGGAGAAGGCGCCGGTGCACCGCCCGGAACCGGAGTTCTTCCTCAAGGCCGGCCAGACCATCGCCGGCCCCGACGAGCCCGCGATCCTCGACCCGCGGGTCACCGGGAAGCTGGACTACGAGACCGAGTTGGGCGTGGTGATCGGGCGACCCGGCCGGGCCATCGCGGCGGACCGGGCGATGGACCACGTCTTCGGCTACGTCGCCGTCAACGACCTCACCGCCCGCGACCGGCAGGTGGTGATCCACCCCGACGGAACCCAGAGCATGGCCCTGGGCCCCGGCAAGAATTTCGACGGGTCGACGCGGATGGGTGCGGCGGTGGTCGCCGCCGGCGACCTCGACATCGCCGACCTGCTCCTCACCACCACGGTCGACGGCGAGCTCCGCCAGCGCAACACCACGGCCAACCTCATCTCGTCCGTCCCGGAGATCATCGCCTTCGTCTCGACCCTGCTCACCCTGCCGGCCGGCGCCGTCATCGCCACCGGCACCCCCGGCGGCACCGGCTGGGGCACCGACCCGGATCTGGGCGGCACCGGCCGCACCCCGCCCGGCCTGGTCCCGGCCCGCTACCTGCAACCGGGGCAGTTCGTCGAGGGGCGGATCGGCGACCGGCTCAGCTGCTCGTTCCGGGTGCAACGGCCTGGTTGACCGGCCGCGCCGCCGCCACGGCACCCGGCGGGGTCGGCGCTGGGCGCGATCCCCGTCGCCGATCCGTTGACGCGTCCGGCCCGGGGGTAGCCTCGCAGTCCCGATCGATTCAACGGCGAAGGCGGACCCGCATGGCGATCAAGCAGCACAAGTACCTGCTCGACGAATCCGAGATGCCCACCAGCTGGTACAACATCATCCCCGATCTGCCCTCGCCGCCCCCGCCGCCGCTGCACCCGGCGACCCACGAACCGGTCGGCCCGGACGATCTGGCCCCGCTGTTCCCGATGGAGCTGATTCGGCAGGAGGTCTCGACCGATCGGTACGTTCCGATCCCGGACGAGGTGCAGGACGTCTACCGGCTGTGGCGGCCGTCGCCGCTGTACCGGGCGCATCGGCTGGAGCAGGCGCTGGGCACCCCCGCGCGCATCTACTACAAGTACGAGGGCGTCTCCCCGGCCGGCTCGCACAAGCCGAACACCGCGGTGCCGCAGGTGTACTACAACGCCCGGGCCGGCGTGCGCAAGCTCACCACCGAGACCGGGGCCGGGCAGTGGGGCACGGCGCTGGCGTTCGCCTGTTCGCTGTTCGGGGTGGAGTGCGAGGTGTGGCAGGTCGGTGCGTCCTACGACGCCAAGCCGTACCGGCGGACCGTCATCGAGACGTTCGGCGGCACCGTGCACCGCTCACCGTCCCCGCTGACCACCGCCGGCAAGGCGTTCCCGGAGAACCACCCAGGTTCACTGGGCATCGCCATTTCGGAGGCCGTGGAGATCGCCGCGCAGCGCGACGACACCAAGTACGCACTGGGGTCGGTGCTCAATCACGTGCTGCTGCACCAGACCGTCATCGGCGAGGAGGCGTTGCTGCAGCTGGTCAAGGCCGGCGAATCCGGCGCTGACGTGGTGATCGGCTGCACCGGCGGCGGCTCGAACTTCGGCGGGCTGGCGTTCCCGTTCATCCGGGAGAAGCTGGCCGGCCGGCAGAACCCGGTGATCCGGGCGGTTGAGCCGGCGTCCTGCCCGTCGCTGACCCGCGGGGAGTACCGGTACGACTTCGGCGACACCGCCGGGTTCACCCCGCTGATGAAGATGCACACCCTCGGCCACGACTTCGTGCCCGACCCGATCCATGCCGGCGGCCTGCGCTACCACGGGATGGCGCCGCTCATCTCGCACGTCTACGAGCTCGGGCTGATGGAGGCCCTCGCGGTCGAGCAGACGGAGTGCTTCGCCGCCGCCATCCGGTTCGCCCGCACCGAGGGCATCGTGCCCGCACCGGAACCCACCCACGCGCTGGCCGCGACCGTCCGGGAGGCACTGGCCTGCAAGGAGTCCGGCGAAGGGAAGGTGATCGTCACCGCGCTGTGCGGGCACGGTCTGCTGGACCTGGCCGCCTACGACGCCTTCCTGAACGACCGGATGGTCGACTCCGGATTGTCCGACGAGGATCTGGCCGCCGCGCTGGCGACGGTGCCCGCGCTGGCATGACCACCGACGCCGAGGCGATCGCGGCGACCCTGCGGCTGGAGCCGCTGGCGTTGGAGGGTGGGCTGTTCCGCCGCACGTTCACCGGCGGCGGGGCGACCGCGATCCTGTTCATGCTGATCGGGGCCGACTTCTCGGCGATGCACCGGCTGCACAGCGACGAGCTGTACTTCCACCACGGCGGCTCGCCGCTGCGGATGCTGCTGATCGAGCCGGACGGCACCGACCACGAGGTGCTGCTCGGCGCGGACATCGCCGCCGGGCAGCAACCGCAGGTGCACGTGCCGGCGGGGTGGTGGCAGGGCTCGTCGGCCGACGGCCCGTGGAGCCTGGTCTCGACGGTGGTCTCCCCCGGCTTCGACTGGCACGACTTCGCTCTCGGCGGCCGGGAGGAGCTGACCGCGCTCGCCCCGGCCGCCGCCGGGCGGATCCGCGACCTCACCCGAGTCCGGCCCGACGCCGCACCGAGCTGATCATCTCGGCAGAACTTCGGACAATTCGGGCCGATTCTGCCGAGTTGATCAGCCCGGTCGCGATTATGTCGCTTCCTTGACGCTCGTCACTCGCACGCGATAAGCTCCCGGCGGGAGGCAGACATGACCACGGCAACAGCGGTGAATCAGGACAACATCCGGCCGCTCGAGGACGGCATCGAGCGCGACCTGCAGGGCCTGAACTACGGCAGCTACCTGCACCTGGACGAGCTGCTGCACGCCCAGCAGCCGATCTCGGACCACCACGACGAGATGCTGTTCATCGTCGTGCACCACGTCACCGAGCTGTGGATCAAGCTGGTCATCCACGAGATCCGGTCGGCCATCGCGCTGCTGCGGCAGGACGAGCTCGGTCCGGCGCTCAAGCGGCTGGCCCGGGTCAAGCACGTGCAGCGGCAGATGATCGAACAGTGGTCGGTGCTGGCCACGCTCACCCCGTCCGAGTACGCCCAGTTCCGCGGGCTGCTCGGCAAGTCGTCGGGCTTCCAGTCGGCGCAGTACCGGACACTGGAGTTCCTGCTGGGCAACAAGAACCGGGCGATGGTCGCGGTCTTCCAGCACGAGCCGGAGACGGCCGCCCAGCTGGAGCGGGACCTGCACGCGCCGAGCCTGTACGACGAGTTCCTGGCCTACCTGGCTCGTCGCGGTTACCCGATCCCGGGCGAGCTGCTGGACCGGGACTTCGCCGAGCCGCACACCCGCAACGAGGACCTGGTGCGCATCTTCACCCGGGTCTACGCCGACCCCGAGCCGCAGTGGGACGTGTACGAGACCTGCGAGGAACTCGTCGACATCGAGGACACGTTCCAGACCTGGCGGTTCCGGCACCTGAAGACCGTCGAACGGATCATCGGCTACAAGCGGGGCACCGGCGGCTCGTCCGGCGTCGCGTTCCTGTCCCGCGCCCTGTCGCTGACCTTCTTCCCCGAGCTGTACGCCGTCCGCACGGAGATCGGCGCCGACGACGTCAAGGAGCTGCCATGACGACGACCGCAACCGCCCTGACCCGTGCCGACGCCCGGCGGCTCGACGATCTGGATCCGCTGGCCCACTTCCGCGGACGCTACCTGCCCACCACCGACGACGTCGTCGCCTACCTGGACGGCAACTCGCTGGGCCGGCCGCTGACCGCGATCGCCGACTCCTGGCAGCGTTTCACCGCCGAGCAATGGGGCGGCCGGCTGATCCGCGGCTGGACCGAGGGCTGGATGGACCTGCCCGAAAAGGTCGGCGACGAACTGGCCGCCGCCGCGCTGGGCGCCGGGCCGGGCACCACGATCATCGCCGACTCCACCACCGTCAACTTCTACAAGGCCATGCGGGCGGCGTTGAACCTGCGGCCCGGCCGGCGCAAGGTGGTGCTGGACCGGGACAACTTCCCGACCGACCGGTACGTCGTCGAATCATTGGCCCGGGACCTGGATCTCGAGCTGGTCTGGCTCGAACCGCCGATCGACGGCGGGGTCACCGCCGACGACGTCGCCGCCGTCGTAGACGCCGACACCGCGGTCGTCACGCTGAGCCAGATCGCCTACCAGTCGGCCTACCTGGCCGACGTGCCGGCGATCACCCGGATCGTCCACGACGCCGGTGCCCTGGTCGTGTGGGACCTGTGCCACTCCGTCGGCTCGACCGAGATCGAGCTGGACGCCTGGGACGTGGACTTCGCCGTCGGCTGCACCTACAAGTTCGTCGGCGCCGGACCGGGCGCCCCGGCGCTGCTCTACGCCAACCGCCGGCATCACGGCAATCTGGACCAGCCGATCTGGGGCTGGCTCGGCCGGCGCGACTCCTTCGAGATGGAGCAGGGCTACGTCCCGGCGCCGGGCATCCGGGCGATGATGTCCGGCACTCCCCCGCTGCTGGGCCTGCTCGGCGTCCGCGAGGGCGCGGCGATCATCGCCGAGGCCGGCATCGGGGCCATCCGGGCCAAGGCCGTGGCGCTGACCGAGATGGTCGCCGGCATCGCCGAGACGTCGTTGGTCCCCTTGGGTTTCCAGATCATGAGCCCGCGGGATCCGGCCCGCCGGGGCGGCCACGTCAGCATCGCCCGGGACGACGCCCGGGAACTGTCGACGCGGCTGATCGACGCCGGGGTGCTGATCGACTTCCGGGCGCCGCGCGGCATCCGGATCGGGCTGTCCCCGCTGCCCGCCTCCTTCACCGAGGTGTGGGACGCGATGGACGCCATCCGCCGGCTGGCATGACGGGTGCCACCGGGTCGGCGGTGTTGCCACCGGACCGGCCGGGCAGCCCGGGGTCGCTGATCGTCTCGTTCGCCGGGTCGTTCCTGCGCCAGCTGGGCGGCGAGATCGCCGTCGCCGACCTGATCGACTGCCTGGTCGCCGTCGGGGTGGGCGAGCCGGCCGTCCGGCAGGCGCTGAGCCGGCTGAAGGCCCGCGGCTTTCTCACCCCCCAGCGGGTGGCCGGCCGGGCCGGCTACCGGCTGACCGACGCCGGGCTGGCCGACCTGACCAGCGGTGACCGGCGGATCTTCCACCGGCCGACCGCGGGGGAGGACGACGGCTGGGTGCTCGCGGTCTTCTCGGTGCCGGAATCGGAACGGGCGCAACGGCACCGGCTGCGCAGCGAGTTGAGCTGGCTGGGTTTCGGCACGGTCGCCGCCGGGGTCTGGGCGGCGCCCCGCCCGCTGGCCGGACCGACCCGCGAGGTGCTGGCCGCCGCCGACCTGGACCGGTACGTCACCTGGTTCGCCGCCCGGCACCTGAGCCCGATCGACGTGGGTCGCTGGTGGGATCTGCCGGCGCTGCGCGCCCAGTACGACGCCTTCCTCGAGGGCCACCGGTCCGACCTGGACCGGACCGGCCTCACCGACGAGCAGGCGTTCGTCGGCTACCTGCGGCTGATCGACGACTGGCGGGTGTTCCCACGCATCGACCCCGGCCTGCCGCCGTCGCTGCTGCCCGACGACTGGCCGGCCGGCGAGGCATGGCACACGTTCGCCACGCTGCACGAGCATTGGTCGGGGGCCGGCCTGGCCCACGTCCGCTCGGTCGCGAGCACCTGAGCGGGTCCACACTGGTCCCGTGACGACGGGGCGGGCGGTGGTGATCGGCGGCACCGGGCAGGTCGGCCGGGCGATTGCCCGGCGACTCCGCGACGCGGGGTGGACGGTCGTCGTGGTCGGCCGCGGCCGCACGCCGGTCCCGGCGGACCTGGCCGATTGCGCCCTCCATCTGACCGACCGCGCCGACGGCGCCACCCTGGCCGCCGCCGTCGGTGGCGACACCCGCTTGCTGGTCGACTGCGCCTGCTTCACCGCTGCGCACGCGCGTACGCTCCTACCGCTGCTACCGAGAGTCGAATCGACCGTGATGATCTCGGCCAAGGCGGTGTACGTGGACGACCGGGGCCGGCACGTCAACTCGGCCGAGTCGCCCGATTTCGGCGGCCCGGTCATCGAGTCGGGGGCCACCCTTCCGCCGCTCGTCGGCGACGACTTCGCCAGCCGCGAGGGGTACGGAAGGGGCAAGGTCGCGGCCGAGCGGGTGCTGTTGGACGACGGGCACCCGGTCACCGTTCTCCGCCCGTCGAAGGTGCACGGACCCGGCGCCACCCGGCCGCACGAGTGGGTTTTCGTCAAGAGGATTCTCGACCACCGGCCGGTGGTGTTGCTGGCCGGGGCGGGTCGCGGCGCCGACCAGCCGACCGGCGCGGCGAACCTGGCCGCGCTGATCGAGACGGTCGCCGGCCGGCCGGGCCGGCGCATCCTGAACGTCGCCGACCCGGACGCGCCCGACGGCCGGCAGATCGCCCGGACCATCGCCGCCCACTTCGGCCACGACTGGCGGGAGGTGCCGCTGCCCGACGACGCCGACCCGACCCTGGGGCGGCATCCGTGGGACCGGCGCCCGCCGATCGTCCTGGACACGTCCGCCGCCGCGGCCCTCGGCCATCGACCGGTCGGAAGCCACGCCGAGACGATCGGCCCGACGCTGGACTGGTTGGCCGGGCTGGCCATGCGCACCGACCGCGGGTACGTCCTGCCCGCCGGGTTCGATGTCGCCGGCATCGAGGCGATGCTCGACTACGGCGCGGAAGACCGGTATCTCGCCGCCGTCACGCCCGCAAGCCGGCGGCCTCCCGGGCCAACGTCTCGATCCGCGGCCAGTCCCCGGCCGCGACGGCGTCGTCGGGGGTGATCCAGGAGCCGCCGACGCAGGCCACGTTGGGTAGGGCGAGGAACTCGGGCGCGCTGCGCAGGTCGATCCCGCCGGTCGGGCAGAACCGGAAGTCCGGCATCGGCCCGGCCAGGCCCTTGAGGTAGGCGGTGCCGCCGGCCGGCTTGGCCGGGAAGAACTTCCCGTGGTCGAGGCCGCGTTCCATCAGCCCGATCACTTCCGAGGCGGTCGCGGCCGCCGGCAGCGGCGCCGCGCCGCTGTCCAGCATCGAGTCGAGCAGCCGGGGGGTCGAGCCGGGGCTGACCAGGAACCGGGCGCCGGCCCTGACCGAGGCGGTGACGTCGTCGGGGGTCAGCACGGTGCCGGCCCCGACGATCGCGCCGGGCACCTCCTGCGCGATGCGTTCGATCGCGTCGAGGGCGCACGCCGTGCGCAGGGTGACCTCGAGGACGGTCAGCCCGCCGGCGACCAGGGCCGTGGCGAGCGGAACGGCGACGGAGCTGTCCTTGATCACGATCACCGGGATGACCGGGGCGCGATCCAGCAGCTCGCCGACGCCGGAAAATGTTGCTGTCATGTCGATCTCCATTTCGGTTGGGTCAGGCCGCGGCGGAGCCGGCGAGCTGTCGGTCCCGCGGGCCGGCGGCGGGCAGGCCGAACACGGCGGCCCCGGTGTCGGCATCGCCGGCCGCATGCCGGAAGACGTTGAACAGTTCGCGACCGGTGCCGGCGTAGCTCCCGTCGTCCGGGGGTGCGCCCGCCGGGGAACGGTCGGCGATGACGTCGACCGTCTCGACGTGCAGGGCGCCGGCGTCGCTGTCCAGGGTGACGAGGTCGCCGTCCCGGACTCGGCTCAGGATCCCGCCCACGGCAGCCTCCGGGGTGACGTGGATGGCGGCGGGCACCTTGCCGGAGGCCCCGGACATGCGACCGTCGGTCACCAGCGCGACCCGGTGCCCGCGGTCCTGGAGGATGCCGAGGATCGGGGTGAGCTTGTGCAGTTCGGGCATGCCGTTGGACCGCGGGCCCTGGTAGCGGACGACGACGATGACGTCCCGGTCGAGTTCGCCCCGGCGGAACGCCTCGGCGACCGCGGCCTGGTCGTCGAACACCCGGGCCGGGGCCGTGACCACCCGGTGGGCGGGGGCGACCGCGGACACCTTGATCACCGCCCGGCCGAGATTGCCGGTCAGCACGCGCAGGCCACCGTCCGGGGTGAACGGGTCGTCGACGGGGCGCAGGACGTCGTGGTCCAGGCTCCGGGTCGGCCCCGGCCGCCAGGTCAGCGACCCGTCCGGGCCCAGAAAGGGCTCCTGCCGGTACCGGTGCAGGCCGTACCCGGCGACGGTGTGCACGTCGGGATGGAGCAGGCCGGCGTCCAGGAGCTGGCCGATGAGGAACGACATGCCGCCGGCCGCCTGGAAGTGATTCACGTCGGCCTGGCCGTTCGGGTACACCCGGGCGAGCAACGGCACGACCGCGGACAGGTCGCCGAAATCCTCCCAGGTGAGGCTGATGCCGGCCGCCGCGGCGACGGCGACCAGGTGCATCGTGTGGTTGGTCGAGCCGCCGGTCGCGAGCAGCCCGACAACGGCATTGACGACGGCCTTCTCGTCGACGATCCGGCCCATCGGGGTGTACTGCGTTCCGGTCGCGGTGATCTCGGCGACCCGCCGGCCGGCGGCCGCGGTCAGCGCGTCCCGCAGCGGGGTTCCGGGGTTGACGAAGCTGGCCCCGGGCAGGTGCAAGCCCATGATCTCGACCAGCATCTGGTTGGAGTTCGCGGTGCCGTAGAACGTGCAGGTGCCGGGCCCGTGGTAGGAGGCGGCCTCGGCGTCCAGCAGGTCCTCCCGGCTGGCCTTGCCCTCGGCGAAGAGCTGGCGGACCCGGCTCTTCTCGGCGTTGGGCAGGCCCGAGGTCATCGGGCCGCCGGGAACCAGGATGGTGGGCAGGTGGCCGAAGGCCAGCCCGCCGATCAGCAGCCCGGGCACGATCTTGTCGCAGATGCCGAGCAGCAGGGATCCGTCGAACATCTCGTGGGACAGTGCGACCGCCGTGGACATGGCGATGACGTCCCGGCTGAACAGCGACAGCTCCATCCCGGCGTGGCCCTGGGTCACCCCGTCGCACATCGCCGGCACGCCGCCGGCGAACTGGGCCAGCGCCCCGGCGCCGAAGATGGCCCGCTTCAACGCTTTCGGATAGGTCTCGTACGGCTTGTGGGCGGACAGCATGTCGTTGTAGGACGACACGATCGCGATGTTGGCCTTGTGCCCGCGGCGCAGCTCACGCTTCGTGTCCGGCTCGCTGGCGGCGAAGCCGTGGGCGAGATTCGCGCAGCCGAGCCCGGTCCGGGCCGGACGGCGGTGGGCCGCTGCGGCGATCCGGTCCAGGTAGCGCCGGCGGGTCACGGCGCTGCGGTCCACGATCCGGTCGGTCACCGCCTCGATCACGGGATGCAGGTGCGGAGGCTCGGTCATTCTGGTGGTTGCTCCTTCAAGGGTTGGTCGAGCGGCCTGGCGACGATGCGGACCTACGTGAGCAGGTCGCCGATGGGTGGGGCGGATGAGGTGCCGGGGTGGTCGGAGCCCAGTGCGGTGGATCCGGGTTCGGGTCGCAGGCGCAGGCGGGTGATGATCTCGGCGGCCTCTTCCGCGG
>JBDHZW010000091.1:0-18199 GCA_039812105.1 Nakamurella sp.
CGGCGGTCGGCGCCATTCCGCAGACCAGCGAGGACAGCCCGAAGATCGCCAGACCGGCGACATAGGAGGTGCGGTGGCCGATCCGGTCGGCCAGGCCGCCGACGCCGAGCAGCAGCGCGGCCAGGGTGAGTGCGTAGGCGTCCATCACCCACTGCAGGTCGGTGAAGGAGGTGGACAGGGCGATCGCCATGTCCGGTAGGGCGACGGTCACGATGGTGACGTCGATGAGCAGCATGAAGGTGCCCAGCGACACCACCAGCAGGGATAACCACTTGCGCATGTCTTGTCCTCGGTCGTGGGGAACTTGTTGCGTCGAGTGTGGACGGCCGACGGTCACCGCCTCCAGCCAGAGGCTCACAGTCGTATATTTCCTCCATGGCAACAGCACAGGACCCGCAATCACCCCGGATCGACGAGCTGGATCGAGATATCCTCCACGCGCTGCAGCTCAATCCCCGGGCCGGATTCGCCCTGCTGGCCGACGTGCTGGGGGTGTCCGAGCAGACGGTGGCGCGCCGCTACGGCCGGCTTCGGTCGGCCGGCGTGGTCCGGGTGTTCGCCCTGGTCGACCCGAGCCGGATCGGGCAGCTGGACTGGACGTTGCGGATCTCCTGCCGCCCGCACGGCGCGCAGCCGTTGGCCCGCGCGCTGGCCGAACGGGCCGACGTGTCGTGGGTCTCGCTGACCGGCGGCGGCGCGGACATCCTGGCCTCGGTCCGCTCCCGGTCGGCCGACGAACGCGACGAGTTGCTGCTCGGCCGCATCCCGCGGACCGCGCAGGTGTTGAGCATGACCGCGTCGGTGGTGCTGAGCCGCTTCGGACACCAGAACGACGCCTGGCTTCCGTACGGCAGCACACTGCCGGACTCCGCGGTCGAGCGGCTCTTTGCGGGCGCACCGCACCGCCACCCGGTCGGCAGCGGCGGCGAGCCGCTGGAGCCCGGCGACCAGCCGCTGATCGACGCGCTGGCGGTGGACGGGCGGGCCAGCGTCGCCGCGCTCGCCGCCGCCACCGGATGGACACCCGGCCGGACCCGGCGCCGGCTGGACACCCTGCTGGCCAGCGGAACGCTCTACCTGGACGTCGATGTGGCCGCCGAGCTACTGGGATACCCGGTGCTGGCGATGCTCTCGCTCACCGTGGAACCGGCCGAGTGGGATCGGCTGGGGACGGCGCTGGCGGCCCGGCCCGAGGTCGGGTACGCCGCCGCCACCACCGGGCCGACGAACGTGAGCGCGTCGCTGACCGTGCGCGACGTCCGCGAGCTGTACACGTTCACCAGCTCGATCGGCAGCCTCGGCCCGGGGATCCGGCAGCTGCAGATCGATCCGGTGGTGCGCCGGATCAAGCAGGCCGGGTCGATGGTCGAGGGGTCCCGGCTCCGCCTGCCGACGCTGCCGCCGCTGTGGCGCTGACGGTCCGCCGCGGCGCCGCTCGCCGGGGGTCGGGCCGGGTCGGGCTCAGGTCGGCAGGCTCCAGTCGCCCATGACCGCCTGCGCCGAGGTGTCCTGCGGGGTGCCGAGCACCGGATGCAACTCCAGGGCCGGCGAGTAGCGGCTCGCCGGGGTCGACCGGCCCAGGGCCTCGGCCATGGCCCGAACGTAGTGCGGCGAGCCGCCGCAACAGATCCCGATGTAGCCGACCCCGATCTCGGCCGCCCGCTCCGCGAACGCGGCCATCTCGAACCGGGTGTGCGCGAACGGTTCCAGCTGGATCGGGAACGCCCGCCGGCCGTCCGGGTAGGTCAGCGACTCGAACGCCGGCGCGGTCGCGTCGGTCCGGTAGGGGACCGGCTGGGCGGCGACCGGAACGTCCACCGCGGCGCGGATCCGTTCCAGCAGCGGCAGCATCGTCGCCGGGCCCCGTGAGCAGTTGAGGCCGACCACCGCGGCCCCGGCGTCGGCCAGCGCCCGGCAGGCGTCCACGTAGGTGTAGCCGTCGTAGGTCTTCTCGGGTTGCACGCTGGCGAAGGTGACCAGGGCCGGCAGGCCCAGCTCCTGGCACACCTCCAGGCCGATCAGCGCCTCGCCGACGAAATCGTTGGTCTCGGCGATGACCAGGTCGATGCCCTCCTCGACGGCCCAGCCGAGCTGTTCGCGGTACTGCTCGCGGACGACCTCGCCGGATCGCTTCGGGTCGGCCGGGTCGTAGGACCAGGTGTTGCAGACGTTCCCGGCGACGAGAGCCCCGCCCTCGGCCGCGATCTCGTTGGCGATGCGGACGGCCTTCCGGTTCAGCTCCTCCAGCTGGCCCTCGCGGCCGACGTCCTTGAGCTTGCGGCGGTGCGCGTAGTAGGTGAGCGCGACCATGACATCGGCGCCGGCGCGCAGGAATTCGCGGTGCAGCTGGCGCAGCGCGTCGGGTTCGTCGAGGATCACCTCGGGTACGTAGGGTCCGGCCTTGATGTAGCCGCGGCGCTCCAGCTCGAACACGTAGCCCTCGGCGCCGATCACCGGGCCGGCCGACAGCCGATCGAGGAACGTGGTGGGTGACGGGCGGCTCATGACGATTCACCTTCCGGGGCGGCGGGGGTGGCACCCTGACCGGTGCCGGCGAAGCGGGCCGGGGAGAAGCGGCCGATGTCGTAGACGGTGCCCTCGCGCACCGCGAGTTCGAACAGCACCCGTCCCACCCAGGGCGCGAACTTGTAGCCGGTGCCCCGCCAGCCCACCCCGACGAAGACGTTGTCGAACCCGGGAACGGCGCCGAGCACGAAGGTGTCGTCGGCAACCAGGTCGTAGTCGCATTGGTCGACGTCCGTCACCTGGCTGACCTGCGAGCCGGCGATGCCCGGCAGGCAGCGCCGCACGAAGTCGTCGATGCTGCCGATGCCCGTCGCGCCGTCACGCGGCATGTCCGGCGGGTTGTAGTAGCCGATCTTCACCGCGTCGATCAGACCGTCGACGATCGGGTGCAGGTAGATTCCGGTGTCCAGGTACGCGATCACCGGCATCGCGTCCGCGGTGAACAACTGCCGGCGGTCGGGCGGTGGGCGGAAGTACTTGGCCTCGCTGGGACGGTCCTTGCTGATCGGCACCCGCAGGATGTTGCCCGGGAGCAGTTCGAGGACGTCGTTGGTCCCGTGCCCGGCCGTGACCACCAGCGACGCGGTCCGGAAATCACCTGCGCTGCTGGCGATCCGCAGCCGCCCGCCGTCCTGTTCGATGCCGGTGACGGTGACCTGCTCATGGACCGGGGTGCCGGCCTCCGCCAGGCCGGCCCGCAGCGCGCCGGTGACGGCGGGCAGGTTGACCAGGCCGCCGACCGGGTCCAGGTCGGCCAGGTCCGCCTCCAGATACGGGTACCTGGCCGAGATCTCGTCGCCGACCGCCCGGTCGACCGGCATCCCGAGCCGCGTCAGGACGTCCGAGCTGAGCGCCGCGTAGGTGCTGGCCAGGTCCGGCGTCACCGCGGTCGCGGCGATGTTCAGGCAGCCGCAGCGGACCAGCACGTCCGTGCCCGTCGCCGCCTCGAACTGGTCCCACAACCGGATCGCCTCGTCGGCCAGGCGCGCGTAGCCGGCGTCCAGGTAGTCGCGCCGGTAGGACCGGGTCCGCCCGTACGACGCCGTCGCCGGGTCGCCCACCCGCCCGCGCTCCAGCACGGCCACCCGGCTGCCGTGCCGGGCCGCCGTCCAGGCGGTGAACAGGCCCATCACACCGCCGCCGATGACGAGCAGATCAAGCCCGTCGCCCGACGCCCCGGCGCCCTCGGTCATCGGATCCGTCCTCCAGGAAAACTCGTGCCCGGGCCGCGCCGGTCTGGTCACGTGCACGCTACCGGCGACGGCCGCGGGTTCCGACCGCGGGATTCCGGACATCGGACGGAGCGTGGCGCCGACCCCGACCGAGTGGGAACCCGGCCGATCGCCGGCTGGTGCCGGATCGGATCGGACCGGGCCGCGGCGCGGACGCCGCGATCCACGAGATCGGGGCCGGTGCGGGCGGGCGTAGCCTCCGGTCATGCCGCGCTTCGAGCATGCCATCGCGATCGGCGCCCCACCCGAACGGGTATGGGAGATCCTGGTCGACGTCGAGCGCTGGCCTGCCCGCATCCCGACCGTCGACCGGGTCGAGCGTCTCGACGACGGCCCGCTCACGGTGGGCGCCAGGACCCGCCTCGCGCAACCCAAACTTCCCGAGGCGGTGTGGACGGTCGTCGAGTTGACTCCCGGCACCGCCTTCTCGTGGAGTTCGACATCGCCGGGCGTTCGGATCGTCGCCTCCCACGTGGTCGAGACCGCACCCGAGGGCTCCCGCCTCGTCCTCGGCGTCGAGCTCGCCGGCTGGCTGTCACCCGTTGGCTGGCTGATGACCAGATCGCTGACCCGTCGGTACGTGCAGACCGAAGCCGCCTCGATCAAGGCCGCCGCCGAGGCCGGCTGACCCGGCCCTGCGATCATCGCCGGGACCGAGCCTCACCCGAACGACCTATCATCGTCCGGTCGCCCCTCACCCGCAGTCACGAGCTTCGCGGGGCGATGCCGACGATGGAGGAACCCGATGACCGACGTGGCGGCGTTGCGCGGGCTCGCGCTGCTCGACGGCCTGTCCGACGACCAGCTGGCCGAGCTGGCATCGGCCGGTGAGTCGATCTCGTTCCGGGCCGGTGACGAACTCTTCCGGCAGGCCGCGCCGGCCGAGTTCTGGTTCCTGCTGCTGGACGGCCGGATCGCCCTGTCCCGCCGGGCCGGCCACGAGGAGACGCGGGTCGGCGTCATGGAATCGCCCGGACAGTGGGCCGGCGGGTTCCGCGCCTGGGACGAGCACGGCGGGTACATGGCCACCGGCCGGGCGCTGTCCGCCGGACACCTGCTCAAGGTGCCGGCCGAGAAACTGCGATCGCTGGCCGACCGCTGGTTTCCGTTCGGCGTGCACTTCATCCGTGGACTCATGCAGACCGTCCGGAGCATCGAATCGATGGCCCGCGAGCGGGAGTCGCTGGTCGCGTTGGGGACCCTGGCGGCCGGGCTGGCCCACGAGCTGAACAACCCGGCCGCGGCCGCCACCCGCGCCGTCGACGCCCTGGTGGCCACCAACGGCGAGCTCGTCGCGTCGCTGCGCCGGCTGGCGGCATCGTCGGTGACGGCCGAGCAGTTCGTGGCGCTGGACGCGCTGCGGACCACCGACCGGACCGCCGGCGGCCCGCGGACTCCCCTCCAACTGGCCGACCAGGAGGAGGAACTGGCCGACTGGCTCGCCGAGCACGGTGTCGACGGGGAATGGACCATTGCGCCCGTGCTGGCCGCCGGCGGGTACGACATCGACTGGTGCGACAAGGTTGCCGTCACCCTGCCCGGCCCGGCCCTGGCGCCTGGACTGGAGTGGGTCGCGCATTCGCTGGCCAGCGAACTGATGCTGGGTGAGATCAAGGAGTCGACCGGCCGGATCTCCGAACTCGTCGCGGCGGTGAAGGAGTACACCCACCTGGACCGGGCCGAGCTCGAGGAGGTCGCGGTCGCCGACGGGGTGGACAGCACGTTGATCATGCTCGGACGCGAGCTGGCCGGGGTGACGGTGCGCCGCGAGTACGACCGGGACGCGCCCCGCGTCGAGGCGAATGTGGCCGAGCTGAACCAGGTGTGGACGCATCTGATCCGGAACGCCGTCGACGCGATGCGGGGCGGCGGCACGATGACCATCCGCATCGCCCGCGCCGGGGACGGCGCGCTGGTGCAGATCGCGGACACCGGGCCGGGGATGCCCGCCGAGGTGTTGGCCCACGCGTTCGACCCGTTCTTCACGACCAAGGCCGTCGGCGAGGGCACCGGACTGGGCCTGGACGTGTCCCGTCGCATCGTGGTCGACTCGCACGGCGGCGCCATCGACATCGACACCGACCAGTCGGGCACCGTGGTTCGGGTACGCCTGCCCGCACGGGTGAGCCGCGCGGCCGGCTGAGCCGGCCCGGCGGCACCCGTACCGCACAGTCGGGTCGGACGCGAGATGGCGGCGCCGGGACGCTCGACCGAGCAAGATGTCGGCCAGGAAGCACGACCGTCACGGCCGGCTTTTCGGCGATCGGAGGAATGCCATGATCGAGCCGGGTCCTGCCATTCCCATGACCGGTCAACGCCTGTCCGGTTCGCGGCGGCACCGGACCGCGGCATGACCCCGCACCTGGGGCGGCGCCGCCGGCCGGGCGCCGGGAACGACCCCGAACCGCCGCCGCCGGTGAGGTCCACCGACCCGCGCCCCGACGAGCCGGGGAGACCCCGGCGCATCCGGATCTCCCTGGACCAGCGCGAGATCCAGGCGGCGACGATCAGGGTGCTGGTGATCGTCTCGATCTGGCTGATCGCGGCCTGGGTGGTCGGGGTCGTGCAGCATTTCCTGTTCCTCATCCTGCTCGCCTGGCTCACCGCGATCGCGATGGAGCCGGCCATCCGCTGGTTCCTGCGCCGGGGGGTCCGCCGGTCGCGGGCGACCGCCGCGGTGGCCATCCCCGTCATCGTGATCGCGATCGGGCTGGTCGTGCTGTTCGAGCAGATGCTGTTCGACCAGGTGTCCCAGCTGGTCCGGTCCGCGCCGACGACCGTGCAGAGCATCGTCGACCAGCTGAACGCGACGTTCGGCGTGCACCTGGACGCCGGCCAGATCCTGGTCACCCTGCGACTCGAACCCGACCAGATCCAGGACGCGGCCAACACCCTCGCCCTCGGCGCGCTGGGCTGGCTCGGCTCGCTGGTGGCCGTCGTCTTCGACCTGGTCACCGTGGCCGTGTTCACCTTCTACATCGCCGCCGCCGGGCCACGACTGATCCAGGAGGTCGCCGTCTGGCTGCCGCCGGACCGGCAGCCGATTCTCGGCGAGATCTGGGACATCGCCGAGCAGAAGACCGGCGGCTACGTCGCGTCGAAGGTCGTGCTCGCCGCCCTGTCCGCGTTCTTCCACGGCGTGTTCTTCTGGGCCGTCGGGCTGCCCGGCTGGTTGCCGCTGGCGCTGCTGGCCGGCGTCACCGCCCAGTTCGTGCCGGTGATCGGCACCTACATCGGGGTGGCCGCACCGGTGGTCGTGGCGCTCGCCGACCGGCCGATCACCGCCGTCTGGATCGTGCTGTTCGCGATCGTGTACCAGCAGATCGAGACGTACCTGCTCACCCCGCGCATCTCCCGCCGGACGATGGAGGTGCACCCGGCCATCGCGCTGGCCGCGGTCTTCGTCGGCGCGGCGATCTGGGGGCCGATCGGCGCGATCATCGGCGTGCCCATCGCGGCGGTCGTCGTCTCGGTCATCCAGACGTACGGACGGCGGTACGAACTGGTGCCGCATCTGGCCGCGGTGGCCGACCCGGATCGCGGCGATGCCGCGGAGGAGGTCGCGGTGTCCGGACCGGAGGCCCCTGCCGACCCGGGTGACGCGGAGGCACCGGCGCCGCCGCCGTGACGGCGATCGACCGGGCGACGGCCCGCCGGGAGGGCCGGGTCAGCCGAATCCCATCGCGTCGGGGGAGGGGGTGCCGGTGGGGTCGGGTTGCCGACTCATCCGCAGCGCGACGAACAGCCCCACCAGCCCGGCCAGGATCGGGATGGTGAGGGCGATCTGCAGGGCCAGCGGCCTGGCCTCGGTGTTGATCCGCAGGACCTCCTGCTGGGTGGCGGCGGGTTGCCCGCGCAGCTGTTCGGACAGCGCGGTGTTGCTCATCACCTGGGCGTCGTCCTCCAGGACCGCGGCGACCTGCGCCTTCTCGTCGGCGGCCAGGACGGTGCTGTTGTCGGACATGGTGGTGAAGGTCAGCGCCAGCCCGGCCAGCATGATCGCGCCGACGAACGCCAGGCCGAAGGACAGGCCGAACGATCCGGCGGCCGAGTTGACCCCGGCGGCCTCGCTGACCCGCTCGTCGGAGATCGGCGAGAGGGTGTAGTTGTTCAGCTGGGAGACCAGCAGACCCAGCCCGCAGCCGGCGATGATCAACGGGACGGTCAGGTACCAGCCGCTGGTCGCGCGGGGAATGAGCGGGATCATCACCGCGATGCCCAGGGTCAGCATCGCGAACCCGGCGCCGATCAGGGTGCTCGGCCGCCGTTTGCCGGTGCGTCTGCCGGCGAGCAGGGCGACCCCGAACATGGTCAGCGACAACGGGGCCAGCGACAGGCCGGCCTGCATGGAGTTGTACTCCAGCACCATCTGCAGGTAGATGGGCAACGCGATCATGGTGCCGCCCAGGGCGATCTGCTGCAGCATCTGACCGGACACGCCGAGCCGGAAGGTGGGCAGGCGGAACAGGTCCGGGTCCAGCAGCGTCGCCCGGGCGCGGGACTTGCGGCGGCGCAGCCACCAGATCAGCGAACCGAGCGCCACCGCGCCGACGGCGAGCAGGGCGGCCACCGAATCGCCACCCTCCTGCCAGACGAGGATGCCCAGCACCAGGCCGCCCATGCCGAGCACGGACAGCGCGGCGCCGACGACGTCGACCTGCCGGGGACCGGTGTAGGGGACGTCCCGGATGCGGCGGGCCCCGACCAGCACGATCGCGATGATGACGACCTCGAGCAGGAAGCCGACCCGCCACGACAGGTAGGTGGTGATGAACCCGCCGAGCAGCGGCCCGACGGCGGCGGCGATCGCCGCCGCGGCCCCGACCAGGGCGTAGACCTTGTGCTGCGCGTCGCCGGTGAAGTTGCCGTGGATCAGCGATTGCATCGCGGGCAGCAGCAGCGAGGCGCCGATGCCCCCGATGACGGCCCAGAAGATGAGGATCGCGGTCAGGCTCTGGGCCAGGGTCATCGCCAGCGCGCCGGCGGCGTAGCCGAGCAGTCCCAGGACGAAGGCGAGCTTGCGGCCGATCAGGTCGCCGGTCTTGCTGCCGATCAGGATGAACGCCGCCGACACCAGCGCCTCCAGGGCGATGGCCGACTGGACGCCGCTGACCGTGGTGTCCAGGTCGTGCACGACGGCCGCGATGGACACGTTCATCAGCGACGTGTCGACCACCAGCACGAACATCGCCATGGCCAGCAGCAGGCCCAGGCGCCGGTCACCGGGGGCCGGGGCGGCGTTCGGCTCCGCCGACGGCCGGGTCACGGCCGTGTCCGCGGGGGGCCGCTGGGGCGATCGTGCACGGCAGGCTCCCGTTCGCTGGGCCGTCGACTCTTCCGGACGTCGACGGGTCGACCATCGACCCCGGACATGATCGACCGCGCGACGGGCCGGCCGGTCATCCGGTTCGGATGACTGGTCCGTCCCCGCCGGATGCTTCACTTCGGCCCACAGGGCCATCGACACCCGGTTCGGTGTCGAGTCGGCCGGCGCCGGTTCCGAGGGTGGTGATCGCGATCGAGTTCGAGATCCGGGTGGCCGGTGAGGTTCCGACGCAGGTGATGGCCGACCTGAAGGACGCACGGTTCGTCCCCCGAGGGGTGGAGACGGTCCTGCATGGCCCGGTGGAGGACCAGGCCGCGCTGGTCGGCATCATCAATTGGCTGCAGATGCTGGGCGTGGAACTGCGCGAGGTCCGGCAGGTCGCGCCGGTGGTGGAACCAGTGGTCGGCCCGGCGGCGGACGCCACCCGGACCGGCCCGATCGCGGGTGATGGTTGATGTTCGAGGTGGAGATCCGGGTGGCCGGCGCGTTGGACACGTCGCGGGTCAGTGGCGCGATGCCCGGCTTCACCGCCCACCCGGCGCCGCCGGTCACGATGATCCGGGGGGAGCTGGCCCCCGGCGAGCACCTGTCGGCGATCCTGAACGTGCTGATCCGGCACGGCGTGGTCCCGTTCGACGTGTGGGTGGACTCGTTCGATCCCTGACCGGCCGATGGCATACCGTGCATCCGGGCTTCGATGCGGCGATGAGTGGGGCGGTGAGTGGTCCTGGCCGATCAGGTACACACCGGTCTGGGCTTCCGGACGTCACCGCCG
The DNA here is from genome assembly GCA_039812105.1 of Nakamurella sp. Taxonomy (GTDB): domain Bacteria; phylum Actinomycetota; class Actinomycetes; order Mycobacteriales; family Nakamurellaceae; genus Nakamurella. The sequence continues at coordinate 9,860 of JBDHZW010000091.1, forward strand.
GTGGTCCCCCGCGGTTTCGTCCGGCGGACGAGAATCGCCGCCCTACTGGATGCGGCGGTCACCGCCCCGGTCATTCTGGTCAGTGCGGGTCCGGGCAGCGGCAAGACCCTGGCGTTGGCCGATTGGGCCCAGTCGACGGCCCGCCGGGTGGCGTGGCTCAGCGTCGAGGCGTCGGACGACGGCCTGCCCGCGTTCTGGGCGGCCCTGGTTGCCGCGCTGCGGGTGTCCGGTGCGGCGGAGCCGGGCAGCGGGCTGAGCGAGCTGTCCCCGGCCGCGAGTTTCGGCGTGGACGACGCGATGCGGGTGGTGGACGCGCTGGCGCAGGTGACGGCGCCGTTGGTGATCGTCCTGGACGACCTGCACCACCTGCGGAACCCGGAACTCGTCCGGTCCGTCGAGCTGCTGTTCGACCGGCTCGGGCCGACCGTGCACGTCATCGTCAGCGCCCGCTTCGACCCGCCCCTGCGCTGGCGGCGGCTGGCCATCGCCGATCGGCTGGTCGAGATCCGGGCCGACCAGCTGGCCTTCGACGAGGCGGAGGCGGGCCGGCTGCTGACCACGGTGGGCCTGCGGTTGCCGCCCGGCCCGCTGGGCCGGCTCGTCGAACGGACCCGCGGATGGGCGGCCGGGCTGCGGCTGGCCGCGTCCGGCCTGGACCGGGACGACCCCGAGGTCGCCGTGTCCAAGTTGCGGGGCAGCGATCGACCGGTCGCCGACTACCTGATGCAGGAGGTGCTGGACCAACTCTCCGGCCCGGACCGCAACTTCCTGCTCCGGTCGAGCGTGGCCGACCCGGTGTCCGCCGACCTGGCGCAGGTGCTGACCGGAGCGGCGGATGCCCAGGCCCGGTTGGAGAGCCTGGAGGCCGGGAACGGGTTCGTCGTCGGCCTGGCCGGCGGCCGCAACTGGTTCACCTGGCACCCGCTGTTCCGGGAACTGCTGCTGCATCGGCTGACGGTCGAGCATCCGGGCGCCCTGGGCGAGCTGCACCGACGGGCGGCGGACTGGTTGGTCGAGCACGGCGACTACCTGACCGCGATCCGGCACCTGACCGCGGCCGCCGACTGGCCTGCGGTGGGTCGCCTGCTCACCGAACGGGTCGCCCCGGACGTGGTGACCGCGGCGGCACCGGCCCTGGTGGAGGTGCTGGCGCCGGTGGCCGCCCGGGCCGAGGTCGATCCGAGCGCCACCACCCTGCTGGCGGCGGCGGTCTGCGACTTCCACCGGTTCGACTACGAGGCGATGATCCGGGACGTCCAGGCGGCCGAGGTCGCGGCCCGGCGAGCGCCCGACGGCATCGCCGTCGAGGTGTTGACGGCCAGCCTGCGGATGGCTTACACCCGGGCCCTGGATCCGGCGATGCTCACCGGCGCGGCCCGAGAGGTCCTGCAGGTCGCTGATCCGACGTTGCGCCTGGACGTCCCGGCACTGGAGCGGTACCGGGCGATCGCGACCACGAACCTCGGCACCGGGCTGCTGCTGGACGGCGACTTTTCCGCGGCCCGATCCGCCTTGACCGAGGGGCAGAAGTCCTGCCACCGATGGAATCTGGGCCTGTCCGAGCTGACCGCGCAGGGCGGCCTGGCGCTGCTGGCGGCCCTGCACGGGCAGCTGGGGGCGGCCCGGGACCTGGCCGAGGCCGCCCGGTCCACCGCCGACCAGCACGGCTGGGCACCCGAACCGCAGGCCGCGGCGCACATGGCCGCGCTGGCGATGGTCGCCCTGGACACCGGCCACGCCCAGCAGGCCGAGGAGTTGATCGTCCGCGGCTCCCGGGGTACGAACCTGGCCCTGTCCAGCCGGATCATGTTCGCCGTTCTGGCGGTCCAGGCGGCGATCGCCCGCCACGACCTGCCGCCGGCCGATCGGCGGGCCGCCACGCTGTCGGCGCTGACCACCCGGTGCGCGACGTTGCCGCCGATGCTGGCCGGCTGGGCCGCCGTCGCCCAGGCCGAGAATCTGCTCGCCCGGGGCCACGCGGACACCGCCCGAAGAGTGCTCAGCCGGATCCCCGACGCCGGGTACCCGGCCGCCCGACGCGACCTCACCCTGGCCAAATGCCTGCTGGCGCAGGAGGACCCGGCGCACGCCCTGCCGTTGTTGACCGCATCGATGCCGAGAATGTCGGCCTATCGGGTCCTCGCGGTGGAGGCCCGGGTCATCGCCGCCCTGGCCGCGTCGCGGCTGCGCAAGGACGCCCAGGCTCTCGACCTGCTGACCGGCGCCGTCGACCTCGCGGCGGACCAGGAGATCCTCGGTCCGTTCCTGGCCGCCGGGGAACCACTGCACCCGTTGCTGGACCGGCACCGCACCCTGGTGGGCGGGCCCGCCGGGTTCGTCGCGGCGCTGCGCGAGGCCCTGCCGCACCGTGAGCCGGTCGGGTCGGGTGCCCCGGAGGGACAGGTGCTCACCGATCGGGAGCGGGCGGTCCTGCCCTACCTGTCCACCCACCTGAAGGCCACCGAGATCGCCGACGAGCTGTTCCTGTCGGTCAACACCGTCAAGTCCCACCAGCAGGCCATCTACCGCAAGCTGGGGGTGTCCTCCCGCCGCGCGGCGGTGGACCGCGGCCGAGAACTCGGCCTGCTCTGACCCGCCGGGGCCGTCGCGTTCACCCGGAACGGATGAGCATCCGCGAATCGGCGCGGGAGATGGTGACGTCGAGCCATCGGGCTCGTCATCGGTCCGCGTCACCAGCAAGGGGACTCGCATGCCTCTGACCACGGAGCGGCCGCGCGTCCGTCGCCACCGGGTTCTACGTGGTCGTCAGCCGGGCACCGGCGATCCACCGCAACGACCTCGCCGGCCGACCGGCAATGGGTGACCACCATGACCGGCGAGCCGTGGGTGGCCGCACCGGCCCGCCGGCCGGTGCCGATCGGGCTGACGCTGCCGGCCTGGCTGGCCCTGATGCTGGTCGCCAACCTGACGTTCCACCGATGGCCGGCCTGGAGCGTGCCGATCGGTGTCGGGGTGACGGTCGGGATCGCCGGCCTGGCCCGGTGGGCCGGTCTGGGCGCCGCGGAGCTCGGGCTGAGCCGGTCGACGTGGCGCGCCGGGCTGCGATGGGGGACAGTGGTTGTCGCGGTGGCGGCGGTCGGCTACACGGTCGCGTTGGCGGTTCCGTGGGTCCGCGGGCTGGTGGCCGGAGGTGCCGGCGCGTGGTCGCACACCCTGCTCGCCGCCCTGCTGGTGATCCCGTTGGGCACGGTGGTGCCGGAGGAGTTCGCCTTCCGCGGCGTGCTGTGGGCGCTGGTCCGTCGTGAGCGGGGGCGGTGGGCGGCGACCCTCCTGTCGTCGGCCCTGTTCGGGTTCTGGCACGTGGTCCCGGCTCTCGGTGGGGGGTCGGCCAATCAGGCGGTCGACGCGGTGGCCGGCGGCGGGACCGTCGGGATGGTGTTCCGGGTGGTCGGCACGGTCGCCTTCACCGGCGCCGCCGGCGTGGTCCTGTGCGAGTTGCGGGTGCGCAGCGGCAGCCTGCTGGCCCCGATGCTCGCCCACGGCGGGGTCAACTGCCTGGGCGTCCTGTTCGTGCAGATGGCCTGAACCCGCTTCGGTCTCGGGAATCCGGTGAACGAGGATGGTCGACGTGACAGCGAACGAGGCAACCACCGAGGCGAGGTCCGACGAGGATGCGGGCGGGCCGGATCCCGGGTCGAAGGATCGGGTTGCCCGGCGCCGGTTCCGCTACACCCTGCCCGGGTCGTGGACCGCGCTGGTGTTCGTCTGCGCGGCCTTCACCCCGTCGCTGGTGCCGCGTCCCGGCGTCTACCAGGGAGTGGTGTGCGGGCTGACCGGCGCCATCGGCTATGGGTTGGGCGTGGCCGTCGCCTGGGTGTGGCGGCAGTTCGCCGACCGGCCGGCCCGGCCGCCGCGGCGCCGGTCGTGGTGGGTGTTCGGCGCCGTCGCCGCCGTCGCGCTGGTGACGTTCTACCTGCTCGGGCAGCGGTGGCAGGACCAGACCAGGTTGCTGGTGCAGGCCGAACCGGAGGATCTGGGTTCCCGGCTGGTGCTGCCGGTGGTGGCCGCGCTGGTCTTCGTCGGCCTCGTCGCCGCCGGCCGGGGCATCGGGAAGCTGTACCGGTGGGCGTCCCGCCGGCTGCGCCGGTGGATGGGGGACCGGGCCGCCCGCACCCTGGGTTGGCTGCTGGCCGCCGGGTTGACCGTCGGCCTGGTCTCCGGGGTGCTCGTCGACGGCGTGCTGGCGATCACCGACCGCGCCTTCGCGGTGCGGGACACCACGACCAGCGACATCGCGGTGCAACCGACCACCGGCCTGCGGTCGGGCGACCCCGGGTCGCTGATCGGCTGGGACACCCTGGGCTACCAGGGCCGCAACTTCACCGGCTCCGGGCCGACCCCGGAGCAGATCCAGGCGTTCACCGGTGCACCCGCGCCCGAGCCGATCCGCGCCTACGCCGGGATCGCGTCCGCGGCGGACGTGCGCGAGCGCGCCCGGCTGGCGGTGGCCGACCTGCAGCGGGCCGGCGGATTCGACCGCGGTTACCTGCTGGTGGCCGGGACCACCGGGACGGGTTGGGTGGACCCGGCGGCGATCGGCGCCTTCGAGTACGAGACCGGCGGCGACAGCGCGGCCGTCGGGATCCAGTACTCGTACCTGCCGTCGTGGGCGTCGTTCCTGGTCGACCAGGACAAGGCCAGGCAGGCCGGCCGCGCCCTGTTCGACGAGGTGTACCGGGTCTGGTCGGCGCTGCCCGCCGATCACCGGCCCAAGCTCTACGGGTTCGGCCTGAGCCTGGGCTCGTACATGATGGAGAGTTCCTTCGGGGGCGACGCCGACATGGCCAACCGCACCGACGGCATCCTGCTGGCCGGCTCGCCGGCGTTCAATCCGCTGAACCGGGAGTTCACCGACCAGCGGGATGCCGACAGCCCCGAGGTGGAGCCGATCTACCGGGACGGCGAGACCGTCCGGTTCAGCAACGATCCCGCCGTCGCGATCCCGCCGCAGGACGCGCCCTGGGACGGCGCCCGGATCCTGTACCTGCAACACGCGTCGGACCCGATCGTCTGGCTCAGCCCCGACCTGATCCTGCACCGGCCGGACTGGTTGGCCGAGCCGGCCGGCCCGGACGTCACCGACGAGATGATCTGGATCCCGTTCGTCACCTTCTGGCAGGTCACCCTCGACATGCTCGAACCTGTCGACACCCCGCCCGGGCACGGTCACACCTACACGCTGGAGTTCGTCGACGGCTGGGCCGCCGTCCTGCAGCCGCCGGGCTGGACCGCCGACAAGGCCGACGAGCTGCGCGGGCTGATCGCCGACCTGCCGCACTGACGGGCGCCGCCGGGGTCGGCACCGGCGCGGGCCGGCGATCCGGTGCGGGGCGGTCCCGCTGGGCACGACTCAACGCCGCAGGTCGAGCACCCCGAGCGGGGTGGTCAGCCAGAGCCGCCTGGATGCCTCCTCGGGATAGGTGCGGACGCCACCGCGGCCGGCCACGTCGAAGATCCGGGTCGCTCGGTGCCGCTCGTCGTACGGCGCCCAGCCGGGGTCCGCGTCGATGGCGAACGCCGTCCACGCCGACCGCATCTGGGCCGAGACGTCGACGGCGGCCGCGGGCGGCGGGGTGCCGAGCAGCTGCGTCGCGAAGCCACGGTCGAGCACACCGAAGACCATGGACACGTCGAGGGCGTGGCAGGCGCCGAACACCCCACCGGCCGCCGGGGCCGGCCAGGTCAACTCGCACAGGTGGGTGGTGCCGCCGCCGGCGGTGTGCGCGGCGGCCAGGTGCAGGCTGGGGATCCGGAACATCCGGTCCGAATGCGCCAGCACGTACAGATCCTCGGCGCCGGCCTGTGGGTAGGCCGCCCTCATCCGGCGAGCGGAATCGTCGCCCGGACCCAGAAACTCCATCGCCCCGTCGGCCACGTCGTCGGTGACGGTGCCGACCTGACCACCCAGGACGAGAAACAGCCGCCATTCGTCGCGGTTGTGCCCGACCAGCAGCGGCACCTGACGGCCGGCCCCGGCGGCGAGCCCGGTCCACGGGTCGGTTGGCACCAGCTCACCGTCGACGACCGGTGAGAACGGTCCCCACCGGTTGATCGGCGGTCTCCGCCGATCCAGGTCGGCCATCGCCTCCAGCAGCCGCTCCGGCGGCACATCGGCAAGCGCGGCCGCCGAAGGCGCTCGGCCGATCGGTTCGACCAGTTCGGCGGAGATTCCGCGGGCCATGTCCGGGCTGAAGTAGGTGCCGGGCACGCTGTGCGCGATCGCCCGGCCGAACAGATCCCGGGCCAGCGGCATGACCAGCAGCGCCGCGATTGCGCCGGCACCGGCGGATTCGCCGAACACCGTGACCCGCGCGGCATCTCCGCCGAAGGCCGGGATCTCGTCCTGCACCCAGCGCAACGCCGCCAGCTGGTCGAGCAGCGCCCGGTTGCTCGGGGCACCGTCGAGTTCGGCGTACCCCTCGACGCCCAGGCGATGATTGGCGGTGACCACCACCACGCCGGTCCGGGCCAGGACCGCACCGTCGTAGCCGGGGTCCGCGGACGTTCCGAACTGGTAGGCGCCGCCGTGGATCCACACCATCACCGGCAGGGCGGCGGCCCCGGGATCGGGCGTCCAGACGTTGAGCGTCAACCAGTCGGTGGGGTCGTGCCGGCTCGACGCCGGCCGGTCACCGGCCGGCGGGCCGTTCGCCGGTTGGGGCGGGGACGGACCGAAAACGTCGGCCTCGCGGACGTTGTCCCAGGCCTCCGGCGGCTGCGGCGCCTGGAACCGGCGTGACCCCACCGGCGGCGCCGCGAACGGGATGCCGCGGAACACCCCGATCGGTCCGTCCCACCGGCCGCGCACCGCGCCCTGGCGGGTGCGGACCACCGGGTCGGCGTCCCGTTGCCGCTCGGGTCTGCGATCCATCGGCCTCGTCGCCTTCGATGGTGATCTTCCTGGTGGGTGCGGCCGATCGGGGGCCGCACCTATTTGATGTCGATCGTCCCGCTGGAGGTGGTGCCGCGCACGACCATCCGATACGAGTCGCCCTGGGTGATGTACCAATGGTCGTAGGAGTTGTAGGAGACACCGAACTTGAAGACGATCGTGGTGGGCGACCACGTCTGGACGACGATTCCGACGCAGTCGCCGAAGCCCTTGCCGTCGCTGGCGCCGGCCTCCCAGGCGCCGGTGTCGTCCCGGAACCACAGGTCGTTCTTGTCGAACCAGCTTCCGTTGCCCGTCCCGTACTCGCCGCAGGTCGTGACGGCCGCCGACGTGGACGGGGGCGGCTCGGACCCGAAATACTGGCCGGAGATGGTCACTGTCGGGTCGGTCCACGGTCCGGCGAACGTCATTCCGGTGACGATCGCCGGATGCGGCGTCGGGTCGTCGACGAAGACCGCGCCGGCGGTGCGGTCGGCGCTCATCGTCAGCGTGCAGGTGCTCGTCGTCTCGGCGGCACAGTCACCGGTCCAGCGGCTGAAGATCTTTCCCGTGTCCGAATCGGCGGCCAACCGCACGCTCGATCCCCTCGGATACGTGCCGGTGCAGGCGGACGGGCAGGTGAGCGACTGGCCGTCGATGACGATGCCGCCGGTGGGTTGCTCGACGGTCAGGGTGGCCGGCGGTTGCTCGGTGATCTGGATCGGCAGCGCGGCGTCGGCCGTTCGACCGTCCGGCACGGTGATGACCACCGTGACCCGATACGGCTGGTCCCGGCTCGCCGACCAGGTGTGCGTCGTCGAGCCCGTCGCCGTCTCGGCGGTGGCACCGTCGCCGAAGTCCCAGGCGGCGTGGGTGATTTCGCCGTCGGACGCGGTGACCGCGAGGTCGAGCGGGTCGCCGGCGTGGGCGGTCGCCGGTCCGCTGAGGGTGGCCGTCAGAACCGTCGGCGACGGGCTGGTGGGCCCGGTCGGTGCCGTCGGCTCTGTCGGTGAGGTCGGCACAGTCGGTGAGGTCGGCGCTGTCGGCACCGTCGGCGTCACCGGCACCGCGGGGAGGGTCGACGTCGGTGGTGGCGTGCTGGCGGGCGGCGGGGGGACCGACGGCGTTCCGGGATCGACCGTCGGCGACGACGGCCCGGTCGTCGGTGGCGACGGGGTTACCGCCGTTTCGGCCGGCGAAGTCTGGGCCTGGCCGGTATCGGCGGACGACTCCACCGGTGGGGCCGTCGGGCCGGAGGGCGGCTCGGCCGCAACCTCGGGCGTCGGCTCGACGCCGGACGGCTGATCCTGGTGCACCCCGCGATCCGGGTCGCTCGGGTCGTACTTGGCGATCGGCGTGATGGTTCCGTCCAGGTGGACGACACCGGCCAGGTTGCTGGCCCGGTCGTTGTAGTAGACGAAGCCGTCCGCGCCCAGCAGTTCGAATGC
>JBDHZW010000092.1:0-18088 GCA_039812105.1 Nakamurella sp.
GCATCTCCAAGGTGGAGATCGAGCGGACCCGGGACCGGGTGCGGGTGGACATCCACACCGCCCGTCCGGGCATCGTCATCGGTCGCCGCGGCGCCGAGGCCGACCGCATCCGCGGGCAGCTGGAGAAGCTGACCGGCAAGCAGGTGCAGCTGAACATCCTCGAGGTGCGCAACCCCGAGTCCGATGCCCAGCTGGTCGCGCAGAGCGTGGCCGAGCAGCTGTCCAACCGGGTCAGCTTCCGCCGGGCGATGCGCAAGTCGATGCAGTCGGCGCAGCGCTCGCCGCAGGTCAAGGGCATCCGGATCCAGTGCTCCGGTCGCCTGGGCGGCGCCGAGATGAGCCGGTCGGAGTTCTACCGCGAGGGCCGGGTGCCGCTGCACACCCTGCGGGCGGACATCGATTACGGCTTCTTCGAGGCCAAGACCACCTTCGGCCGGATCGGCGTGAAGGTCTGGATCTACAAGGGCGACAAGGTCGGCACGCTGGCCGAGCAGCGGGCCGCCGAGGCCGCCGCGCAGCAGCGCAGCGCCCGCGAGGGCCGGGGCGACCGGGCCGAGCGTCCGTCGCGCCGCCGCAGCGGGTCGTCCGGCACCACTCCGACATCCACCGACGCCGGCCGCGCGGCCGTCGAGGAGAACCCCGAGGCTCTCCCCGCCGACGCGTCGGCCGGTACCGAGACCACTGGGGCGTAGGTCATGTTGATTCCCCGCAAGGTCAAGCACCGCAAGCAGCACCGGCCGCACCGGACCGGACTGGCGTCGGGCGGGACCCAGGTCACCTTTGGTGAGTACGGCATCCAGGCGCTGGAGCCGGCGTACGTCACCAACCGGCAGATCGAGTCGGCGCGTATCGCCATCAACCGGCACATCCGCCGCGGTGGCAAGGTCTGGATCAACATCTACCCGGACCGCCCGCTGACCAAGAAGCCGGCCGAGACCCGGATGGGTTCCGGCAAGGGTTCGCCGGAGTGGTGGATCGCCAACGTCAAGCCGGGCCGCATCGTCTTCGAGATGAGCTACCCGAACGAGGCCACCGCCCGCGAGGCGCTGCGCCGCGCGATCCACAAACTGCCGATGAAGTGCCGCATCGTCACCCGGGAAGGAGTTGAGGGCTGATGGCCACCAACGCCACCGAACTGCGCGAGCTCGGGCAGGACGAACTGGTCCTGCGGCTCCGCGAGGCCAAGGAGGAGCTGTTCAACCTGCGCTTCCAGATGGCCACCGGGCAGATGGACAACAACCGGCGGCTGCGCACCGTCAAGCACGACATCGCCCGGATCTACACGGTGATGCGCGAGCGCGAGCTCGGGCTGTCCGTCGGTCCGGACGAGCTGGCCAAGCAAGGAGGTGCTGCGTGAGCGAGCAGCCTGAGATCGTGGAGACCGAGGACGTCGTGGCGGCGCCCGAGGCGGAGGCCGTCGAGTCGGCCGCCCCCGCCGGGCCGGCCGTCAAGGCCCGGGGCGAGCGCAAGACCCGGGAGGGCCTGGTCGTCTCGGACAAGATGAACAAGACGATCGTCGTCGCCCTGGAGGACCGGGTGAAGCACCCGCGGTACTCCAAGGTCATCCGCCGGACCACCAAGGTCAAGGCGCACGACGAGAACGAGACCGCCGGCATCGGCGACCGCGTGCTGCTGGCCGAGACCCGGCCGCTGTCCGCGACCAAGCGCTGGCGTCTGGTGAAGATCCTGGAGAAGGCTCAGTAGTCCTTCTTGTGCGTGGGGCCCCGTCGCGAGCTTCGGCTCGGGCGGGGCCCTTTCGCGTTGCGGTCCCTCGGCGGCTGAACCGTGGTTGCGCGTCCGGCCGGTCGGATGCGCAACCACGGTTCAGCCAGCGAGACAGGGGCGGCGAGCAGACAGACCCCGGGGTTTGTCCACATGTCCGAAACCGGTCCACATTCCCCGAATAGTGCTGGTGGACTCCCAGGTTCGCGGCTGAGCTGGGCCCATGGACGGTGCGCAGCTGGCCCTGCACGCGGGCCTGGACACGGTGCTGCTTCTGCAGGACGGCATCATTCGCCGGGACCAGGCGATGGCGGCGGGCGTGGCCGGGTCGACGGTGGCCAGCAAGGTGTACCGCAAGCAATGGGTCCGCGTGCTGCCCCGGGTGTATGCCGTTGACGTCAACCCGGCCGCGCCGACGTCGCGGGTCCGAGCGACGGGTCTCTGGGCCGGTGACGATGCCGTGATCACCGGCGCGGCCGCCGCCTGGTGGTGGGGGCTGACCGATCGGGCGCCCAGCGCGATCGAGGTCGTGATACCCACCGCTCGCCGGATGTCCCACCTGGACGGGATCGTCGTCCTCCGGTCGAACCTGAACGATCTCGAGATCGATCGGCACCACCATCTGCGGGTGACGACCCGCGCAGCGACCAGCCTGCACCTGGCCCGCAAGGGTGAGCCCGATCTGCTGGAAGTGGCGCTCCGCAAGGGGCTGCGCGCCGAGCGTCTGGACCGGACGCTGGAGATCGGCTCCGGTCGCCCGGGTCAGGTCAACGCGCGGCGGAGCCGCGAGCGGGTCCGCGACAACCCGTGGTCGGCCCCGGAGAGCAGCCTGCATCGGCTCTTCCGCGACGCCGGGCTGACCGGGTGGACGGGGAACCCGGAGGTGCCGCTGGCGGTGGGTGGCCGGCACCCGGACGTGCTGTTCGACGAGGTCAAGCTGACCGTCGAGGTCGACGGCCATCGGTATCACCACACTCCGGAGCGGGCCGCGGCCGACCTCAAGCGCCAGAACGCGTTCGTGGTCGCCGGCTACACCGTGCTCCGTTTCACCCCGGCCGAGATCGAGGACGAGCCGGACCGGGTGGTGGCCCTCGTGCGAGGCACCCTCGATCGCCTCGGCCGGGCCAGGGCCGCCGGCTGAACCTGGATTGCGCGCGCGAACGATCCGCTGCGCAACCACGGTTCAGCGGCGCGAGGCTGGCCGGAGAGATTCGCCGAGCCCCGTCCCGGCCACTGACCTGCGCCGATTGGCGCTGGGCGGCATGATCGCGTAAGGTTGACCATTGGCGTCAGGCCGGGTCGCGTGAGCGGCGAGGCCGGGCGTCGATCTGGCCTGGCAAGGTCGGAAATCTTGCCAGGGCTTCGTCACCTTCCTGCGTGACCATTCTGCGGCGCGAGCCGGAGAGCGGACACGTGCGGCCACGTGCCACAGGCAAGAGTGAAAAGGCGAGCGGCAGCAACGCTCGTACTTCCTCTTGTCTTTTCGCATGTCAGCCCGCGGAACGCCGGGAGGGCGGAACCAGAACACCGCGGCCCGGCGTTCCCGGGTTGCTAGGTAGAAGGCGGACTGCAGTGATTCAGCAGGAGTCCCGTCTCCGGGTCGCCGACAACACCGGCGCCAAGGAGATCCTGTGCATCCGCGTGCTCGGGGGTTCGTCCCGCCGGTACGCAGGCATCGGCGACATCATCGTGGCGACCGTCAAGGACGCCATCCCGGGTGCCGGGGTGAAGAAGGGCGACGTGGTCAAGGCCGTCGTCGTGCGCACCGTCAAGGAGAAGCGGCGCCCGGACGGGAGCTACATCCGGTTCGACGAGAACGCCGCCGTGCTGCTCAAGAACGACGGTGACCCCCGGGGCACCCGCATCTTCGGGCCGGTCGGCCGGGAGCTGCGCGACAAGAGGTACATGAAGATCATCTCGTTGGCGCCGGAGGTGCTGTGATGGGGCTGAAGGTGCGTAAGGGCGACACCGTGCTGGTGATCGCCGGCAAGGACAAGGGTGCCCGCGGCAAGGTCATCCAGGCCTACCCGGAGACCGACCGCGTCCTGGTCGAGGGCGTGAACCGGATCAAGAAGCACACCAAGGTGTCGACCACCCAGCGCGGCGCGAAGACCGGCGGGATCGTCACCCAGGAGGCGCCCATCCACGTGTCCAACGTGCAGGTGGTGGACGCCGACAACAAGCCGACCCGGGTCGGCAAGCGCCAGGACGAGAACGGCCGCCGGGTTCGGTTCTCCCGTCGTACCGGTAAGGACCTGTGATGACGACCACCGAAGCCACCCCCGAAACGGCTCCCAAGCCGCGGCTCAAGCTGCGCTACCAGGAGGAGATCCGGGACGCCCTGCAGAAGGAATTCGGCATCCAGAACGTGATGCAGATTCCCGGCGTGACCAAGGTCGTCGTCAACATGGGCGTGGGCGAGGCCGCGCGCGACGCCAAGTTGATCGAGGGCGCGGTCCGCGACCTGGCCACCATCACCGGGCAGAAGCCGATCATCCGGCGGGCCACCAAGTCCATCGCCCAGTTCAAGCTGCGCGAGGGCATGCCGATCGGCGCGAAGGTCACCCTGCGGGGCGACCGGATGTGGGAGTTCCTGGACCGGCTGCTGACCATCGCGCTGCCCCGTATCCGCGACTTCCGCGGCCTGTCGGCCAAGCAGTTCGACGGCCACGGCAACTACACCTTCGGCCTGAACGAGCAGTCGATGTTCCACGAGATCAACATCGACCGGATCGACCGGCCCCGGGGCATGGACATCACGGTCGTCACGACGGCGACGACGGACGACCAGGGACGCGCGTTGCTGCGGCAGCTCGGCTTCCCGTTCAAGGAGAACTGATCGCATGGCAAAGACCGCTCTGATCAACAAGGCCAAGCGCAAGCCGAAGTTCGCGGTGCGCGCCTACACCCGCTGCTCGCGCTGCGGCCGGCCGCATTCGGTGTACCGCAAGTTCGGCCTGTGCCGGATCTGCCTGCGCGAGATGGCGCACGCCGGCGAGCTGCCCGGCGTCACCAAGGCGAGTTGGTAAGCCGACCCCTTTCCGCGCGGATCAACTAGCCCCGCGCGGATCAAGTCGGCAACTCCAGTCACACCAGTCACATTCGGTGCGAGTTGATCCGCGCGGGCGAAGTTGATCCGCGCGGGGAGGCGAAGCGCCGGCCAGAGAAGCAGCACGAGTTCGTCACAGGCCCAGGTCCCGCGCGGCGGGGTCGGGGAACCGGGCGAGAAAGGCACGACCACATGTCCATGACCGACCCGATCGCGGACTTCCTGACCAGGATCCGCAACGCCAGTTCGGCGTACCACGACGAGGTCGTCATGCCCTTCTCCAAGCTGAAGGGCAGCATCTCCGACATCCTGGTCAAGGAGGGCTACATCGCCTCCTGGACCACGGCCGAGGCACCCGTCGGCAAGTCCCTTGTCGTCAAGCTGAAGTACGGCCCCAACCGGGAGCGCTCGATCGCCGGCATCCGCCGCGTCAGCAAGCCCGGCCTGCGCGTCTACGCCCGCTCCACCGAGCTGCCCAAGGTCCTCGGCGGCCTGGGCATCGCCATCATCTCCACGTCCAGTGGGCTGCTGACCGACCGGCAGGCCGCCAAGAAGAAGGTGGGCGGGGAAGTCCTCGCCTACGTCTGGTAAGGGGGTTCACGGACATGTCTCGTATCGGACGACTGCCGATCCCCGTGCCCGCGGGTGTCGACGTCACCATCGTCGGCAACACGGTGACGGTGAAGGGCCCGAAGGGCACGCTGACCCACTCCGTGGTGGAGCCGATCAAGGTGGCCAAGGAGGACGGCGAACTCAAGGTCACCCGTCCCGACGACGACCGCGACTCGCGGGCCCGGCACGGCCTGACCCGCTCCCTGCTGAACAACATGGTCGTCGGGGTCACCCAGGGCTATGCCAAGCAGATGGAGATCGTCGGCGTGGGCTACCGCGTCACGGCCAAGGGCAAGGACCTGGAGTTCGCCCTCGGCTACTCGCACCCGGTGCCGGTCCCGGCGCCGGACGGCATCAATTTCGTCGTCGAGTCCCCGATCAAGTTCCGGGTCGAGGGCATCGACAAGCAGCAGGTCGGTGAGGTCGCCGCGAACATCCGCAAGCTGCGCAAGCCCGACCCGTACAAGGGCAAGGGTGTGCGGTACGCCGGCGAGGTCGTGCGGCGCAAGGTCGGAAAGACGGGTAAGTAACCATGGCCGCTTCTGTTTCCCACGAACGCCGGGTCGCCCGGGCCCGCCGCCACTTCCGGCTCCGCAAGCGCGTGTCCGGCACCGCGGCCCGGCCGCGGCTGGCCGTCAAGCGCTCGTCCCGGCACATCAGCGTGCAGTTGATCGACGACACCGTCGGCAAGACGCTGGCCTCGGCCTCCACCCTGGAGGCGGACCTGCGCGCCACCGAGGGCGACAAGACCGCCAAGGCCCGCAAGGTCGGCGAGCTGGTCGGCCGGCGCGCGGTGGAGCTGGGCGTCACCACGGTCGTGCTGGACCGCGGCGGCGACGCCTACCACGGCCGGATCGCGGCCCTCGCGGACGGCGCCCGCAGCGCCGGCCTGGAGTTCTGATGTTTCACAACCTGATCGAGAGGGATATCTGATGCCCGGACAACAGCGCGGCGGCTTCGGCGGCGGCGACCGGGGCAACGATCGCGGCGACCGGCGGGACCGCCGGGGCGGTCGCGACGGCGGCCGCCGCGACGCCCCCGCGGAGAAGAACCCGCTGCTCGAGCGGATCGTGGTGACCAACCGGGTCGCCAAGGTCGTCAAGGGTGGTCGGCGGTTCTCGTTCACCGCCCTGGTCGTCGTCGGTGACGGCGACGGGCAGGTCGGCGTCGGCTACGGCAAGGCCAAGGAGATCCCCGCGGCGATCGCCAAGGGCGTCGAGGAGGCCAAGAAGTACATGTTCCGGGTGCCCCGGATCGCAGCCACCATCCCGCACCCGGTGCAGGGCGAGGCGGCGGCCGGCGTGGTGCTGCTCCGCCCGGCGTCCCCCGGTACCGGCGTCATCGCCGGCGGACCGGTGCGCGCCGTGCTGGAATGCGCCGGCATCCACGACGTGCTGAGCAAGTCGCTCGGCTCGGACAACCCGATCAACATCGTGCACGCGACCATCGACGCCCTCAAGCGGCTGCAGCAGCCGGAGGCCGTGGCCGCCCGCCGTGGGCTGCCGATCGAGGACGTGGCCCCGGCGGCCATGCTGCGGGCGCGGGCCGGACAGGGGGTCTGAGATGGCTCAACTCAAGGTCACCCAGGTGAAGTCCACCATCGGGAACAAGCGGCCGGCCCGTGAGTCGGTCCGCTCGCTGGGCCTGCGCAAGATCCACCAGAGCGTCGTGGTCGACGACAACGCCGTCAACCGCGGCTACATCAATCGCGCGTCGCACCTGCTCTCCGTCGAGGTCGTGGCGCAGGGGAGGGATAGCTGATGCCGATCAAGCTGCACGACCTGCGGCCGGCGCCGGGCGCGAAGCGGGACAAGGTCCGCGTCGGCCGCGGCGAAGGTTCCAAGGGCAAGACCGCCGGCCGGGGCACCAAGGGCACCGGTGCGCGCAAGAACGTCTCACCGGCGTTCGAGGGCGGGCAGCTGCCGCTGCACATGCGGTTGCCCAAGCTCAAGGGCTTCAAGAACCGGTTCAAGACGACCTACCAGGTCGTCAACGTCGGTGACCTGGCCACGCTGTTCCCGCAGGGCGGCACCGTCGGCGTCGCCGAGCTCGTCGCCGCCGGCGCGGTCCGCAAGGGCCACAAGGTCAAGGTGCTCGGTGACGGCGACCTGAACGGCGTCGTGCTCACCCTGACCGTCGACGCCGCCTCCGGCTCGGCCAAGGAGAAGATCGCCGCCGCCGGCGGGAGCGTCACCACCGCCTGATCCCCGCGCAACCGGCTGACCGACACGCCACCCACCACGAAACCCCGTGGTGGGTGGCGTTTCGCGGTTCCGGTCCGGTCTCCCCTGAACTGGGGGATTTCGGCCGTGTTGCGCCGAGCTGTCGCCCGCGGTTCACCGCCCGTTCACCATCGACTCCTAGCGTCCGGCTCGCCGGTGGGTCGACGTCAGGGTCGAGGTTTGCGCATCGGCATCACCCACTGGACCCGCCACTCCCATCGATCGGGGTGGCGAACCGATCGAGGCCCCGATGTCGACAACGTTGTTCCTGGTGACGATGGTCATCGTCACCGCCCTGTTCTTCGACTTCACCAACGGATTCCACGACAGTGCCAACGCCATGGCCACGTCGGTGGCGACGGGGGCGCTCAAGCCCAAGGTCGCCGTGCTCATCGCCGCGGTGCTGAACGTGGTCGGCGCGTTCCTGTCCACCGAGGTGGCCAAGACCATCTCCGGCGGCATCGTCAACGATGCCCTGGTCACCCCGACGATGATCTTCGCCGGGCTGGTCGGGGCGATCCTGTGGAACCTGCTGACCTGGCTGTTCGGGCTGCCGTCCAGCTCCTCGCACGCGCTGTTCGGCGGGTTGATCGGGGCGGTGCTGATCGGGGCCGGGGCGTCCGGGGTGAACTTCTCCGTGGTGATGTCCAAGATCGTGCTGCCGGCCGTGATGGCGCCGCTGGTCGCCGGTCTGGCCGCCGGCCTGGCCACCTTCGCGCTCTACAAGATGATCAAGAAGGCGGACTCCGAGCCGTCCGCCGGCTGGTTCCGGCACGCCCAGTCGGTGTCCGCGTCGCTCGTCGCGTTGGCGCACGGCACCAGCGACGGTCAGAAGACAATGGGTGTCATCACCCTGGTGCTGATCACCGCCGGCTACCAGGAGGCGGGCACCGGACCGCAGTTCTGGGTCATCGCCGCCGCCGGCCTGGCCATCGGCCTGGGCACGTATTCCGGCGGCTGGCGGATCATGCGGACGATGGGCAAGGGCATCGTCGACGTGCAGTCGCCGCAGGGTTTCGCCGCCGAGACCACCTCGGCCGCCGCGATCCTCGCGTCGTCGCACATGGGCTTCGGGCTGTCCACCACCCAGGTCTGCTCGGGGTCGATCATGGGCTCGGGGATGGGCAAGAAGCTGGCCGAGGTGCGCTGGGGCACGGCCCGCAAGATCCTGTACGGGTGGCTGCTGACCCTGCCGGCGGCGGCCCTGGTCGGCGGGGTGGCGGCGGCGATCGCGCTCACCGGCACGCTCGGGTTGGTCCTGGTGTTCGTGGCGCTGCTGGTCGGCGCCGGGACCATCTACGCGATCTCCAAGCGGGCCCCGGTGGACAGCGGCAACGTCAACGATTCGGCCGACGTCACCATCAACCCGGCCAAGCACCCGATCGACGCCTGACCCCGACACCGACGACCCGACAAGACAAGGAACCGACACGATGAAGATCGACTGGGCCTCATTGGGTCTCGTCGCGGTGACCACCGTGGTCGCCGCCGTCGCGATCGTGGGCATCTTCTCGCTGGGAGTCGTCGCGCTGACCTCCGGCGCGCGGACCCGGGGCGGCGTGGCGGCACCGAGCCCGGCCGCCCGGATCGGCGGCTACCTGTGCCTTGGGGTGTCGGCGCTGCTCGTGGTGTACGGGTTGTACCTGATCATCCCCCAGTTCCACTGACCACCTGCGAGGATCATCGGATGACCGAACCACGACACGATTCCCGCGGCGAGGTGGTCGTCGGCGTCGACGATTCCGACGAGGCCCGCGCGGCGGCCGCCTGGGCCGCCGCCGAGGCCGCTCGACGGGGCACCGGCCTGGTCCTGGTGTCGGCGTACTCCGTGCCGAACCGCGGCCTGCTGGCCTACGACGTGCTCTCCGACGACTACGTCACCACGCTGCAGGCCGAGCATCAGAAGCTGCACCGGGAGATCGCCGCCGACCTGCTGGCGGCCCATCCGGAGCTGCCTGTCGTCAGCACCGTGGAGAACGGGCATCCGGTCGATGTGCTGCTCGGGCGGTCGGCCGGCGCGGCGTTGCTGGTGGTCTCGACCCGGGAACGCGGCCGGTTCCGCCGGGCCATCGGCGGATCGGTGGCGCTGGCGCTCGCCGGCCACGCCACCGTCCCGGTCGCGGTGATCCGCCCGGGCACCGCCGATCCCCGGACCGGTCCCGTGGTGGTCGGCGTCGACGGCTCGGCCAACAGCCGGGCGGCGGTCGCCGTCGCCTTCGAGATCGCCGCATCCCGGGACGCCGAACTGGTCGCATTGCACGCCTGGCACGACGACATGACGTTCGACGTCGACGAGCGCGGCCTGATCGGGGCCGACGTCGGGGACGATGCCCTGCTGCAGATCGAGCGGGCGCTGGTGTCCGAGGAGCTGGCCGGCCACGCCGAACGGTATCCGGACGTGGTCGTGCGCCCGGCGGTGCGCAAGGGCGACGCCGGCGCCGAGCTGCTGGACCTCGCGGCGGACGCATCGCTGCTGGTGGTCGGCAGCCGGGGTCGCGGCGGCTTCAAGGGTGCCCTGCTCGGGTCGACCAGCCAGGAGTTGATCCTGCACGCGGACGCACCGGTGGTCGTCGTCCGGCCGGCGGACTGACCGGAGCCCACCACCGCGGCGGGCCACCTCGGCCGGCGCCGGCCGGGGTCCTCGGGCGGCCGACGGTCCGGTGAACCTTCGTCGACCATCTGATGCGTCGATTCCCGCAAGCCTTGCTGCGACCGAAGTGATGGGCGGCGTGTCCGGCTGGGTCGCACTCGAACCGTTCGATCGACGATCGGCGCATCGGGCGGCGTACCCGGTGTCGGCTGCCCGGGCCCGGCAGGGGCCGGGCGGCCGATCCTTTCGTCGTTCTCCTTGCTCTGGAACCAGTCTGCCCGGCCGGCGACGACCGGGGACTGGGTGAAACGCACAGTTCGGCCCACCGATCGGGTCAGGACGGCGTCGGCGGCCCGTACAGCGACGGGAACGCGGCGTCCGGCCGCGCGGTCCGCCGCACGGCCGGGTTGTAGCGCAGGCTGTTGGGAATGCACCGGCATTCCGGGCCGATCCGCAGCGAGCCGGCGATGGCGCCGGCCTCCCGCAGCCGGACCATCTCGCCGGTCACCATGTCCCGCAGGGTCTGCGGGTCGATGGTGTTCAGGTAGATCTTCGTCCCGCCCTCGAACCCGGCGATGGTCGACATCCGCCACTTGACCAGCACCCGCCAGGGCATCGGCACGTCGGCGTCCGGCGGTTTGTGGTGCCACTCCTCGTTGCAGGGCATGGTCGGTCCGGTCGCCGCGTGCACGGCGTGGATGAGGTCGGACATGCCGCGCAGCTCCGCCGGGGAATGCAGCCAGGGCTGGGGTCGCTCGCTGCGGGAGAAGATCTCCAGCGTCGGGTAGCGGTGCCCGAAGCCGGCGAACGCGACCGCGTGCTCGTTCTCGGCCACGGTCAGGTTGTGGTACGCCGCGTAGTCGACGGCAAACTCGTTGTAACCGTTGGGGTTGGATCGGGCCCGCTGGATCTCCAGTTCCGCCTGCATGCCACGCTCGTCGATGGCCACCAGCTGCTTGTGCAGGTGGTCGAAGGAGGCGCCGGCCGGGCGCAGCCAGTTCTGGAACACCGCCACGTACCGCACGTACCGGTTGCTCGCGTACAGATCGCGCTGGGCGTCGATGGTGAACCGCAGGTAGGCGTCGTGCTCGTCCGGGGTGAGCGTGCCGGACGAGGCCAAACCGGACACGTCGACCGCGTCCTGCGCGTAGTGCCGCCGGGTGACGATCACGTCGTGACCACCGCCGAAGAAGTCCTCGGCGTGGCCGGCGCGGTCGGCCTCGGACATGTGCGCCCACGGCTCCGAGGTGCGGCGCTCGACCAGGGCCTCCACGTGCCGGCGGCCGGCGTCGGTCGACAGGTAGTCCAGCATCGCCTCCCGCTGGGCGGCCGGGAGCTGGTGGCCGTAGTTGAGCTGCCAGTAGTCGAAGGACACGATCTCGAACAGGTTCGGGATGCGCCGGAAGTCGGCCACCGTGTCGAACAGGTGGTCGGCCCGCAGGTGCCGGATCATCCGCTCGCCCTGCGGGCCGGTGACCAGGCGGGCCTTCTCCGGCGGGGTCTGCAGGTAGTGGTCCGGGCAGAACGCGCAGGCGCCCGTCCGGTCGGCGTCGGTGAGCGGCCTCGCCGCCGGGTTCTCGCCCGAACCGCCCGGTCCGCCGGTTCCGCCCGACCCGTCCAGCGGCCGGCGGGCCCGGCCCGGCACGGTCCACACCTGGGTGCCGGTGAACGGGTTGATCTGCTTGAGCGTGCCGTCGGCCATTCGCTGCAGGAAGTTCGGCGCGCCCGGATACATGCGAGTCATTGTCGGCACCGGTCGCTGCGGCCGGTGCGCGCCACTCCGCCGGCGGGTGAAGGAGGTCGTTCCCGGCCGCAACCGTCGACCGCCTCCGTAGGTTAGAGTCGAGTGCTGCGCCGCCAGGTCGCGGCAGTCTTTGGCTGCCCGGCGGAGGGCGTGCTCGGACGCAAGCCAGGAGGATCATTGCTCGCCGCCTTCGCCTCGGCGTTGAAGACACCAGATCTACGCAAGAAGATCCTCTTCACGCTGGCCATGGTCGCCATCTACCGGTTGGGTGCGACGGTCCCGTCGCCGGGCGTCTCCTACGGGGCGATCCAAACCTGCATCGACGAGGCCGGCACCGGCAACGACCTGTTCACCGTGCTGAACCTGTTCTCCGGCGGCGCACTGCTGCGGCTGAGCGTCTTCGCGCTGGGCATCATGCCCTACATCACCTCGTCGATCATCATCCAGTTGCTGGGCGTGGTGATCCCGCGGTTCGAGCAGCTCAAGAAGCTGGGGCAGGCCGGCCAGGCCAAGCTCACCCAGTACACCCGGTACCTGACCATCGGCCTGGGCATCCTGCAGTCCACCGCGTTCCTGGCCCTGGCCATCAACGGCCAGATGTTCCCCGGCTGCTCGGTCGGCGACCAGATCATCCCGGACCAGAGCGCCTTCGCGCTGATCACCCTGGTGCTCACGATGACCGCCGGCACCGCCGCGATCATGTGGATGGGCGAGCTGATCACCGACCGGGGCATCGGCAACGGCATGTCGATCCTGATCTTCACCTCGATCGCCGCGCGGATCCCGGCCGAGGGCATGAACATCCTCAACAGCCAGGGCGCGGTCGTGTTCACCGTCGTGCTGGTGCTGGCGTTGCTGATCATCGGTGCCGTGGTGTTCGTCGAACAGGGTCAGCGTCGCCTGCCGGTGCAGTACGCGAAGCGGATGATCGGCCGCAAGATGTACGGCGGCACGTCGACCTACCTGCCGTTGAAGGTGAACCAGGCCGGCGTCATCCCGGTCATCTTCGCCACCTCGCTGCTGTACCTGCCGCTGCTGCTGGTCCAGCTGATCGCGCCGACCACGGTCAACGCCGACGGCACCACCGAGGTCAGCGGCTGGGCGCAGTTCCTGCAGCTGTACGTGATCGACCAGGGCAGCTGGGTGCACATCCTGCTGTACTTCGCGCTGATCATCTTCTTCACGTACTTCTACGTGGGCATCACCTTCAACCCGACCGAACGGGCCGACGAGCTGAAGAAGTACGGCGGCTTCATCCCCGGGATCCGGCCGGGCCGGCCGACCGCCGAGTACCTGCAGTTCGTGCTGTCCCGCATTACCCTGCCCGGGTCGATCTACCTGGGAATTGTGGCGATTCTCCCTAACCTCTTCCTGGAACTGACCGGCGAGGGCAACAATCAGAACTTCCCATTCGGTGGCACAGCGGTCTTGATCATGGTCGGTGTTGGGCTGGACACCGTCAAGCAGATCGAGACCCAGCTGATGCAGCGCAACTATGAAGGGTTTCTCCGCTGATGAGAGTTCTGATCGTCGGTCCCCAGGGGTCCGGCAAGGGCACCCAGGCCAGCCGCCTTGCCGAGCAGCTCGGCATCCCGCACATCTCCACCGGTGACATCTTCCGGGCCAACGTCGGCGCCGGCACCGAGCTGGGTGTGCTCGCCAAGAAGTACATGGACGCCGGCGAGCTGGTGCCCGACGAGGTGACCGTCGCCATGGTCGCCGCCCGCTTCGACGAGCCGGACGCGGCCAAGGGGTTCCTGCTGGACGGGTTCCCGCGGACCGTCGGCCAGGCGGACAAGCTGGGCGAGATCCTTCTGGAGCGGGACGAGGACATCGACAAGGTGCTGCTGCTGGAGGTGCCGGACGAGGTCCTGCTGGAGCGGATGCTCGCCCGCGGGCGGGCCGACGACACCGCCGAGGCGATCAGCCGCCGGCTGGAGCTGTACCACCAGGAGACCAAGCCGCTGCTGGACTACTACGCGGCCAAGCTGGTGGCGATCGACGGCGTCGGCGCCGTCGACGAGGTGCTGCAGCGGGCGCTGAAGGCGCTCGGCCACTGAGGCGCGTGCGGATCGATGGCAGTCGATGACTGAAGTCATTCAGCTCAAGACCCGCGGCGAACTGCAGGCCATGCGCGCCGCGGGTCGGCTGCTCGCCGATGCCATCGACGCCGGACGCGCGGCGGTCGCGCCCGGCGCCAGCACCATGGACGTCAACGACGCCGTCGCGGCGGTCATCGCCGACGGCGGCGGCACCAGCAACTTCCTGCACTACGGCGCCCAGCGGGACGATCCCGGGTTCCCGGCCACCATCTGTGCCTCGGTGAACGATCAGGTCGTGCACGGCATCCCCTCGGCCGGCCAGATCCTGGCCGAGGGCGACCTGCTGTCCATCGACGCCGGCTGCATCCTGGACGGCTGGCACGCCGACAGCGCGGTGTCCCTGCACGTCGGATCGGCCCCGGACATGGACGAGGTCGACCTGGTCGCCGCCTGCGAACGGGCCATGTGGGTGGGCATCAGCGCCGCCCGGCCCAACGGGCGGCTCGGCGACATCTCCGCGGCCATCGAGCAGTCCGTGGCCTGGTCGTCGCGGGCGGACGGGCGCCGGTACGGCTCGGTGTCCGGCTACGGCGGGCACGGCATCGGCACCGCCATGCACATGGCGCCGTACGTGCCGAACCAGGGCAAGCGGGGCAAGGGGCCGCGGCTGGCGCCCGGCACCGCGCTGGCCATCGAACCCATGCTGACCCTGGGCCGGCCGGGCACCCGGGTGCTGGCCGACAAGTGGACCGTGGTCACCAAGGACGGCGCCCGGGCCGCGCACTGGGAGCATTCCATCGGCATCGGCGAGGACGGGGTCTGCGTGCTCACCGCCCATGACGGCGGCGTGGCCGGGCTGCAGCCCTTCGGCGTCACCCCCGTCTCGCTGGACTAGTCGGTCGAGCGTGCGAGGCCGCCCATGAGCACAGGAGGACGGCGCTGAGACCAACTCGGCGACGAAGGAGCCGGGTTTGATTCAGCACGGTCCTGATTCCTTGCTGACCCGGCTGGAGTCGGTCGCTGCCCGGCGCGCGCCGGTGTTCATCGTCGTCACCACCCTACTCTGCGGGCTGATGCTGGTGCTCGGCTACGCCAACAAGGCGCGCTGCATCGGGCCGGACTACGACTGGGAGGGGCGCAGCACACCCGACTACGGCGTCCGCATCACCCGGGACGTCTGCTACACCGACATCCAGTTCCTGTGGCTGGGCCGGGACATCAACGAGCACGTGTTCCCGTACGTGCACGGCGGGTACGACGCCACCCGGGGGGAGCTGTACGGCGGCGCGGTCGAGTACCCGGTGCTGACCGGCCTGGCCATCTGGGTCGCCGCCCTGCCGAGCGACACCGACGGCGACTTCCTGACCTTCTCGGCGCTGCTGCTGTCCGTCGCCGGCCTGCTGTCGGCGGCGCTGCTGGCCTGGCTGGCCGGGCTGCGATCCTGGTGGTTCGCGCTCGCCCCGCCGCTGATCCTGTACGCGTTCCACAACTGGGACCTGTTCGCGGTCGCCGCCACCGTCGTCGCCTGCTGGGTGCTGCTCCGCGCCGCCCGGCGCACCGGCGGGCTGGACGGCTGGCGGCCGCTGGTCGGCGCCCTCGTCGCGTTGGGCGTCGGCGCGGCGTTCAAGCTGTACCCGGGAATGTTCGCGGTGCCGGTCGCCTGCTGGCTCGGGGCCGGGGGGTGGCGCCCGGGGGCGGCCGGGGTGACGGCGGCCCGGCGGTGGCTGATCGGGGCGGGTTTCCTGGCTGGAACGGTGGGCGTGTTCGCGCTGATCAACCTGCCGTTCATGATCGCCGGCTGGCGCGGCTGGTGGGCCTCGTTCCAGTTCCAGTGGAGCCGGCCGATCGACATGACCACCAACACCGTCTGGTTCTGGGCGTTCCGGCCGTACAGCAACTCGGCCAACGTGGTGGTGCAGGACCGGCTGGCCATGGCCGCCACCATCGCGACGCTGGCCGGGCTGCTGCTCGCGGTCGGGGTCGGCTGGCTCCGGTACCGGCGCGACCGGGTGTACCCGTGGCTGCCGGTGTGCGCGGCCATGCTGGCCGCCTACCTGATGCTGAACAAGGTGCACTCGCCGCAGTTCGTCCTCTGGCTGCTGCCGTTCTTCGTGCTGCTGCGGATCCGGGCCTGGTGGATCCTGGCCTACTTCGTGGCCGACGCGGCCATCGGCATCGGCTTCTTCCGGTGGCAGTACCTGATCAACAGCGGGCTGCCCGACACCACCTGGGACGCGTTCTCGCCGCAGGCCGTGTTGATCGGGGTGTGGGGCCGGATCGCGCTGTTGATCGCGTTGTTCGTGGTGTTCTCCCGAGCCGAGGTCGTCGACCTACCGACGCGCCGGCCGGCCCGGTGACATCCGGGCGACACGCGAAAGCGGCGGCGAGGATGTCCTCGCCGCCGCTTCGCCCTCACCCCGACGTCAGTGGGTCAGCTCCTTGGTCTTGTACGAGTTCACGTCCTCCCGGTGCTCGGCCGCCGAGTGCTCGTCGAGCATGTCGGTGTCGTCGAAGGGATCCTCACCGGTGAACACCCGCTTGGTCTGGTCGTAGTCGACCTCCTTGACCCAGTGGCCGATGACCATGGTGGCGACCGCGTTGCCGGAGAAGTTGGTCAGCGCGCGGGCCTCGGACATGAACCGGTCGACCGCGACGATCAGGCCGACGCCGGGCACCAGGTCGGGGCGGTGCGAGGCCAGGCCGCCACCCAGGGTGGCCAGACCGGCGCCGGTGACGCCGGCCGCGCCCTTGGACGCGATGATCATGAAGATCAGCAGGGACAGCTGCTCGCTCCAGGACAGCGGCTGGCCCAGGGCGTTGCCGATGAACAGCGAGGCCATGGTCAGGTAGATCGCGGTGCCGTCCAGGTTGAACGAGTAGCCGGTGGGCACCACGATGCCGACGACCGGCTTGGACACGCCCAGGTGCTCCATCTTGGCGATGAGCCGGGGCAGCGCGGTCTCGGACGAGCTGGTAGCGACGATCAGCAGGTACTCCTGCCGCAGATACTTGAGCAGGCTGAAGATCGACTGGCCGGTGGTGACCTTGAGCAGGCCACCCAGGATGACCACGATGAAGGCCAGGCAGGTGGCGTAGAAGACCGCGACGAACAGCGACAGCGCGCCGATGGCGGCCCAGCCGGCGCTGCCGACGACGCCGGCGATGGCACCGAAGGCACCGATCGGGGCCAGCCACATGATGCCGGCCAGGATCTTGAAGACTAGCCGCTGGATGACGGTGATCGCGCCCAGGATCGGCTCGCCCTTGCTGCCCAGCGCCTGCACCGCGAAGCCGACCAGCAGCGCGACGAACAGCGCCTGCAGCACGTTCCCGCCGGTGAGTCCGGCCAACAGGCTGGTCGGGATGATGTCGATGATGAAGTTGCCGGAACCACCCTCGGTCGCGGCCGGGACCGTGTAGGTGGCCGTCGACGCGGCTGCCTGCAGGCTGTCGCCGGGGTGCACCAGGTTGCCCACCAGCAGGCCCAGACCCAACGCGAAGGTGGACATCACCACGAAGTAGAGCAGCGCCATCCCGCCGACCTTGCCGACCTGGGACGCCTTGCGGACCGAGCCGATGCCCAGCACGATCGTGCAGAAGATGATCGGCGCGATCATCATCTTGATCAGGCTGACGAATGCGGTGCCGATGACGGACAGCCCGGCGGCGCTCTTGCCGAAGATCAGGCCGACCGCGACACCGGCGACCACCGCGACGATGACCGCGATGTACAGCCAGTGGGTGCTGATCTTCTTGCGCTTGGGCTTCTCGGCCACGTTCGCGCCGGAACCCTTCGGGGGTGTTGCTGTCGACATTGACTCTCTCCAGGAGGCCGGAGTGGCGGGGGACTGCACAAACAATCGCGTCAACTCGGCCGCCGGTCACCAGTTTGTTCATAAAGTAAGTGGCGCACGAAACTCCCGGGCGCTCCCGGACGCGCCGCGAGGATCGGAGAGTCTGACGGGAAGCCTTGGGTGACAACGACAACCACTGTGCTGTTGGTCGGCCTGCTGCTGCTCGGGCTGATCGCCGCGGCCCTGCTCGGCGGCCGCTGGGTGCGCCGGCGGATGCTCGACCCTCCCGGCGTGCGGGCGGCCGCGCAGGCGC
>JBDHZW010000093.1:0-17670 GCA_039812105.1 Nakamurella sp.
CGGCG
The DNA here is from genome assembly GCA_039812105.1 of Nakamurella sp. Taxonomy (GTDB): domain Bacteria; phylum Actinomycetota; class Actinomycetes; order Mycobacteriales; family Nakamurellaceae; genus Nakamurella. The sequence continues at coordinate 6 of JBDHZW010000093.1, forward strand.
GCCACGTTGGCCGTCGTCGGACGCGCCCGCCTCGTCGGCACCGGTCCGATCCGCGGCCCGATCGGCGGTCCGATCGGCGGCCCGATCGGCGGCCTGGTCGGCAGCGCCGTCGGTGGCAGCGGCGGGAGCCGGTTCGACCGTCTCCACCGCCGCCGGGCGCTCCGGCTGGGGGGCCGCCGGGAGTTCGCCGAGCGGCAATTCGGGTTCGGCCGGGTGATGGCCGTTCGTGGACGCGCCGTTCTTGCCGGTCGCGCCGTCCGAGCCGCTCTGGCCCTGCTTGGCCGTGATCGCGGCGATCAGGTCGCCCTTGCGCATGGCCGACGTGCCGCGGATGCCCAGCTGGCTGGCCATCGCCTTGAGATCGGTCAGCACCATGCCGGCCAGACCCTCACCCTTGGTGCGGGACCGGCCACGGCCAGTGCGCGGCGCGTCCGTGGACGCTGCGGCGGTGGGGGCTTCGAGCGACTCCGTGGTTTCCGTCACGAAGATCCTTCCTGTCCGGCCGAATCTGCTCGACCGGGATTGAGCGCCGCCAGTCGGCGGCTGCCAGGACGCGCTCGTGTGAGAACGCGCCACATTCGCTGATCACCCGGGCTGACGCCGCGGCACGACGAACCGGACCTGTGGTACTTCCGCGGGTCGTGAAGTGGTGTCACGGTCGGCGGAATCGCTCAGGATGGGAGCGGCGGGAAAAACCCACCGTCGATGTCCGGCTCGCGGTCTGTGTCGTTCGGTTGAACGCCCTCGCCACGGCGGGTACAGCCGGTGATCGCTCTCAACAGTAACCGCTTTGCCGCCGCAACGGCAACCAAGCGTGAGCGTGTCGCGGCCGATCAGCCAACGAGTTGTGCGCCGTCCGGGCAGACCGGCACGAACTCCACGTCGAAACCCGGTCGGCGCCAGCGGTTCACATCGAAATCGCCGGTGACCAGAGCGATCACCGACGGGCCGGCGCCGGAGATCACGGCGGCCACCCCGTCCGCCCGCAGCTCGGCCATCAAGTGGGCCGAACGCGGCATGGACGCGGCCCGGTAGTGCTGGTGCAGCCGGTCCCGGGTCGCCGCCAGCAGGAACGCCGGGTCGCCGGTCAGCGCGTGCACCAGCAGGCCGGCGGCGGCCGCGTTGGCGCTGGCATCCGCGTGCGGGACGGTCGCCGGCAGCAGGCCACGGGTGTGATGCGTGGAGCTGGATTCCTCGGCGGCGAACACGACCACCCGGACGTCCGGGTGCACGTCGCGCCGGATCGCCACCGGCTGGCCGTCGTCGTCGGTGAAGGCCAGGGTGAAGCCGCCCAGCAGGGCGGGGGCAACGTTGTCGGGGTGGCCCTCCATCGCGGTGGCCAGCGCGAGCACGGTCTCGTCCGTCAACCGGGGCCCGCCGATGTCCACGGCCAATTCGCGGCCCAACAGCAGCCCGGCCACGATGGCCGACGCCGACGAGCCGAGTCCGCCGCCGTGCGGGATCCGGTTCACGCAGGTCAGCCGCACGCCGGGCAGCTCGGCGCCGGCCGCGTGGCAGGCCTCGACCATGGCCCGGACCACCAGATGACGGCCGTCCAGCGGCACCTCCCCCGCGCCGAAACCGGAGACCCACACCTCCAGCGGGCCGTCGGTGCGGCACACAGCCACCTCGTCGTACCGGGCCAGGGCGAGCCCGAAGCTGTCGAAGCCGGGGCCGAGATTGGCCGAGGTCGCCGGCACCCGCACCGAGAACGCGGAACCGACGCTCATCCGGTGAGCCCGAGCGCGTCGGTGACCGCCTCGGCGGCGACCGGCAGCACCACCGGGTCGGTCATGAAGGTCATCGCGGTGTCCGGATCCTTCAGCCCGTTGCCGGTCACGGTGCACACGACCAGCGAGCCGGCCGGCAGGCGACGGTCCGTCGCGCTCGCCACCAACCCGGCCACCGACGCGGCCGACGCCGGCTCCACGAACACGCCCTCGGTCGAGGCGAGCAGCCGGTAGGCGTCCAGGATCTGCTCGTCGGTGACCATGTCGATCAGCCCGTTCGACTCGTCCCGGGCGTTGATCGCGCCGTTCCAGGACGCCGGGGCGCCGATCCGGATGGCGGTGGCGATGGTGTCCGGGTCCGGCACCGGGTGCCCGAGGACCAGCGGGGCGGCGCCCGCCGCCTGGAAGCCGAACATCCGCGGCAGGGCGTCGATCACCCCGTCGGCGTGGTACTCGCGGTAGCCCTTCCAGTACGCGGTGATGTTACCGGCGTTGCCGACCGGCAGGAAGTGCACGTCCGGGGCGCGGCCGAGCACGTCGCAGATCTCGAAGGACGCGGTCTTCTGGCCCTCGAGGCGGACCGGGTTGACCGAATTGACCAGTTCGATCTCGTCCGTGGTGGCCGCGGTCTTGCGCGCCAGCTCCAGGCAGTCGTCGAAATTACCCTCGATCTGCAGGATCCGTGCCCCGTACGCGACCGCCTGGGCCAGCTTGCCGGCCGCGATCTTGCCCTGCGGGATCAGCACGGCGCTGGTCAGGCCGGCCCGGGCGGCATAGGCCGCGGCCGACGCCGACGTGTTGCCGGTGGAGGCGCAGATCACCGCGCGGGCGCCGCGGGCCAGCGCGTGGGTGACGGCCACGGTCATCCCGCGGTCCTTGAACGAGCCGGTCGGGTTCGCCCCCTCCACCTTCAGGTACACCTGGACCCCGAGCCGTTCGGACAGGGTCGGCGCCGGCAGCAGCGGGGTGCCGCCCTCCAGCAGGGTGACGACTCGTGCCCCCGGCGGGACGGCCACCCGGTCCGGGTAGGCGGCGATCAGCCCGGGCCAGCCGAGGTTCGTGCCGATTCGGGCCGGAGCGGACGTCATCGCATCTCTCCCGTCACCCGCATCACCGAGGTGACCGCCCGGACCGAGTCCAGGTCGGCCAGCCGGCGCACCGTCTCCGACAGCGCGGCATCCGGCGCGCTGTGCGTCACCACCACCAGCCTGGCGTCGTCGCCGCGTCCCTCCTGCCGGACGGTGGAGATCGACACGCCGCCGTCGGCGAACGCGGTGGCCACCGCGGCCAGCACACCGGCCTTGTCGTCGACGTCCAGGCTGATGTGGTACTTGGCCAGCACGTCGCCCATGGACAGGATCGGCAGTGCCGCGTACGAGGATTCGCGCGGGCCGCGACCGCCGGCGACCTTGTTCCGGGCGACCGCGACGAGATCGCCGAGCACCGCCGACGCGGTCGGGGCGCCGCCCGCGCCGGGGCCGTAGAACATCAGCCGGCCGGCCGCCTCCGCCTCCACGTAGACGGCGTTGTAGGCGCCGTCCACCGCAGCCAGCGGGTGCGACGTCGGCAGCATCACCGGGTGCACCCGGGCCGAAACAGCATCCCCGCCGTCCGGGCCGGGAACCCGTTCGCAGATTGCCAGAAGTTTGACCGTGCAACCGATCTCCCGGGCGGCGGCGATGTCGCCGGCGGACACGCCGGCGATGCCCTCGCGGTACACGTCGCGCGCGCCGACCCGGGTGTGGAAGCCGATCGAGGCCATGATCGCCGCCTTGGCCGCCGCGTCGAACCCGTCCACGTCGGCGGTCGGGTCGGCCTCCGCGTAGCCCAGCCGGGTCGCCTCGGCCAGCGCCTCGTGGTAGCCCATCCCGGTCTGCACCATGTTGGACAGGATGAAGTTCGTGGTGCCGTTGACGATGCCCATGATCCGCACGATCCGGTCCCCGGCCAGCGACTCGCGCAGCGGCCGGATCAGCGGGATCGCACCGGCGACGGCCGCCTCGAAATAGAGGTCGGCCCCGGCGGCGTCGGCCGCCCGGTACAACTGGGGCCCGTGCTCGGCCAACAGCGCCTTGTTGGCCGTGACCACCCCGGCGCCGCGGCTCAGCGCGGTCAGCAGCAGATCCTTGGTCGGCTCGATGCCGCCGATCACCTCGACCACCACGTCGATCCCGGGATCGGCGACGAGCGCGGCCGCGTCGGTGGTCAGCAGTCCGGCCGGGATGTCCGGATGCCGCTCGGGTCGCCGGACCGCGACGGCGGCCAGTTCCAGCTTGGCGCCGACCCGGGCCGTCAACTCGTCGGCCTGCTCGATCAGCAGCCGCACCACCTGGGAGCCGACCACACCGGCGCCGAGCACACCGACCCGCACCGCGCCCGCGGACCCGATTCCGGCCGTCATCGCTGTCCTCCCGGCCTGGTGACGTCCCGGAACACCCGGAACGCGTAGATCAGCAGGGCGATGACCACGACGATCGCCGCCACCGCGATGGTGACGGTCAGCCAGCGGGGCAGGTCCGGCTTGATCAGGGTGATCACGATCAGCACCCCGGCCAGGATCAGCAGCACCACCCCGGGGACCAGCGAGGTCGGCTTGGGCGGCTTGTGGTCGGTCTCGTCGGAAGGACTGGTCACCGGATCTCCAGGAGCATCAGGTCGTCGTCGGTCTCTCGGCGCAGCACCACCCGGGACCCGGCCGTGCCGGTCCCGTCATCGGACACCGCCACCACGGCCGGCCGGGGCACCCGGTTGTAGTTGCTGGACATCGCGTAGCAGTAGGCGCCGGTGGCGGCCACCGCGAGCAGGTCGCCGATGGCCAGGTCGGCCGGCAGGTAGCAGTCGCGGACGACGATGTCGCCGCTCTCGCAGTGCTTGCCGACCACCCGGGACAGCACCGGCGCCGCCTCCGAGGAACGGGAGGCCAGCGTCACGGTGTACTCGGCGTCGTACAGGGCGGTGCGGATGTTGTCGCTCATCCCGCCGTCCACCGAGACGTACCGGCGGGTCAGGCCGCCGTCCAGGGTGACGTCCTTGATCGTGCCGACCTCGTACAGGGTGACCGTGCCGGGTCCGGCGATCGCCCGTCCCGGCTCGACCATGACGGCCGGCACGGTCAGGCCGGCCAGTTGGCACTCCCGGCCGACGATGTCCAGCAGGGACTTGGCCATCACGTCCGGCGCCGGCGGGTCGTCGTCGGCGGTGTAGGCGATGCCCAGCCCGCCGCCCAGGTCCAGCGTGGTCAGCGACTCGGTGACCTGCGGATACTCCTCGATGATGGTCCGCAGCAGGCCGACCACCCGGTGGGCGGCCACCTCGAAGCCGGACGGGTCGAAGATCTGCGAGCCGATGTGCGAGTGCAGGCCGACCAGCCGCAGACCGGGCAGCGCGAGCACCCGGCGGACCGCCTCCGCCGCATCCCCGCCGGTCAACGAGAAGCCGAACTTCTGGTCCTCGTGCGCGGTCGCGATGAACTCGTGGGTGTGCGCCTCGACGCCGACGGTCACCCGGATCATCACCGGCACCGGGTCGTCGGCCCGGTCCTCCACCAGCCCGGCCAGCCGGGCGATCTCGTGGAAGGAGTCGATGACCACGGCGCCGATGCCCGCCTCCACCGCGAGCGCCAGTTCGGCGTCGGACTTGTTGGAGCCGTGCAGGGCGATCCGCCCGGGCGGGAAGCCGGCCCGCAGGGCCAGCCGCAGCTCACCGGCGGTGCACACGTCCAGGGACAGCCCCTCCTGGGCCAGCCAGCGGACGATCTCGCTGCACAGGAACGCCTTCCCGGCGTAGTGCACGCTGCCCGCGCCGCCGAACGCGTCGGCGAAATCCTGGCAGCGGCTGCGGAAGTCGGCCTCGTCGATGACCATCAGCGGGGTGCCGTGCCGGTCGGCCAGGTCGCGGGCGTCCAGGCCGGCCAGGCTCAGCGCGCCGGCCTCGTTGCGGCCGGCGCCGCGCGGCCAGACCGCCCGGTCCAGCCGGTTCAGGTCGGGCGGCGCTCCGTGACCGGGCCGGTCCGGGTGCAGCTCACCGGACCGGGGCCCCGCGGGGTGGGTTCTCACATCCGCTCCGGGGCGTCGACGCCGAGCACGGCCAGGCCGTTGGCCAGCACCTGCCGGGTGGCCGCGCACAGCCACAGCCGGGCGACATGGCGGCTCGTCGCGCTTTCCTCGCCGAGCGGCAGCACCCGGACCGAGTCGTAGAACTTGTGGTAGCCGGACGCCAGATCCTCCAGGTAGCGGGCCACCCGGTGCGGTTCGCGCAGTTCGGCGGCGGTGGCCAGCACCCCGGGGTACCCGGCGAGCAGGGCGATCAGTTCCGCCTCGCGCGGGGTGTCCAGCAGCGCCGGATCGTACGAGTCCCCCAGCTCGATGCCCAGGTCGCCGGCGTTGCGGGCCAGCGAGGCCAGCCGGGCGTGCGCGTACTGCACGTAGAACACCGGGTTGTCGCTGGTCTGCCGGGTCCACAGGTCCAGGTCCAGGTCCAGCGTGGTGTCCACCGAGTACCGGATCAGCGCGTACCGGGCGGCGTCCACGCCCAGCGCGTCGATCAGGTCGTCCAGGGTGATCACGGTGCCCGCACGCTTGCTCATCCGCAGCGGCTGGCCGTCCTTGACCAGGTTCACCATCTGCCCGATCAGCACCTCGACCACGTCCGGGTCGTCGCCGAACGCGGCCGCCGCGGCCTTGAGCCGGGCGATGTAGCCGTGGTGGTCGGCGCCGAGCATGTAGATGCACAGGTCGAAGCCCCGCGCCCGTTTGTCCAGGAAGTAGGCCAGGTCGCCGGCGATGTAGGCGGGCGCGCCGTCGGACTTGATGACCACCCGGTCCTTGTCGTCGCCGTAGGCCTTCGAGTTCAGCCACCAGGCGCCGTCGGCGAAGGCCAGGTGTCCGGAGTTCTTCAGCCGCTGCACCGCGGCGTCCACCGCCCCGCTTTCGTGCAGCGAGTTCTCGTGGAAGTACACGTCGAAGTCGGTGCGGAAGGTGTGCAGGGTGGTCTTGATCTCGTCGAACATCAGCTCGACGCCCTCGCGGCGGTAGATCTCGGTCGCCTGCTCGTCGGCCAGCGCGGGGGCGTCCGGATGGGCGGCGGTGACCCGGGCGGCGATCTCGCCGATGTAGTCGCCGCCGTAGCCGTCCTCGGGGACCGGCTGGTTCCGGGCCGCGGCCAGCAGGGACCGGGCGAACCGGTCGATCTGGGCGCCGGCGTCGTTGAAGTAGTACTCGCGGACGACCTTGGCGCCCTGGGTGGCCAGGATCCGGCCCAGCGCGTCGCCGACCGCGGCCCAGCGGGCGCCGCCGATGTGGATCGGGCCGGTCGGATTGGCCGAGACGAACTCGAGGTTCACGTGCCGGCCGGCGAGGGCGTCGCCGGCTCCGTAGGCGGCCCCGTCGGCCACGATCCGGCCCACCAGGGAGGCCGCGGCCGCCGTCTCGACGGAGATGTTCAGGAAGCCGGGCCCGGCGATGCTCACCCCGGCAACCCCGGGGGTCACCGCCAACCGCCGGGCGATGATCTCGGCGACCTCCCGGGGCGGCCGGCGGGCCGCCTTGGCCAGCTTCATCGCCACCGGGGTGGCGTAGTCACCGTGCTCACGGGACTTGGGGCGGTCGATCGGAACGTCGGCCGGTACCTCGACGGCGAGGTCGCCGTCGGCCACGGCCGATGCCAGGGCACGGCGAACGGCGTCGGCCAACTGCGCGGGATCCACCCGGACATTCTAGGAACGCGCCGGGCGGGCGGTTGCACCCCGGCCGCGCACAGACTCGTACCCGGTGGGATCGCGGAGGATCCCACCGGGTACGCAGGGCGGTTCGGCGGCCGGGGCACCGGGGGAATCGCGGGCCCCGCGGCCATTCAGTTGTCGGTCGTGCTCGGTGGCGCCGTCCTCAGTAGTGGACGGAGGCCAGGGCCTGGTAGGCCACCGCAGTGGCGGACGAGTTGATCGTCGCCGCGTTGATGGCGAAGGCCAGGTTGACCCCGATCACGGGATTGACGTTGACGTTGATCAGGGCCATGGTCTCCCGGGCCGGGAGCAGTTCGAGCTGCTCGCGGTCCAGTTCCTGCAGGTCGACCAGGGGCATGGGGTGCATCGCGCACCTCCTTCGGGATCTCTCGGCCGGCCCCCGGACCTGGGTGCGCGCGGGACGTTTCGGTTCCGGAGAGGGCCCCGGACCGATCGCCCGCGGCGGACCCGGTCCAGGGCACTCGGCGTTGCGGATGGGGTCGGGTGGCAGCGGGCTACTGCATCACCACGATCGCCTGGTTGGCCTGCGAGTACGCGGCCGACAGGGCGGACACGGCGTTGAGCGCGGTGGACGAGTTCAGCGCCGCGACGGCGGCGAAGTTGAACGCTCCCAGGGCCTCGCGGGCCGGCAGCAGCTCGACGTTCTCGGCCTGCAGCTCGAAGAAAGTGATCTCCATGGTTGTCACCTCCCGGGGTGGACTAGTCGGTGGTCGGCGGCGGCGTCACGTCACTGGCTGACGATGATCACCTGGTTGGCCGACGAGGCGGCCAGGGAGCCCACGGACAGCACGTTGGCCGCCAGGGAGCTGTTCTGGGCCCAGACGGCCGCGAAGTTGAACGCGCCCAGCGCCTCGCGGGCCGGGAGCAGTTCGACCTCGACCGCGTCCAGCTCGATCATGGTGAATTCCTTCATGTGATTCACCTCCCCCCGGATGGAAATCCGATCCATTCCGTGAATGTCTTCCCGGAATCTCTTGCCATTTCATTACATCGGTCGACTGTTAGAACTGCATCAGACGATCAGCGTTGCGCCGGCACGGTTCTGGGCGCGTGATGACGGCCGTAGGTCATCCGCCGGGTGTGCCAGTTCCGGGGCAGGGTGACCGCCAGGGTCGCCACCTGGACGGCCAGCCGGACCAGGAACACGCTCAACCCGGCCAGCGGGACGACCAGCAGCAGGATCGCGGCAACGGCCAGGATCGCCTCGGCCCAGGATCCCGAGCCCACCGCGGCGACCAGCAGGTCGCATTGCGCCAGCACGGATGTCACCGCCGAGCGCACGATGGTCGGCGTCTGCACCATCAGGTAGACCATCGCCACCGCCAGTATCGGCACCACGGCCAGCACCCAGGCGCTGATCACCACCCGGACCCGGGGCCGCAGCTCGCGCACCCGGGGGCCGGCCGTCCGCCACGGCAGCAGACTGGCCAGCACCGGCCGGATCCGACCGAACAGGTCCGGCACGCCGACCAGATCGGCGAGGATGAAGTACCCGTCCGAGCGGATCAGCGGCAGGCACTGCTGCAATGCCTCCAGGTGCATCATGAACGCCGCGAACAGGAACGGGACCCAGCCGGTGGCCAGGTATCCCGCGCCGAAGGCGAGCGCGGCCACCGCGTTGAAATAGATCCCGCCCAGATCGGTGCGCAACCGGCCGGCTCGATCCAGCCGGTAGGCGTCGGTGACGTTGGTGTAGAACGCCGGCATGATGACGTACACGCCGACGCCGATGGCGCCCGGCCGCCCCCCGCCGTAGCGGCACCCGGCCGCGTGCCCGAACTCGTGGAACAGTGTGCCGCCCAACAGCATTCCGAGAACGGCGAGCATCGACAGCGGTTGGCTGACCACCGCCAGCAGGTTGACGTCGGCGGCCCCGCCGGTGACCAGCCGGGCGTCGACCACCAGCAGGGCGGCCAGCAGCAGCGCGATGACCATGGGGGCGAACATGAACCGCAGGCCCTGGGCCACCAACGCGGTGGCCCGCTCCCCCAGCAGCACCCGGTGCAGCCGCAGGGCCAGCAGCGGGTCGGCCTTGCGTGGCTGCGCCTTCGCCGGCGCCTTCGCCGGTGCCGCCGGCCGCGGACCCAACGCCGCGGTCGACCCGGACGCGCCCGGCACCGCCGAAGAGTGCTGCAGCGCAACGGCATCGGTCTGCTCGCCCGAACCGGCCGCGGGGACCGGACGGTCCGGCGCCAGGTCGACCAGGCCGCCGGGAGCCAGCTTGCGTTCCAGCAGGAAGCGGACGCCGTCCGGCGTCAGGATCTTGCCGACCTGGGCGCTCACCGCGTGCGCGACCTGATCGATGCCGCGACCGGGGGCCAGCTCGGCGAGCACGTGATAGAGCAGCGCGGACAGGTGGACGACCTGGCCGTCGGCGCGGGCCACCAGGAAGTGTTCGTCCTTGAAGCCGGAACCCTCGTAACGGCCCAGCAATTGCAGGCCGTCCGCCGGCCGGGCCGGCGCCGGCACTGAGGGCGCAACCGCGATCGGCCGGCTCGTCGGAATTGTCAGTTCGGCCGCGGAATACATGGCCATCCTCCGGAATGGTGTTGTCTTCGGTGGGACGCCCGCACGCCGATTCGTCCCGCGGCACCGACGAAGCCGGCCCCGCTGCGTGTCGACCGGGCACATCGACGCGAAGCGGGGCCGGCTGGGGCCTGGCTAGGGCCTCACTGACCGATGACGATGGCCTGGTTGGCCTGCGAAGCGGCCACCGAGCCCAGGGTCAGCACGTTCAGCGCGGTGGAGTTGTTGGACGCGTAGACCAGTGCGGTGTTGAACCAGCCGAGGGCCTCGCGGGCCGGCAGCAGTTCCACGGCCTGGGCGTCGAGCTCCGAGAACGTGATCTCCATGTGAATTCACCTCCCCCAATGAATTCGTCCGGTTGAATCGCCTCGATCGGCCGCCCCCGGTGGGACCGGTCGATCGGGCACAATTCAAGGATTGCCGGGCTCCGTTAGAAATGCATCAGAGAAAACCACGGTCCGATTCGCGGCAGCGCCGGCCGGGCGATCTCGGCCGGCAGCGTCCCCAGCACGCACAGCAACCGGGTCACGGTCGAGGTGAGGGCGCCCCCGTCGGCCGGCGCCTCGATCCGCACGTCGACGGCACCCGTCGATCCCGCCGCGGCGGCGCATCCCAGGGCGCTCGTGCCGGCCCGTGTCGCCCGGTCGGAACCGTCCACCACGACCGCGGCCGACCCGTCGACCACCACGGCGCCATCCGGCTGCGCGCCGGCGACACCCGAGAACGTCAGTGTGGCAAGCGTCATCGCGCTGACCAGACCGCGAGATCCTATTGCGACCATGTTCACCCCCGGTGATTCGGGCCGGACCGCCCACCCGGACAGGCCAACTCACCGGCGTCAAAGTCGCGTCAGAACCACGTCAGGGCCATCCGGGGCACGCCGGCCGGCCGGCCGGCGAGCGACCACCGGAGTGACTACGTCACCTGACACTTGACAGGCGCCCGGTTCCGTGCAGGGCCACCCTCGGTGACGGCGGCCGGGCGAATCAGGTATTTGCCGGCCCGTCCGGCGCCCTATTCATCGGATCGCACGCACCAATGATTCGGTGGTCGAAGGGGAAATGATGATCGAGCGGCACATCGACTTCACGACGAATTCGGCGGGACTGACGCTGCGCCTGCTGGGCGGTTGGCGCTTGACGCACGGCGAGGAAGAGATCTCGACGACGACGACCATGCGCCGCCTGCTGGCCGCGCTCGCGCTGCACGGCCCGACCCACCGCGGCGCCGCGGCCACCCGGCTCTGGCCGGACTCCCCACCCCGGCAGGCGGCGGGGAGCCTGCGCGAGCTGCTCTGGCGGACCCGGCAGGCGCATCCGGATCTGCTCCGGGTGAGCCGCGAATCGGTGGCGATCGGCCCGCTCGTGCGGGTCGACGTACCGGAGCTTCGCTCGGCGGTACGGGCGCTGTCGGCCCGGCGATCCGGCGAGATGCCCGGCAGCGGGCTGCTCACCGCCGGGGAGCTGCTCCCGGGTTGGACCGAGCCGTGGGTGGAGGCCGAGCGCGAGCAACTCCGCCAGCTGCAGCTGGTCGGCCTGGAACTGCTCGCCGATCGCCGCCTGGCCGAACAGTCGCCGGCCGAGGCGTTGCCGATCGCGATGGCCGCCGCCGCCGCCGAACCGTTGCGGGAGAGCGCCCAACGGATGATCGTCCGGGCCCATCTGGCGATGGGCAACTACAGCCAGGCGGTGGTGCAGTTCGAGCGGTACAGCGACCGGCTGGACGACGAGTTGGGGGTCCGCCCGTCGCGGGAGTTCGCCGAACTGCTCCGGCGCCGGGCTCGGGAGGGGTACGAGCCGGTGGCATTCCCCGCGCAGCCGACCAGCACGACCAGATCCCGGGTCGATGCGCGAGTTCCGGTCGCCGTCGATTTCTGAGAATGGCATGGGAATTGCCTGGGGATCGGCATCCGTTGGGCTGCCGTCGACAACGTCGGGCGAATCGGCCCGGGACCCGTTCGTCACTCCGGCGGACGTGCGAATCGACCCTTAGGCTTCACCCAGTCGGGTGACCCGCCCCCACCCTGCGCCATTCGGACCATCGGCCGGGCCCGCGCCATCCCGCCCGAATCGTCGTTATTCGCTTCCCTTTTCCGATCCCGGCGCTACCCTCCGACAGAGGGGACTGCACCGTGGGGGAGGGTCAGCGATGACCGCAGGCTGTGACGCGCACGCGACGTCCGGGTCGACCGGACCCGCCCCCGGACCGGACCGGCCGCCGAGATCGGCGATGACGACCGACGGCCGGGCATCCGGCGGGCGCCCGTGCTGAGGGTCGCCATCTGCGATCCCCATCGCCTGGTCATGCAGGGGCTGGCCGGGGCGATCCGGGACGCCGGCCACCAGGTGGTCTCCGTCGACGTGACCGTCCGCGGGCTGCTGGCGTCGGCGGCGGCCCACCGTCCCGACGTCTGCCTGATCGACAGCGGCCTGGCCGGCGCGGCGGGCGAACTGCTCGGCCGCCTGCGCTCCACGGCGCCGGGCGTCCGGGTGGTGCTGCTCAGCGGCGACCGGTGGACGACCGCGCCGCCGGCCGTCGCCGGCCCGTTTCCGGTGGTCACCCGCAACCAGCCGCTGGCGGCCATCGTCGCCGCCGTTGCGGACACCGGGCGCGCCGCCCGCCGGATCCCGGCCGGAGCGGCCCGGCCACGTCGGCGTTCGTCACCACCATGGCCACCGTCGCGACAGTCGCCACCGTCGCCACCGTCGCCGGGCGAGCCGGGCTGGCTCCTGCGGTTCCTCACCGAGCGGGAATGGCAGGTGTTGACGCTGCTGGCCGCCGGCCAGTCCACCGACCGGATCGGGGCGTCGCTGGGCGTGCGGCCGACCGCCGCCCGCGCCTACGTGCAACGGATGCTGGAGAAACTCGGCGTGCACTCCCGTCTGGAGGCCACCGACATGCTGACCGCCTATCGCCGGCAGCGATCGGCGGGGCGGCGCGCCGATGATTCCTGAGCAGGCCGGCCCGCGCTCCGTTCGCGATGCCCGATCGAAACCGAGGGTGGCGCTGGTGGAGGACCAACTCGCCGTCGCCCAGGCCCTGTCCCACCTGCTGTCGGCCACGCCGGGGCTGGTGTTCGTCGGGCACGCCGCCTCCGAACGTGCGCTGGTCGAGTTGCTCGCGACCGGGCCGGCGGACGTCCTGCTGATCGACATCGACGGCCGCCCGGCGACGGATATCGCGACCGACGCCCGCCCCCCGACCGATGCCCGCGGTACGTCCGCGCTGGATGTCGCCGATCGCCTGGCCCGGCGCTGGCCGGACTCCCGGCTGGTGGTGCTGGCCGGGGTCCACGACGAGCGGCTGCTGGCCGACGCCGTACGGATCGGCGTGCTCGGCTGGGTGCCGAAGACGGCCGACCCGGCCGACCTGGTCGCCGCCGTGCACGGCGCCCTCCGCGGCGAGACGCACGTCCCGCCGGACCTGCTGACCGGGGCGTTGCGCCGGATCGTCGCCGCGGGGACGGCCGCCCCGGCGGCACCGCCCGGGAACCCGCTCGACCGGCTGACCCCGCGGGAGCGCGACGTGCTGGATGCGATGGCGCAGGGACGGTCCCGATCGGACGTCGCCCGCTGGCTGGGCATGTCCCCGCACACGGTGCGCACCCACGTGCAGAACATCCTGCGTACCCTGGGCGTCGATTCGGCCGCCGCGGCCGTCGCCGTCGCCCGGCACCGAGCCGACCCGGTGCCGGACACCGCGACCCGGACCGACCGGTCGGATCGGCCCGGCTGAGACGGCGGTCCCGAGCCCGCCCGCCCACCCTGCTCACGCCGACGCCACGGGGGCACTCCGTACACTGTGCCGTTGGCTATCGGCCATCTTCGACATGTCATCCGGAACGAGCAGGGATCACACGCGCATCATGGCCAGCGGCAAGAGCACCAAGAAGAACCGACCACCCGCCCCGGTGGTGAGCCGGCGCCAGGGGCTCCCCTGGCTCACCATCGTCGCGGTGGTCGCCGTGGTCGCGCTGGCCGCCGGCATCTTCCTCGTGGTCTACAACAAGACCCAGGAGAAGAACGCCGCCGCCGACGCGATGGCGCCGTGGACCCCGACGGTCGACAACCCCGATCCGTCCACCAAGATCCCCGGCATCTACGTCGGCGCCAATACGCCGGCCACCGCCGACTCCCCCGCCAGCTACGTGGACTACAAGGCGGCCATCCACGTCAACTCCGACCAGCGCGTCGCCTACAACCGGTACCCGCCGGTCGGCGGCCCGCACGACGGGACCTGGGCGAACTGCAACGGCATCGTCTACAACACCGCGGTGCGCACCGAGAACATGGTGCACACCCTGGAACACGGTGCGGTGTGGATCACCTACAACCCGGACACGATCTCGTCGTCCGACCTGGACATCCTCAAGTCCCTGGTCCAGGGCCAGCCCTACACCACGCTGACGCCCTACCCCGGCCTCGACTCCACCATCTCGCTGCAGGCCTGGGCGCACCAGCTCAAGGTCGACTCGGCCTCCGACGAGCGGGTCAAGCAGTTCATCACGGCGCTGCGGCAGAACCGCTGGGTGTACCCGGAGACCGGCGCCACCTGCCAGCAGCCCTCGTTCGACGTCGACAACCCGCCGGCGTTCGATCCGACGCCGCCCGGGGCCGATGCGGTGCAGATGAACGGCGAGGGTGGCGGCGTGGTCAACTCCACCGAGATGACCGTCGCGTCCAGCGACCAGTCGGTGGACGCGACCGCGTCGGTCCCGGTGACCACCGCCGAGCAGCCGTCCGCCGTGGCCACGACCGAACAGACGCCGGCCAGCAACGGCTGACCCGATGACCGACGACCCGACGACCGAACCGCCACCGGAACCGGACGCCGACGCGGACCCGGATCCGAGCAGCGGTCGCCCGGGCCGGTCCCGGGGCATGACGATCCTGCTGCTGGCGGCGGCGGCCGTCGTCCTGCTGCTGGTCGGCGCCACCCTGGGGCTGGCCCTGTCCGGCACCTTCCGCTCGACCGAGCAGACCCCGGACAGTTCCTCGGTGGACGCCGGCTTCGCCCGGGACATGATCGTGCACCACGATCAGGGTGTGCTCATGGCGCACTATGCCGAGCAGAACACCACCGACTCCGAGATCTCGGTGATGGCCTACGACATCGGTTACACGCAGACCGACCAGATCGGTCAGATGCAGGGCTGGTTGTCGCTGTGGGATCTGCCGGAATCGACCGACGCGGCCCGGATGAGCTGGATGCAGGGCACCGACCACAGCGGGCACGACATGTCGGCCGCCAACACCGCACCCGCCGCCGCGGCGACCACCGGGACGTCTGCGACCGGTACCGAGGACCACTCCACGATGACGGGCATGTCGATGCCCGGCGACGGTGCGGCATCGGCCGGCGGATCGGCCGCCCAGTCGGCACCGGCCACCTCCGCCGACCAGACCCCGCTGATGCCGGGCATGGCCACGGACAGCGAGATGGCGCGGCTGAAGGCGCTCACCGGCACCGAATCGGACATCTACTTCCTGCAGTTGATGATCCGGCACCACCAGGGCGGCGCGCCGATGATGCAGTACGCGGCCGAGCACGCGACCAACCCGGTGGTCCGCAACTTCGCCGCGAAGATGGCCCAGACCCAGGACGCCGAGATCTCGGTGATGACCCAGATGCTCGCCGAGCGGGGCGCCGAGCCACTGCCGGCGCCGACCGGCTGAGCCGGGTCGGAGGTATTTCCGGCGGCCGCGGACGGTCCTGTGCCCGGCCACAGGACGACCAACTCATGCCCGGGATATCACCATGACCATGACCGAACCAGCCCTGCCGACCCGACGAAACCGCCTGATGATCGGCGTCGGGGCGGTGTTCCTCGCCGTCGGGCTCATTCTGGGCACCGTGTTCGCGCTGATCGGCAGCAAGGACTATACGGCGTACACCGCCCGCGCCGACGCCACCGTCGTGAACGTCGACGTGCACACCAGCCGCAGCAACGGCACCACCCGCACCAGCCGCGACTACGACGTGCGGTTCGACGTCGACGGGCGGTCCTACCGGATCGACGACGTCGGCGGCGTCCGCGCGGGCGGCGACCTGTCGATCGGCGACGTGGTGACCGTCGCGTTCCCGCCGGCCGACCCGGGCGAGGCGGTCTGGGCGAGCACCGTCGAGGGCGGGGCGACCCTGCTGCTCTGGATCGGCGTCGGCGTCGGGGTGCTGTTCGGCGGGCTGGGTGCGCTCATCCTCGCCCTCGGGCTGCGACGGCGACCGGCCACCCGGCCGGGGGTCGTGGGATCCGGGGTCAGCGGACCGATCGCCGGCGATCCGGGGGCGGCGGCGGACATCGGGCGCAGCTGGACCCTGGACGAGGTGGTCGGCGACCTGGTCCGCCGCACGTCGGGCACCCCGTACACGGTCGACCGGATGGGCGACGCGGTGACGGTGCGTGTCGACCTGGCCGACAACCGCTGGTGGGCACTGCTGCAGCGGCAGGGACTGACCAAGTCGTACTCGACGACGCTGACCCCGGTCGGACCGGCAAGGGCGGCCCGCGCCGATCTGCTCAGCGAGGTCGAATGGGCGGCCGGCCCCGACGGGCGGCTCGTCCCCCGGTTCACCGGCCGGACCTCGACGGTGGGCGGCCGGGTGTGGGCGGTGGGCGCCGAGAAGACCTGGGCGGTCGGGCCGGACGGGCTGACCAAGGTCGTCGACTACCGGCTCGACTCCGCGGAACTGCAGGACCTGGTCAGGGCGACGCTGAAGCGGGCCGGCTGGTCCACGGCGCTGGACACCCAGTCCAGGATCGGGCTGTGGTGCGCAGCGGTGGGTGCGCTCGGCGCGGTGGCGGCCGTCGTCGCGGTGCTGGTGCTGTAGTCGCTCAGAACTCGAGCCCGATGTGCTCGAAGTACCGCCGCGCCGACCTGACCACCGCGCCCTTGGCGTCCTGGGTGAGGACCTTGCCCCACCAGGCCCCGTAGATGACGGCGAAGTCCAGCGGGTCGACCAGGTCGACGGCCCGCCGGATGGTGTCCGGGTGTTCGGGGATGTAGTTCGGGTACGAGTACATGAACGAGAGCCAGCGGCGGTCCTCCACCACCTGGAAGATGTCCCCGGTCAGCAGCGCCCCGCGCCCGTCGGCACCGTCCGGCCAGTGCAGGATGGTGCCGCCGGCGAAGTGGATGCCCGCCCGGAGCAGGGTGCGCCCGGGCAACGCCTCGATGCGGTCCCCCGACCAGAAGCGGACGTTGCCGGTGCGCTGCACCCACTGCCGGTCCCGCTCGTGGATGAACACCGGGACGCCGCCGAACGCCTCGCTCCAGGCGATCATCGAGCTGTAGTAGTGCGGGTGGGAGATGGCGATCGCGGCCAGCCCGCCCCGATCGGCGACCGCGGCGATCGTCTCGTCGTCGATCAGCGTCACGCAGTCCCAGAGCAGATTCCCGCCGGCCCCGGGCACCAGCAGCGCCCGCTGGCCGATCGCGAACCGCGGGGTCGAGCCGATGCCGAGCAGCCCGTACTCCTCCGGGGCCAGCCGATTCCGGACACCGTCGGCGACCAGCTGGTTCACCGACGTCCACTGCTGGCCGGCCGGCGGCACGTACTGCCGGTCGTCCTCGCAGATCGGACAGCGAGCCGGGTCGGGTCCGAGTTCGTACTGGACGCCGCAGGTCAGGCACACCGGATGGGACAGGTCCATGCCCGGACTGTAGGGGGC
>JBDHZW010000094.1:0-17335 GCA_039812105.1 Nakamurella sp.
GCGCCGTCGTCCAGGGTCATGGTGGTCGACGAGTTGGCCCGCAACTCGAACCACCGCTTGACCACGGCGAGCCGGGGGTCCGGGCTGGCCATGACCTCGTGCACGTCCACGGTGATCGAGCCGGATCCGTACGGGGACGGCCGGGTCGCCACATTCCGCTCGGCCGCCGACAGCAACGCGCCCAGGTCCTCGCCCAGCGCGCCGGCGATCACCCACAGCACGTCCACCCGCAGGGAGCGGTGGCCGGTCTCGTAGTTGGCCAGCGCGGCCTTGCTGACCAGCCCGTTCGTCCGCTGCGCCACCTCGGCCTGGGTCAACTTCTGCCGGCGGCGCGACTCACGCATCACGCGGCACACCGCAGCGGCGAACGCCTGCTGCGACCGTGAATCGTAAGCCTGCGACACCCGGACTCCTCTGGTCGAACGAAGCAGCCCGGACACTGTTGTCCGGGCTCAGTGCAGTCGATGCACCATCACTCTCCGTAAGGCCGACATCCCGCCGCAGCCAGGATGTGGACCAAACGGGCTACACACAGGCGAGTGCGGCGCGTCGATCACACATTTCTACCACAGAGTAACCGCGATTACACCCTTTTGGCCCATCCGTGTGAACGACGCATCACAAGGATGGTCGCGTCGGTGACGGAAAACAAGGGTCCCGACAATATCGAGGAGCCGCTCACGGCCATTCGGGATACCGAAAACCGCCCGATCGGGCAGAAACGGTCAGACACCGGCACCACCGCCCGTGGCGGGGGTCCACGATCAGGTGAAGAGCGCCTTGCCGAACCAGTCGCCCGGTCCGCTGACCCCGGGCGGGCACCCCCATAGGCCGCCGCCGATGTGGGCGATGTATTCGTTCAGCAGGTCGGTCTTGCCCAGCCTGGTCTGCAGCACCTTGAACTGGGCCTGCGGGTCGCGCTGGAAGGCGATGAAGAACAGGCCGGCGGCCAGCTTGCCCGTGCTGGGATCCTGCCCGTCGGTGTAGTTGTAGCCGCGGCGCAGGATCGTCAGGCCGTTGTTCTGCTCCGGCGAGGCCAACCGGATGTGCGCGTTGATGTCGATGACGGGCTTGCCGTCGGCGCCGACGGCGTCGTAATCCGGATCGGCGAACTCGTCGCCGCCGGTCACCGGCGCGCCGGTGTCCTTGACCCGGGCGAAGATGCGCTCCTGGTCCTCCAGCGGATCGGTGTCCCAGGACTCGATCTCCATCCGGATCTTGCGGGCGACCAGGTAGGACCCGCCGCGCATCCACTCGTGCGCCGGCGCGATCTGCTGGGTCGAATCCGCGCCGACCCAGACGTGCGCATCGAGGACGACGGTGTCGTCGGACCGGACGTTGCGGGTGCCGTCCTTGAAACCCATCAGGTTGCGCGGGGTGACCTGACCGGAACCGGTCGACGAGGCCCGACCGAAACCCAGCTGCGACCAGCGCAGGGTCGCCGTCCCGCGGGCCGCCCGGGCCAGGTTCCGGACGGCGTGGAACACCACCTGCGGGTCGTCGGCGCAGGCCTGGACGCACAGGTCGCCGTCGGACAGCTCCGGCCGGAGCACGGCGTCGCCCGGGATGGTGCCGAAGGCGGCCAGCTCCGGCGGCATCCGATCGGCCAGGCCGAACCGGTCGTCGAACAGGCTCGGCCCGAAGCCGACGGTGATGGTCAGCGAGTGGGCCCCTAGGTCCAGCGCCTCACCGGTGTCCTGCGGCGGCTGGGCCGGCTTGGTCGGCGATTCGCTGATCAGCTTGCCCTCGGTCATCCGGGCCGCCATCGCCGCCCACCGGCCCAGCATCCGCTTGAGTTCCTCGACGTCACTCGTGCTGACGTCGAACGAGGCGAACATCAGCCGCTCCTGCTGCGCGGTGGTGATGCCCGCCTGCCGGTCGCCGTAGAAGGGGACGACATTATCGGCCACCGCCGCCAGCTCGGCGGCCAACGCCGTCTGGATCGCCGCCGGCTCGGCATTGGCATCGGCCATGCCCTTCACGCCGTAGCCGGCCGCGAAGCCGGCGGCCGCGCCGACCCCCGCGGCAGCGGCCCCGGTCAGGAACCGCCGTCGCGAGGGGCCGGCTTCGGACCGAACGTCAGCCATCTGTTCCCTGCTACTCCCGCTTCTACTGCGTGATCTTCTGGGCGACCGCCGACAGCGGCTCCTGGACCACCAGCAGCGCGTCGACCAGCGCCTTCTTGTCGGCGTCGGTCAGCTGGTCGTAGGAGACGAAGCCGCTGGGCGAATTCGGATCCTTGAAGGTGTCCAGTTCGGCCTGCAACGCGTCGAAGGCCGACGAGATCTGCGGCACGATCGTCGGATCGATCTGGTTCAACGCCGGCTTCAGCGTCGCAAACGCCTGCAACGATCCTTCCACGTTCGCCTGGAAGTCCAGCAGGTCGATCTTGGAGTACGCCTCCTCCTCGCCGGTGATCTTGGAGGCGAGCACCTCGTCGAGCAGCGACGCGGCCCCGTTGGCGATCTCGAAGGCCTGGTAGCCGCCGTCGGCGCCGGAGTCGGTCGCGGTCGACAGCTGCTGCGCCTGGGTCTGCAGGCTCTTCACGTCGGTGACCAGCTGGTCGGCCAGCTCGCCCAGCCCGTCGGTGCTCTGCTTCTCGAACAGGCCCTGCTCGATCGGGTGGAAGCCGGTCCAGGTGGTGCCCTGCTCGACGTCACCGATCCGCAGGTCGATCGCCGGGTCCAGGTCGGGGAACGACTCGGCCACCGGCTCGATCCGCTCGTAGAACGGACGGGCCTTGATGTAGGCCGCCTGGGCGGCGGCCAGGTCGCCGGCGTGGATGGCGTCCGCCAGTTGCTGCACCGGCTCCAACAGGAAGCTGATCTGGTCGTCGACATAGGCGCCGTAGTCCTTGGTCGCCTGGGTGAGCAGATCGGCCAGATCCGAATCCTGCGCGGCGGCCTCGCCGGTGACGGTGAAGGTGGTGCGCTCGGTGCTCGCGCCCGGGCAGTAGATCTCGTAGGTTCCGCCGTCGAGGCGGGCGGAGAAGGTGCTGTCGAAGCCGGGCGCCAGGTTCTCCCGCTCGCCGACGATCCGCTGGTCGGCGACCAGCTCGACCTCGGTGATGCCGACCGCGTCCACGTTGGTGACCACGAACGTGACCTGGCCGGCCGGCACGGTGTTCGGGCTGACCACGCAGCCGTCGGCATCGGTGACCGTCACGGCGACCTGCCCGGGGTTCGCCGAGCCGGCGGCGCCGGCCGACGCGCTGGCCGACGCGGAGGCGGCCGACGTGCCGGAGGAGGCGGCCGAACCCGACGATCCGCAGGCCGCGAGGGCCAGGGCGCCCGCGGTGATCACGGCGGCCGGCCAGAGCCGGTGGAGCCGGTGCGACATGAAACTTCTCCCGTTCGACGATGGGGTGATGGGGACAGGGACGGCTGACCGATCCGCGTCGATCGGTTTTGGGGCGGAGCGGATGCGCTAGCCGGCTCGAGGTGGTGAGGTGCCGGCCAGTGGTGGATCCACCGGGTCGGGCTGCGGTGGCCGATCGGCGGGCGGACGAGGCGACGCAACCGGCGTCGCGGCCGGCGGCCCGGCCGCGGTTCGCCGCAGCAGCTTGGGCAGACCGAACGCCAGCAGCACCACCGCGAACACCAGCAGCAGCGCGGGGATCACCCGGCCGACGATCTGTGCGGCGTCGCGATCACTGTCGAACCGGGCCACCTGGGCCAGGGCCGGGGCGACCTGATCGGCCGGGGTGACCATGGTCGCCTCCAGTGCGGTCCCGACCTGCGCCGGGGCGCGGCCGGCGACCTCGACCTGCACCGTCCGCACGACACGCAGACTGAGCCCGACCACCAGGCCGGAGTCCCGGTCGGCGGTGATCGTCGGCGTCACCGTGTCGGTGTAGCTCGCCGGATAGGTCTGGTCGGCCTGGCCGGATCGGATGCCGACCGGGAGCCGACCGCCGTTGTACGCGGCGATCTGGTCGGCGGTCAGCGTGGTCGGCAGCCCGGCGACGACCGCGTCCACCGGGGAGCCGATCGGCGTGCCGGCGAAGATGGTCGCGGTGACGGTCGACCCGCCGGCGGCGCCCCCGGCGACCGCGGTGTGGCCGGTGGCGGTCAGCGTGCTGGTCCCGGCGATCACGACGCCGCCGGTGTCGACGGTCAGGGTCGCCGCGCTGCCGTCGGCGGCCAGTTGCACCTGCGCCGTGCCACTGGCGCCGTCACCGGTCAGGGCGAACGGGCCCTGGGGGTCGGTCGTCGGGGCGGGCCCCGACGGGGCCAGCGCGACCAGCAGCCCGGCCACCACCAGCGCCCCCGCGGCCGACCCGACCAGGATCTTGCCGATGCCGCGGGTCGACGGGGTGCGCTTCGGGGGCCACAGCACGACCAGCAGCATGGGCACCGCATACAGGAGGTAGGCGACGACCTCGACCACCGGCAGAGTGGAGCGGATGCCGAGCATGCCGGTCAGCAGGGACTCCTGGACCGACCCGGGGCGGGCGATCGCGCTCAGGTCCAGCGCCTGCTGTTGCCCGGCCGTCAGCCAGCCGGCCTCGTAGGCGGCGCGCAGCGTGCTCATCACCAGGCCCGCGGCGACGAGCACCAGGACCGCGCCGGTGATCCGGAAGAACCGGGACAGGTTCAGCTTCACGCCGCCGCGGTAGACCAGGTAGCCGAGCACGACCGCGACTGCGATGCCCAGCACGACGCCGATCGCCGCCTGCACCGGGGAGACGGCCGACTGGAAGGCGGCCAGCAGGAAGACCGAGGTCTCGAAGCCCTCCCGGATCACGGCCAGGAACGCCATCACGATCAACGCGGCCGCGCTGCCCCGGGCCAGGGCGCTCCCGGCGGCGTCCTGCAGGCTGCTGCGCAGATCCCGGGAGTGCTTGCGCATCCACAGGATCATGTAGCTGATCATCAGCACGGCGATGCCGGCGACGATGCACTCGAGCATCTCCTGCTGCCGCTGGGGCAGTTCGGACCGCAGCACCTGCAGCAGGATGCCGACGGCCAGGCAGATGACGACGGCGATGCCCACGCCCAGCCACACCTGACGGATCGCGTCCGCCCGGTTACTCTGCTTGAGGAAGGCGGCGATGATGCCGACGATCAGGGCGGCCTCGAGCCCTTCGCGCAGGCCGATCACGAACGTCGCGAGCAATGCGCACCTCCCGTTCGCGTCCGGCCGTAGATTCCGCGTCCGTGGGCGCGACCGTTTGGTTAGCCTGCCCTAGCCAGGCACCATACATCCGTTTCCGGTGCTGATTGCACCGGTCGAAGGTCCCGAATTTCTCCCGGGTGATGGCTGGGTGATGGCTGAGTGACGGCCGGGCGGTGGCTGGTCGGTGGCTGGTCGGTGGCTCGGGGCCGTCGCGACCTGCATTTCGTAGGCTGTTCGGATGACCATCCGCCCCATCGTGATCTGCGGCGAACCGGTGCTGCACAAGCCGACCCGCCCGGTCACCGAGTTCGGTACGCCGGAACTCGAGACGCTGATCCAGGACATGTTCGAGACCAACGAGGCCGCGCACGGCGCGGGCCTGGCGGCCACCCAGATCGGCGACGACCGGCGGCTGTTCGTCTACGACTGCCCCGACCACGGCACCCGGAGGCACGGGTACGTCATCAATCCGACGATCGAGACGTCCCCCATTCCGACCAACATGCCCGATCCGGAGAACGACACGGAGGGCTGCCTGTCCGTGCCCGGGGAGAACTTCCCCACCGGCCGGGCCGACTGGGCCCGGGTCAAGGGCTTCGACTCGAAGGGTGAGCCGATCGAGGTGGAGGGCACCGGCTTCTTCGCCCGCTGCCTGCAGCACGAGACCGACCACCTGGACGGGCACCTGTACATCGACCGGCTGATCGGCAAGAACCAGAAGCGGGCATTCAAGGCGATCCGCGAGCACGGCTGGGGGGTGCCTGGCCTGTCCTGGCTGCCCGGCACCGACCCGGACCCGTTCGGTCACTGACCCGCGCCGCCCGGCCACCACCGACTCGCCTCAGCTGCCGGTTCCTCGGCGCCGCGAACCTGCAGATGGGGCACGTCGGTGAGTCGTTGTCGTCGCTGCGACGACGTTGTGACGCTCCGCGCACCGTTGGTGTGAATCGCTCGGACTAGGGTGGGGAACTGTGCAGACCGTGACCTCATCGCCCGCCGCCGCGGCCTTCGAGCCCGGATCGCACGCCACGACCGCCCGGTGCGGCCGGTGAACCCACCGACCACGACCACCGACCACCGGACCAGCAACGGCGGCACCCGGAACGGGCGCCAACCCGACACGAGCCAGAACACCAACGCCGAGACCGGCCCGCAGGCCGACGCCGACGCCGTCGACGACACCGCGCTGTCCAGCGCGCAGGCCCAGATGGTGGTGGTGGCCAACCGGCTGCCGTTCGACATCGAGAAGCTGCCCGACGGCAGCACCCGCGCCCGGCAGGCGCCGGGCGGCCTGGTCACCGCGCTGGCCCCGATCCTGTCCCGCCGGCACGGCGCGTGGATCGGCTGGCCGGGATCGCCGGACGTCACCCTCGAACCGACCACCACCGATGGGCTCAGCCTGCACCCGGTCACCCTCACCGCGGACGACGTCGACAAGTACTACGAGGGCTTCTCGAACGAGACCCTGTGGCCGCTGTACCACGATGCCGTCGTGGAGTCCCATTTCCACCGCGAGTGGTGGGAGGCCTACCAGAAGGTCAACGAGCGGTTCGCCAACGAGGCCGCCGACCTGGCCGCGCCCGGCGCCACCGTCTGGGTGCACGACTACCAGCTGCAGCTCGTCCCGCAGTTCCTGCGCCGGCTCCGGCCCGACGTCCGCATCGGCTTCTTCCTGCACATCCCGTTCCCGCCGGTCGAGTTGTTCATGCGGCTGCCGTGGCGGGCGCAGATCGTCAACGGCCTGCTCGGCGCCGACCTGATCGGGTTCCAGTTGCCCGGCGGCGCCCGCAACTTCGCCCGGCTGGCCAAGACGCTGACCGGCGCGGTCACCACCGGCGGCACCATCGAGCACGACGGCCGGCAGATCCGGGCCGCCGCTTACCCCATCGCGATCGATTCGGCCGCCCAGTCCGCGCTGGCCGCCACTCCGGCCGTGCACGACGCCGCCCGGTCCCTGCGGGCCGACCTCGGCGATCCGAAGAAGATCATCCTCGGGGTCGACCGGCTGGACTACACCAAGGGCATCGACGTGCGGCTGCGCGCGTTCAGCGAGCTGCTGGCCGAGGGTGACCCGGCCGTCGAGGACGCGGTCATGGTGCAGATCGCCACCCCCAGCCGGGAACGGCTCGGCTCGTACCGGCGGATGCGCGAACAGATCGAGCAGCAGGTCGGCGCGCTGAACGGCGATTTCGGCCGGATCGGCCGGCCCGCGGTGCACTACCTGCACCAGTCGCTGCCCCGGGAGGAGCTGGCCGCCTTCTACGTGGCCGCCGACGTGATGACCGTCACCCCGTTCCGTGACGGCATGAACCTGGTGGCGAAGGAGTACGTGGCCTGCCGGGTCGACGGCGGCGGCGTGCTGCTGCTGTCCGAGTTCACCGGCGCGGCCAAGGAGTTGCGGGCCGGCCTGCTGGTCAACCCGTACGACACGGACGGGGTCAAGAAGCATCTGCGCGAGGCGCTGACCATGCCCGCCGTCGAGGCCCGGCGGCGGATGCGGTCGCTGCGTCGCCAGGTGCTCACCCACGACGTGGACCGGTGGGCCGCCGCGTTCCTGTCCGCGCTGGAGAACACCCGCGACCACGTCGCGGACGCCATGCACCGGTTGCCCGGCGAGGTGGTGGCCAAGCTGCACCAGATCGCCGAGACCCCGCGGCTGCTGGTGGCCACCGACTTCGACGGCTGCCTGGCGCCGATCGTCGACGACCCGGCGACCGCCCGCCCGCTGCCCGAGTCGATGGAGGCGCTGCAGGCGATGACCGTCACTCCCGGCACGGTGGTGGCGGTGGTCTCCGGCCGCGCGCTGTCCGACCTGGAGGTGCTCCTCGGACCGACCGAACGGATCCACCTGGTCGGCAGCCACGGCGCCGAGACGTCGGCCGCGGACCGGGACGACACCGCGCTGCTCAGCCCGGACGACGCCCGCCGGCTGGCCAAGCTCCGGCTCGAACTCCAGCAGATCACGGCCGAGTACCCGAAGTCACGGCTGGAGATGAAGCCGACCGGCATTGCCGTGCACCTGCGCGGAATGGACGCGGACGACGCCGCGGCGGTCACCGACGCGATCGAGGAGAACCCGGCGACCTGGCCCGGCGTGCACCTGCTGCGCGGCAAGAAGGTCCTCGAACTGACCGTCGTCACCACCAACAAGGGCCGGGCGCTGAAGGCGCTGATGAAGGCCAATCACTGCACCGCGACGGTGTTCATCGGCGACGACATCACCGACGAGAACGCGTTCGGCGTGCTCGGCGACGGCGACGTCGGCATCAAGGTGGGGCAGGGAAGGACGGTGGCCGACGCCCGGATCGCCGACCCCGGCCGGGTCGCCGACGTGCTGAACGTGCTGGCCGACAGCCGGCGCCGGGTGATCAAGCGCCGGTCGCAGCACGCCGCCGGCACGTCCGGGCCGGTGGCCAAGGATCAGCTGGCCGGCTGAACCGGGCCGCCTGTCGTCCGGCGCATCGGGATGACCGGCGCACCACCGGTCCACGTCAACCGGCCTTGAGCGACTGCAGGCCGCCGCGACCGGCGCACCACCGGTTCACTTGAACCGGCCTTGCGCCACTCGTGCGACCCCACGGCGCCGGCGCCCACCCACGTGAGCCGTCAACCGAACGAGGCGATCGCCTCGGTCAGCGCTTCGCTCATGGAGTTCCCGCCGTGCCCGGCGTCGCCGAGGACGATCAGCCGGCTGGCCGGCCAGGCCCGGTGCAGGTCCCAGGCGACGGACAGCGGCCCGCTGACGTCGTAGCGGCCGTGGATCAGTACGCCCGGGATGGCGGCGACGGCCGGCATGCCCCCCATGACGCCGTCCGGCGGCAGGAAGCAGTCGTTGGCCCAGTAGTGGATCACCAGCGTGGCGAACATCGCCCGGAACTCCGGGTCGTCGAACCGATCCCACGGCGTCCAGCCCGGGGCCAGGGACACGTGCACGTCCTCCCACGCGCACCAGGCCCTGGCGGCGGCGAACCGGACGTCCGGGTCCGGGTCGGTGATCCGTTCCAGGTAGGCGTCCAGCACCCGCTGCCCGGGCCGGCGGCCGGAGGCGGCGGCGAACTCGTCCCACTCGCGCGGGAACACCCGCCGCATGTCCTGGGTGATCCACTCCAGGTTGGTCCGGGCGCCGTCGGTGACGGCGGCCAACGCCAGCCCGATGACCCGTGCGGGGTGCCGCTGCGCGTAGGCGAGCGCCAGCGTCACCCCCCACGACCCGCCGACCAGCAGCCAGCGGTCGATGCCCAGATGGTCGCGCAGCGCCTCGATGTCGTCGATCAGCTGATCGGTGGTATTGGTGGACAACGCGGAAAGGTCCTGGTGGGCCAGCGGACGGCTCCGGCCGCAGCCCCGCTGATCGAGGTAGACGATCCGCCACCGCGCCGGGTCGAACCGCTGCCGGTACCCGCCGGTCAGCGGTGCCCCCGGCCCGCCGTGCAGGAACAACGCGGCTGGGCCGGCCGGATTCCCCGAGCACTCCCAGTAGATGAGGGCGCCGTACGCGGCCGGCAGCAGGCCGGACGCGTACGGCTCGATCGGCTCGACCATGACTCAGACCGGGGTGTGGCAGACGGCCTCCACGTTGTTGCCGTCCGGGTCCCGCACGAACACCGCGTAGTAGCCCGGGTGGTACTCGGGCCAGACCCGCGGCTCGTGCAGGATCTCCAGGCCGAGGCCGACGGCGACCCGATGCACCTCGTCCACCACCTCCCGGCTGGCCGCGGTGAACGCGATGTGCGACTGCCGGCCGCCGGGGTCGGTGGCCGCGCTCACCCAGAAGTACGGGTGCTCGGGCGGGCCGTATCCGACGGCCACCCCGAAGTCCATGGATCGGCCGTAGCCGAGCGGGGCGAAGAACGCGTCGTACCAGGCGGCCGCCGTGGCGACGTCATCGGACTGGACACCGAAGTGATCGATCATGACGCGCACTCTGCCACCCGGGTCCGACGGTGGGCGGGCAAGTTCGGGGAGGAACCGTGGAGACCGGCCCCGGCTCGGCGGATTAACATCCCACCGATTCGGGCAAACCCGGCGCCGGGGCGGGCAGTTCGTCCGCGAAGGCCGAGTGCGAAGGCGGGGTGCCGGTCGGTTACTTCGTGCGCCGCCTCGGCGTGGCGGCCTTCGGCGGCTCGGGCTTCTTGGGCTCGCTCGGATCCTCGGCATCGCCCAGGAACAGCTGCAGCCAACGCGCCTGCGGGTCGATGTCCACCAGCATGCCCTTGACCAGCAGGCTGGCCGGGATGGCCAGGATCGCGCCGAGCGGACCGAGGATGTAGGTCCAGATGATCAGCGACAGGAAGCTCATCGTGGTGGTCAGGCCGACCGCATCGCCCACGAACTTGGGTTGGAGCACCGACTGGATGACGAAATTCAGGGCGCAGTAGACCACCACCACCGCGATGGCCAGCCCAGGGCCACCCTGCAGGAAGGCCAGGATCGTCGGCGGGATCAACCCGATGATGAAGCCGACGTTGGGGATGTAGTTGGTGACGAAGGCCAGCATCCCCCACAGGAATGCCGCCGGCACGCCCATGATCAGCAGCGCGGCGGTGTCCAGCACGGCCACGATGCCGCCGAAGATGGTGGCCACCCCGAAGTACCGGCGGGTGCCCGAGGCGAACGCGCGCAGCCCGTCGAACGCGGCCTCGTGGCCGGCCCGGGCCCGCAGCATCCGCTCGGGGAAGACCACACCGTCGACGGCCAGGAAGATCAGCAGCACGATGGTGAAAAGGGTCGCGGACAGTACGCTGCTCAACCCGGACAGCAGGCCTTCGGCGACCGACGCGATCGTGCTGGGGTCGATGTCGCTGAGCATGGACTGGATGTCGGACGTGGACAGGCCCAGCCCGGCCAGCCAGCTCTGCAGGCCGGACAGCGTCTGGGCCCATTCGTCCGCGTATTCGGGAATCAGCTGCACGAACCTGATCACGCCCAGCCCGGTCGCGACCACCAGCCCGACCACGATCAGCAGCCCGGCCAGGAACGCGGCCACCGAGCCCAGCCAGCGCGGCGCCCCCTTCCGGATCAGCCCGCCGCGGATCGGGTCGACCAGGATGGTCAGCACCAGGGCCAGGAAGACGGGTCCGAGAATGCCGGGAATGGCCCGCATGCCGCCGGCCGCCACCACGATCGCGGCGATCCCGATGGCGATGATCAGCCCGCGCGGCAGTGGGCCGGTGGAGAATCGCGGCGGTCGAGCGATCCGGTCCCGGGCAACCTCGGCCGGAGTGCCGTCATTCGATGCTTGCGTCATGTCCCGTCCGCCCATCGCCGCGCCGTGCGGCACAGAGGTGCCGTCGGGCATCAGCCTGCCCTGTCGGACGGCCGGTTCTCCGGAGGTGCGCGCGGGTCGGTGCCGCGCCGTTCAATGACGAGGCGGGGCGGTGGTGCGGCCGGTCAGGAAGCTGGTGGGCAGGACGACCCGCCGGCCCGCGGTCTTGCGCGCCGGGTTCAGCAGCATCCGGCCGGCATTGCGGCCCTTCTCCACAACCGGTTGCTCGACCGTGGTCAGGCCGGCGTCGACGGCAACCTTGATGCCGTCGAACCCGGTGACCGAGACGTCCTCGGGCACCCGTTGGTGCCGGCGGGTGAATTCCCGGATCGCACCGAGCGCCAGCACGTCCGAGGTCGCGATGAGCGCGGTGATGCCCGGGTCGATGGCCAGCACCTCCGCCGCCGCCGACTGCCCGGCCTCGACGGTGTGCTCGAACCGCTCCACGACCGGGATCCGGTCCCAGGCCACCCCGCCCGCGGTGCAGGCGTCGCGCAGGCCGATCAGCCGGTTGCGCTGGACGTGATAGCGGGCGGCCTGCTGCCGTTCGATCGGCACGGGGCCGTCCAGTCGGGCGCGACCCAGCCGCATGCAGATGACGCCGATGCGCCGGTGGCCCAGCGCCAGCAGGTGCTCGGCCACCTGCCGGATCGCCGCCTTGTCGTCGATGCCGACCGAGTCGGTGCCGGGAATCGTCGGCTGGTCGCAGATCACCGCCGGGACCGGGCGGGCCAGGGCGGCGGCCAGGTGCGGGTCGTCGTCGGGCATGGAGTAGACGACGAAGCCGTCGACGGCCGCCCGGGTGACCCCGGCGACGTCCTCGGACCCGGGGCGGGCGGGCACCAGCAGCAGCCCGACCTGGGCCTCGTCGCACTCCAGGGTGAGCCCTTCGAGGAAGGCGACCGCGCCCGGGTCGCGGATCGCGTAGGACACCTGCTCGGCCAGCAACAGGCCCACCGCGCCGGCCTTGCGCGTCCGCAGCGACCGGGCCATCGGGTCCGGCCCGGGGTAGCCCATCCGCCGGGCCGCCTCCATCACCCGGGAACGCAACTGGGGGGACAGCTGATCGGGTCGGTTGTAGGCATTGGACACGGTGGTCCTGGACACACCCAACTCGGCGGCGAGCGACGCCAGCGTCGCCGGCGGCCTCGTCCGCGGTGGTCGGTCCATCTTCGACACGCTATCGCGTCGTCGCAGGTTGGCCGGTACCCCCCGCGGGGCGGGAGCGGCCGCTCGATCCTTTCCGCTCCGGTTTGCCGTGCGCGGGCCCGTGCGGATCGTCGGAAAACGTTTTCCCACCCCCTTCCCAAGGGTCCGCCGGTCGGCTACTGTCCACGTACTGTCCACTTTCAAGACCCACAGCAACGGGCCCGGCGACCTCGGGACCGACGGAAGGACGTGACGATTCATGGCCGACGTCAAGTACGACGGAGCCTCCCGCGTATACCCCGGCAGCCCGCCCGTGCGGGCCGTCGACACCCTGAACCTGGAGATTCCGGACGGCGAGTTCCTCGTCCTCGTCGGCCCATCGGGGTCGGGCAAGTCCACCGCGCTGCGCATGCTGGCCGGGCTGGAGGACGTCAACGAGGGCCGCATCCTGATCGGCGGCCGCGACGTCACCCACGTCCCGCCGAAGAACCGGGACATCGCCATGGTGTTCCAGTCCTACGCGCTGTACCCGCACATGACGGTGGCCGAGAACATGGGCTTCGCGCTGAAGCTGCGCGGCGTCAACAAGGCCGAGATCGCCGAGAAGGTCAAGGAGGCGGCCGGCCTGCTGAACCTGGAGAAGTACCTGGACCGCAAGCCCAAGGCGCTGTCCGGCGGCCAGCGGCAGCGTGTCGCGATGGGCCGGGCCATCGTCCGCGAGCCCTCCGTCTTCCTGATGGACGAGCCGCTGTCCAACCTGGACGCCAAGCTGCGGGTGGAGACCCGGGCGAACATCGCCGAGCTGCAGTCCCGGCTGGGCACCACCACCGTCTATGTGACGCACGACCAGGTGGAGGCCATGACCATGGGCCACCGGGTCGCGGTGCTCAAGGACGGCATCCTCAACCAGGTCGACACCCCGCGGAACCTGTACGACAAGCCGGTCAACGTGTTCGTCGCGGGGTTCATGGGCTCGCCGGCGATGAACCTGCTGACGGTGCCGCTGGTGTCCGAGGGCGCGCAGCTCGGTGACGCCGTGTTCCCGCTGCCCCGCTCGGTGATGGCCGAGGCCAGCGCCGCCGGGCTCAAGGAGGTCACCTTCGGGGTGCGCCCGGAGAACATCACCCTGTCCGACAGCGGCCTGCCGGTCGCCATCGACCTGGTCGAGGAGCTCGGTGCCGACGCCTACGTGCACGGGCACACTCCGGACGGCAACCGGCTGGTCATCCGGGCCGACGCCCGGATCCACCCGTCGCAGGGTTCCACCGTGCACGCACTGCCGACCGACGCCGAGCACTGCCACGTGTTCGACCCGAACACCGGCATCCGCTTCAAGTCCTCGGATGCGGTGCCGGCCGACGCCGCCGCGACCACCGCCGCCCCGTCCTCGGTGGACTTCGCCAAGAGCTGACGCCCGACCCGACCACCGGGCGGTTCCGCACCAGCGGGGCCGCCCGGTTTTCGCGTCCTCCCTCCCCCCTCCCCCGCGGTCCCTCCCCCGCGCGGATCAACTACGCCGGCGCGGATGAAGTCGCAGCGGATGTGACGGGTGTGACGCGTGTCGACGATTTCATCCGCGCGGAAGCGGGCCCCTCCGCCCGGACGGCTCAGCCGGCCGCGGAGCCTACCGGGGCCGGCGTCGGCCGCGGTGCGGTCACCGGAACCCGCCGGGACCACCCGCGTCGGGTCCGCACCGATCCGAGCAGCCGGCAGATCACCCAGATGGTGAACGAGATCGTCGTGATGTACGGGCTGATCGGGATGCTGCCGCCGAGCGCGAGCAGGATCCCGCCGACCGTCGAAACGACCGCGAACACCACCGACAGCACCGGCACCCAGAGCGCCGACGCGGTCACCCGCATCGCCGCGGCGGCCGGGGTGACCAGCAGGGACAGCACCAGCAGGGCGCCGACCACCTGGATCGCCATGGCCACGGTCAGGCCGAGCACCAGCATGAAGATCGGCGACAGCGCCCGCACCGGCACGCCGCGCGAGGCGGCGATGTCCGGGTCGACCGACGCGAACATCAGCGGCCGCCAGATGACCGCCAGCGCCACCAGCACGACCACCGAGATCGACCCCAGCCAGACCAGCTGCGGGTCGTCGACGGCCACGATCTGCCCGGTGAGCAGGCCGAACTTGTTCGCCGACCGCCCCGGGTACAACGACAGGAACAGCACCCCCAGGCCGAGCCCGAACGGCATCAGCACGCCGATGATCGACGACCGTTCCCGGGCCCGCACGCCCAGCACCCCGATCACCAGCGCCGCCAGCAGCGACCCGAAGACGGACCCGACCACCACGTTGACGCCGATCAACAGGGCGAAGGAGGCCCCGGCAAAGGACAGTTCGCTGATCCCGTGCACCGCGAACGTCAGATCGCGCATCATCACGAAGACGCCGATCAACCCGCCGACCAGGCCCAGGATCGCCCCGGCCAGGATCGAGTTGTGCAGCAGGGCGAGCAGTTCGCCGTAGTCGGCGAAGTTGAAGATCTTGTCCCAGATGTCGGTCACCAGCGACCGCCGAGCTGCGCGCCGTGGTCGTCGTGCGATTGATGGCCCACGCTCTCCACCGACGAGACCACGATGATCCGGCCGTGCGCGGTGAGCACGTCGACCGGCGCCCCGTACAACTCGGAGAGCCCCTGCGAGGTGAGGACCTGGTCCGGCGGCCCGAGCCGGAACGACCCGCCGGCCAGGTACAGCACCTGGTCCACATACGGCAGCACCGGGTTGATGTCGTGCGTGACGAACAGCACCGCGGTCCGGCGGCTGCGGCGCTGCCCGTCGATCAACGCGGCGATGTCCTGCTGGTGCCGCAGATCCAGGGCGGCCAGCGGCTCGTCGCACAACAGCAGCGCTGGGTCGCTGGCCAGCGCGGCAGCCACCCGGACGCGCTGCAGCTCGCCGCCGGACAGCATGGACACCGGGGCGTCGCCGAACGCCGTCGCGCCCACCGATTCGAGCAGCTCGTCGATCCGCCGCCGGGTGGTCCGGCGCCGGGTGCCGAACGACACCGGCAGCCCCCACCGGTGCCCGTCCAACCCGAGCCGGACGACGTCCCGGGCCTTGATCATGGTGGCGGCGTCGATGGCGATCCGCTGCGGCACGTATCCGACGTCGGTGCTGCCCCGGCCGATCGGCCGGCCGCCGATCGACCCCTCGCCGCTCGTCAACGGAACCTCGCCGAGGATGGTGCGGAGCAGGCTCGTCTTGCCCGAACCGTTGGAGCCGAGCACGGCGACGAACTCGCCGGGGGCGACCGTCAGGTCCAGGTGGCTCCACAGCATCCGGTCGCCGAAACCCAGGCCGGCGTCGCGCAGCCGCAACGCCGGCGGCTCGGCCGCGGAACCCGCCGGGACGACCACCGGGGCCGGAACGGTCGCCTGCTCGGTCATCCGCCCAGTGCCTGACTCAGCGCCTGGATGTTCGCCTGCATCCACGACAGGTAATCCTGCCCGTCCGGCAGCGTCTCGGTGACCGGAACCGCCGGGACGCCGGCCGCCTTTGCCGCGTCGACGACCGCCTCGGTCTGCGGCCCGGAGGTCTGCTCGTTGTAGACCAGGACCGCGACCTGCTTGTCGGCGAACAGCTTCAGCGTCTGGTCCATGACGGCCGCCGGGACGTCGGTCTCGTTCTCGATCGCCTCGCTGAACTCGTCCGGGGTCACGTTGTCCAGTCCGGCCGCGTCCAGCAGGTACACCGGGACCGGCTCGGTGATCGCGACCGGAGCGCCGTCGTGCTTGGCCTTGATGGCCGCCACCTGGTCCGACAACGCGCCGACCGCCTGCTCGAAGGTGGCGGCGTTGGTCCGGTAGGCGTCCGCATTGGCCGGGTCGATCTGGGCCAGTTGCGCGGCGACGGCGTCGGCCACCTTGACGGTGCCCGGCAGGTCGTACCAGACGTGCTCGTTCAGCTCACCGTTCTCGGCGGTGATGCCGGAGGCCTCGACCGCATTGACCACCGGCGCCGTGCTGGACGCGGACGAGATCATCGTCTGCATGAAGTCGTCGTAACCGCCGCCGTTCTCGACGATCAGCGCCGCCTTGGACAGAGCGAGCTGGTTGCGGGCCGATGCCTGGAAGGCGTGCGGGTCGGCGGACGGGTCGGAGATCACCGAGGTGACCTCGACGTGCTCGCCGCCGACCTGTTCGACGACGTCCCCCCACACGTTGGTGGAGGCCAGCACCTGGACCGCGCCGGCGTCCGCCGAGGCACCGCCGGCCGAAGGGTCCGCGGCGCCCGAACTGCCGCTCGAGGTGCCGGAACTGCCGCCCGAGCAGGCCGCGAGGACGAGGACCAACGCGCCGCCCAGCACGGTCGCCCCGAGGCGCCGCCGGACGGCTGTACTGTTAACCGTTCTGATAATCACTCTCGACAGAGTAGTGCATCCATCCCGCCTCCCGACCCACCCGGGCCCACCGGGTCACGCGCGGATCAACTACGCAGGCGCGGCCGAAGTCGTCGATTCGCGTCCCACCCGTCACATTCGCTGCCGGTTCATCCGCGCAGGGATCCCACCCGGGTCGAGTCGCTGCCGGTTCATCCGCGCCGGGACCCGCGGACGGCCGGCCGGCTCGGCAGCGCGCACCGGGACCCGACGCGCCCGCGCCCCGGTCGCGGGCAGCGCGCCGACAATGCCGACCAGACCGCCCCGCTCGAACCCGCCCGGTCCGCGCGGATGAAGTCGTCAACTCCCGTCCCCAGGACTCCTGACATGGTGCAGGAATTTTGGTGTGCGATCTACCGGTGTGGTTTGACCGAATAGTGCAGTTGTAGGTCGGTGCCGGGGTAGACGGCC
>JBDHZW010000095.1:0-16777 GCA_039812105.1 Nakamurella sp.
GCACGAGTTCAGCGAGGCGGCGCAGCAGGCGTACGTGGACAAGATCCTGACCCGGTTCGCGAATCCGTTCCTGCCGGACACGACGGCGCGGGTGGGGCGGCAGCCGTTGCGTAAGTTGTCCCGGCACGAGCGGTTGATCGGGCCGGCGGCCGAGTTGGCCGAGCGGGGGGTGACTCCGGAGCATCTGCTGGCCACGGTGGGGGCGGCGTTGCGGTTCGACGTGCCGGAGGATCCGGAGAGTGTGCAGTTGCAGCAGATGCTGGCGACGTTGTCGCCGGAGGAGGCGACCGGGCAGATCACCGGCCTGGCCGTCGACCACCCGCTCTACCCGGACGTCCTCGCCGTCCTGAAGAACCGGATGGCGTAACGCTGCCCGGAGCGACATCCGTTCCGCCTCAAGGCACATCACGTCGT
Source organism: Nakamurella sp. (assembly GCA_039812105.1). GTDB lineage: Bacteria > Actinomycetota > Actinomycetes > Mycobacteriales > Nakamurellaceae > Nakamurella. The sequence goes on from JBDHZW010000095.1 coordinate 415, forward strand.
CGACCGACGCCGGCTCTCCGCGGAGGGCCGGCCGGTCCGTCGACCCGCGAAACATCCCGTCTGGTGCCGGCTCTCGCCGGCGCCGACCGTCCGCGTGCATTTATCGACCCGCAGGGAGCATCCGATGACCCGGTATGTCTACGACTTCAGCCAGGGCGACAAGGACCAGAAGGCGCTGCTGGGCGGCAAGGGCGCGAACCTGGCCGAGATGACCAGGTTGGGTCTGCCGGTGCCGCCGGGGTTCACCATTACCACCGAGGCGTGCCGGGAGTTCCTGCAGTTGGGTGACGAGCCGGGTCAGCTGCGGGTGCAGGTGACGATGGCGTTGCGGCACCTGGAGGACCAGTTGGGTCGCCGGTTGGGTGACCGGCACGACCCGCTGCTGGTCAGTGTCCGTTCCGGCGCGCAGTTCTCGATGCCCGGGATGATGGAGACGGTGTTGAACGTGGGTCTGAACGACGCCTCGGTGAAGGGTCTGGCCGAGGTGTCGGGCAATGAGCGGTTCGCGTGGGATTCCTACCGGCGGCTGTTGCAGATGTTCGGCAAGACGGTGCTGCATATGCCGGGTGAGGTGTTCGCCGATGCGTGGGACAAGGCGAAGGCGACCAAGGGTGTCACCGGCGATCTGGACCTGGACGTCGAGGACCTGCGGGGCGTGGTCGAGGAGTTCAAGACGGCGATCCGTGAGCACACCGGTCACGAGTTCCCGCAGCATCCGCGGGAGCAGTTGGACATGGCGATCCGGGCGGTGTTCAACTCCTGGAACACCGATCGGGCCCGGCTGTACCGGCGGCGGGAGCGGATCAGCGACAATCTGGGCACCGCGGTCAACGTGTGCACCATGGTGTTCGGCAATCTGGGCGAGACCAGCGGCACGGGGGTGGCTTTCACCCGGGATCCGGCGACCGGGAAGCCCGGCGCGTACGGCGACTACTTGGCCAACGCGCAGGGTGAGGACGTCGTCGCCGGCATCCGCAACACGCAGTCGCTGGAGGATCTGGCCCGGCTGGATCCGGACTCGCATCGGGAGCTGACCCGGGTGATGCGCCGGTTGGAGACGCATTACCGGGATCTGTGCGATATCGAGTTCACCATCGAACGCGGCAAGTTGTGGATGCTGCAGACCCGGGTCGGCAAGCGCACCCCGGCGGCGGCGTTCCGGATCGCCGCCCAGTTGGTCGATGAGCAGTTGATCACCCTGGACGAGGCGCTGGGGCGGGTGTCCGGCGCGCAGCTGGCCCAGTTGATGTTCCCGCAGTTCGACAAGAACGCCGAGTGCAGCCGGTTGACCACCGGGATGGCGGCGTCGCCGGGGGCGGCGGTGGGCCGGGTGGTGTTCGATTCGCCGACCGCCGCGGAGTGGGCGGCCCGGGGTGAGTCGGTGATCCTGGTTCGTCGGGAGACGAACCCGGACGACCTGGAGGGCATGATCGTGGCGGCGGGGGTGCTGACCGCGCGCGGCGGGAAGACCTCGCATGCTGCGGTGGTGGCGCGGGGGATGGGCCGCACCTGCGTGTGCGGGGCGGAGGAACTGGACGTCGACGCGACCGCCAAGCGGTTCACGGTGGCCGGCACGGTCCTGGTCGAGGGCGACGAGATCAGCATCGACGGGTCGACCGGTGAGGTGTTCGCCGGGGCGGTGCCGGTGGTGCCGTCGCCGGTGCAGACCTACATCGAGTCCGGGCTGGCCGCTGCGGTCGACGGGGCGGGGGAGGAGACCACGGCCCTGGTGCGGGCGGTCGACCGGCTGCTGTCGCACGCGGATGCCCGGCGGCGGCTGGCGGTGCGGGCCAACGCCGACAACGCGGCCGACGCGGCCCGGGCCCGGGCGTTGGGTGCGCAGGGCATCGGGTTGTGCCGCACCGAGCACATGTTCCTGGGCGATCGGCGGGCGCTGATCGAGCGGGTCATCCTGGCCGGCACCCGCGACGAGCGGGCCACCGCTTTGGAAGGGCTGTTGCCGTTGCAGCGGCAGGACTTCGTCGAGTTGCTGTCCGCGATGGACGGCCTGCCGGTCACCATCCGGTTGCTCGACCCGCCGCTGCACGAGTTCCTGCCCGACCGGGCGCAGTTGATGGTCAAGGTCGCCCTGGACAGGGCGGCCGGCACCCTGGACCCGGCCGACGAGCGGCTGCTGGCGGCGGTGGAACGGTTGCACGAGTCCAACCCGATGTTGGGCCTGCGCGGGGTGCGGCTGGGTCTCCTCACCCCCGGGCTGTTCGCGTTGCAGGTGCGGGCGATCACCGAGGCGGCCATCGAACTGGTGAAGGCCGGCCGGGACCCGCGGGTGGAGATCATGGTGCCGCTGGTCGGGTCGGTCATGGAGCTGCATCTGGTCCGTGACGAGTCCGAGGCGCTCATCCGGGATCTCACCGCGGCGGCGGGGGTGGAGTTGACGGTGCCGATCGGCACGATGATCGAGCTGCCCCGGGCGGCGCTGACCGCGCACCGGATCGCCGAGGCCGCCGACTTCTTCTCCTTCGGCACCAATGACCTGACCCAGACCACCTGGGGGTTCTCCCGCGACGACGTCGAGGCCGCGGTGTTCGCCGCCTACCTGGACAAGGGTGTGTTCACCGTGTCCCCGTTCGAGACCCTCGACGGCGACGGCGTCGGCCGCCTCGTGGAGATCGGCGCCCAGGAGGGCCGCAACACCAAACCGGGCCTCAAGCTCGGCGTCTGCGGTGAGCACGGCGGCGACCCCGAATCGGTGCACTTCTTCCACCAGGTCGGCCTGGACTACGTGTCCTGCTCCCCCTTCCGCGTCCCCGTCGCCCGCCTCGAAGCCGGCCGCGCCGCCGCCGACGACGGCGCGGATGACTCAGGCTCCGCCTGATCCGAAATTCCTTTGTCTCAACCGATGTCAGGGACCTGACGAGATGACGCCGCGGCCGTCACCCGGCCGGAGCCGCGCCAGGGTTCGCTGATCAAACCCGGGCGGAACCGGACGCAACACCCCCGCCGACCCGGGATTGATCAGCGAACGTCCGCCGGGCGGTCGAGTTGCGACGCGCATCTGTCCAGCCGGAAGGAAGGACCGTTCGATGACCTACTTGCAGCTGCCGGCGCCGACGAACGAGGTCTACGAGTGGCAGGCGGCCGCGGCCTGCCGCGGGATGGACGTCGCCACCTTCTTCCACCCGTGGGGCGAGCGCGGAGCGGACCGCGACCAGCGGGCCGGCCGGGCCAAGAAGATCTGCGCCGGCTGCCCGGTGATCGACGCCTGCCGCCGGCACGCGCTCTCGGCCCAGGAGCCCTACGGCGTGTGGGGCGGACTGACCGAGGAGGAACGGTTGCGGCTCCTCGGCCGCCAGCGGCGACGGCTGCAGGCGGCCGGCCGGCCCGGCTGACCGGCCCGCCGCCGAACCCGGGCCCACCCCGACTCGGCCCGCACCGAACCGGTCCCGAACGGCGTTCAGCGGATGAGCCCGAGTTCGATCGCCCGCCGCACCGCCGAGGTGCGGTCCGTTACGCCGAGCTTGTCGAAGGCCCGGGCCAGGTAGGTCTTCACCGTCGTCTCGCTGATGTGCATGGCCGCGCCGATCGCGGCGTTCGTCCGGCCCTCGGCGGCGTGGGCGAGCACCGCGATCTCCCGCGCGGACAGCGCCGGCCCGGTCGCCTTCGGCTGCTGCACCCGGTGCAGCAGCGCGCCCTGCGCGGACGGCGCCAGCACGGTCTCCCCGCGGGCGGCGGCCCGGACGGCGCGGGCCAGTTCGTCGGGGGCGATGTCCTTGAGCAGGTAGCCGGTCGCGCCGGCCTCGACCGCGCGCAGGATGTCCTGGTCGGTCTCGTACGTGGTCAGCACGACGACCCGGGACAGGCCCGCCGCGACGATCTCGCCGGTCGCGGTGACCCCGTCGCCGCCGGGCATCCGCAGGTCCATCAGCACCAAGTCGGGCCGCAGGCGCCGGACGAGGTCCACCCCCGCGACGCCGTCGGAGGCTTGGCCCACCACCTCGATGTCCGGGTAGGCCGCCAGCATCCCCCGGATGCCCTCGCGGACCAGGGGATGGTCGTCGACCAGCACCAGTCGGATCATCCGGTCGCCCCCAGCGGGACGAGCGCGGTGACGTCCGTCCCGGCGCCGGGCGCCGACCGCACGTCCACCTCGCCGCCCGCCTCGGCGACCCGGGACCGCATGCCGGCCAGACCGAAGCCGTCGGCGGGCGCCTCGGGGCGGAATCCGGCGCCGTCGTCGTGCACGGTGATCTCCACCGAGTCGCCCGCGTACGACAGCCGCACCCGGACGGCATGGGCGCGGGCGTGCTTGCGGACGTTGGCCAGGCTCTCCTGCACCACCCGCAGCGCGACCACCTCGGCCTGGGGTGCCGCGGCCAGCACGTCGCCCTCGACGACGACGTCGGCCGGGGTGTCGGTCTCCTCGGCGAACGCCGCAACGATCCGCTCCACCGCCTCCGGCAGGGTCGCCCCGTCCAGCCGGGCGGGCGACAGGGCCCGGATGATCCGGCGCGACTCGGCCAGATTGTCGGTGGCGGTGCGGGTGATCATCTCGATGTGCCGGCGGGCCGCGGCCGGGTCGCTGTCCAGCTCGCCGGCCACCGCGTGGCCCAGCGTCACGATCGAGGTGAAACCCTGGGCCAGGGTGTCGTGCATCTCCCGGGCGATCCGGGTTCGTTCCTGCTCGGCGCCGCGGGCCGCGGACAGTGCGGCCACCTCCGCCTCCCGCTCCCGCAGCTGCCCGATCAACCGCAGCCGCTCGGCGCTGCGGTCGGCGATCGTCAGGAGCCGGCTGCCGAAGAACAGCGAGAAGGTCACGATGAACACCGAGATGCCGACCTGCTGGACGATGTCCGGCACCGCGTGCGGGCCGGCCGACAACTGCGCGGCGGCGTCGACCGCGTTCAGCGCGGCGATCACCGCGGCCGCCCGCCCGAACGTCAGCAGCATGAACACTTCTGGTGTCAGCGCGAACAGCGACATCGCGCTCCAGGAGTTCAGGTAGACCGCCGGGCCGAGGGCGAGAACGGCAACCACGGCGAAGGCCCGGCCGCCGCGGCTGTTCGACCGGATCGGTGTCAGTCCGGGACGGGCGAGGAACAGGTAGGCGGCCTGGGTGCCCAGCACCAGCCCGACGGCCCCGAGGGTGCTCGGCCACTCGCCACCCGGATTGGCCAGCATGATAAGGACGGTGCCCGCGGTGGCCAGCGCGTAGAACACCAGCCATCCCCGGACACCGTCCGTCAGCTCCACGTCGGTGCGCGGGGCGGTGGGGCCGACCATGGTCAAACCGTATCCGGGTCAGGACGCGGCGGTCGCCGTGTCGGAGTCGGCACCGGAGTCGGCACCGGCGTCGACGGTCCCGTCGGTGAAGCTCGCCGACACCTGCCCCTTCGGGTACAGCAGGCCGATCGCCACGACCACCGCCATCGCGATCGCACAGCCGACGAAGGCATAGCAGACCGAGTTCGCGTAACCCTGCTGGACCGCGGTGGTGAACTGCTCCTGCACGGCCGGCGGCAGCTGGGACAGGCCCGACGATGCGTGGCCGGCGGCGCCACTGATCTGGGCGACGACGGAATCGGCGGTGCCGGCCGGGGCGCCGAGCGCGGTGAACGCGTCGGTGAGCTTGCCGGTCAGCGCGTTGGTCACGACGGTGGTGAACACGGCCAGGCCCAGGGCGCCGCCGAAGTTGCGCATGGTCTGCGAGATCGCGGTGACCTCTCCGTAGGACGCGCCGATCGCCCGGTTGACCGCGTCGGTCGACGCCGCGCTGAGCATGAAGCCGATGCCGGCTCCGGCCAGCACGATCGGCCAGGTCTGCGGGTTCATGAAGGCGTCCGGCTGGGCCGGGATCCGGGTGACCGCGAAGGCCAGCCAGGCGAATCCGGCGGTGCCGATCAGCCCGCCGAGGGCGTAGACGCTGCGCGGGCCGAGCCGGTCGAACCGGCGCGAGCCGACCTGGGCGGCAACGACGAAGCCGATGAAGAACTTCAGGAACAGCAGCCCGGTGTCCAGCGCGCTGAGCCGCAGCGACACCTGGCCGTACACGCTGAGGAAGAAGAAGGTGGAGACGAACGCGATCGATGCGAACAGCATGGCCAGCACCGACAGCGAGAACCCGCGCTCCCGGAACACCTGCAGCTTCACCAGCGGCTGCGTCACCCGGCGCTCGACCAGCACGAACAGGCCGACCAGGGCGATGCCGGCGACGATGCTGCCGATCACCCACGGGCTGGTCCAGCCCCACGCGCCGGCCTGCTGCAGGCCGAACACGATCAGGCCGAGGCCGGTGGCGATCACCGCGGCACCGGCCAGGTCGACCCGCTCCCGGCGGCGCGCGGTCGGCGCGGCGGCGACCGCCACGATGACGAAGGACACGATCGCCAGCGGGATGTTGATCCAGAAGATGCTGCGCCAGGTCCACTGGGACAGCACACCGCCGGCGATCGGGCCGATGGCGGTCATCGCGCCGGTGATGCCGAAGAAGGTGGCCATCGCCTTGGCCCGGCCCTCCCGCGAGAAGCCCTGCACGACCAACCCGATCGCGGCCGGGAACATGATCGCCCCGGCGATGCCCTGCAGCGCGCGGGCACCGATCAGCCAGCCGGCGGCCAGGTCGCCGGTGGGGGCGAGGCTGCACAGCAACGAGGTGGCGCCGAACGCGGCGATGCCGACCAGGGCCATCCGCTTGTGCCCGAAGATGTCCGCGAGCCGGCCGCCGAGCAGGAAGAACGCGGCGGTGGCGATGAGGTACACGTTGACCGCCCACTGCATCGCGTCGTGGGTGATGGCCAGGTCGGTCTCGATGGTGGGGCCGGACAGGGCGACGATCGTCTGGTCGATCGTCGTCATCGAGACGGCGACGATCAGCCCGGCCAGCGCCAGGGTGTTGCGCCGGCCGGTTGCGACAACGGACATGGGATCTTCTCCTTCGTGATCGGAACGGATCCCACTGTCCGTCGCCGGGCCCGGTCGGCGGGACGACCGTCCGGCCCGACTTCGTGTCGTCCGATCGGACGACACCGTGTCCGGGAGGTGGCCGTCCCGGGGCGGACGGCGGCCAGGTCCGCACGACGTATCGTGAGTTCGTGCCGAAGTGGACGTCGCCCGACGCCGGTGACGTGACACCGAGCGACCAGCCCGGAACCGCCGGCGCGGCACCGGCGGTCGCCGAACCCGGCCGGCGCGACCCGTGGACGGTCACCGCCGTGGTCATCGCCGCGGCCTGCATCACCGGCTGTGTCGCCGCCGCGCTGGCCGCGATCGTGCCGTCCCGCACCGACATCCCCGGACTGCCGTCGGCGGGGGAGTTCACCGCGCTGGCGCTGCCGGCGGTCAAGGCGATCGTCGACTTCTCCGCCGCGGTCACCGTCGGCTGGTTGCTGGCCGCCGCGTGGCTGGCTCCGGCCCAGCGCAGCGGGTTCCTCGACGTCGGCGGCTACCGGGCGATCCGGGCCGCCTCGCTGTCCGCCCTGGTGTGGGCGGTCGGTTCGTTCGCGCTGATCCCGCTCACCCTGTCCGACACGCTGGGCCGGCCGGTGGACCAGTCGCTGTCGGCGGATTGGGTGATCAGCGGCCTCTCCGCGCTGAACAGCGTACGGGCAGCGCTGATCGCCGGCATCGCGGCGCTGCTGATCGCCATCCTGGCCCGGGCGGTGCTGCATCCGGGATGGGCGGTCGTGCTGCTGGTGCTGGCCCTGGCGGCCCTGGTGCCGCAGGCCGACTCCGGTCACTCGGCGTCCTCCGGCGACCACGACATCGCGGTGGACAGCATGATCTACCACCTGATCGGGATCAGCCTGTGGGTCGGCGGGCTGGTCGCCTTCCTCGGCCTGGCCCGGCAGCGGGTGAACCACCTGGACGTCGTCGCGCGGCGCTACTCATCGGTCGCGCTCGTCGCGTTCATCGCCGTGGCCGCGTCCGGGCTGGGCAACGCCTGGCTGCGGATCAGCTACCTGTCCGACCTGTGGACCACCGCTTACGGACGGCTGGTCATGCTGAAGGCGGGCATGCTGATCGCGCTGGGCGTCATCGGCTATCTGCATCGGCGGCAGACGCTGCCGGCGATCGCCCGCGGCGAACGACGGCCGCTGATCCGGCTGGCCGTGGTCGAGGTGTTGATCATGGCCGCCACCATCGGGGTGGCGTCCGCGCTGGCCCGCACCGCCACCCCGCCGCCCACCGGCGCCGCGCCCTCCGACCTGGAACTGACCCTCGGCTACCGGCTCGACGGGCCGCCCACTGCGCTGACCCTGGCGTTGGACTGGCGGTTCGACTGGCTGCTCGGGACCGGTGCGATCGTCGCCGCCGTCGTGTACGTGATCGGCGTGCGGCGACTGCGCGGCAACGGCGTGCGGTGGCCTCCCGGGCGGACCACGGCCTGGGTCATCGGCTGCCTGATGATCCTGCTGGCGACGTCGTCCGGGCTCGGCCGGTACGCCGTCGCGGAGTTCTCCATCCACATGATCGCGCACATGGTCCTGGGCATGGTCGCGCCGATCCTGCTGGTGCTCGGCGGTCCGGTGACGCTGGCCCTGCGGGTGCTGCCGGCCGCCGGCCGGGACGACGTGCCCGGGTTGCGGGAGGGCATCGTCTCGGCGATGCACAGCCGCTTCGTCCGGTTCATCACCCATCCGCTGGTCGTGTTCGTGCTGTTCGTGGTCTCGTTCTACGCGCTGTACTTCACCTCGCTGTTCGAGCTGATGATCACCTCGCACGTCGGCCACGTGCTGATGAACCTGCACTTCCTGGTGGTCGGCTACCTGTACTACTGGGTGATCATCGGCGTCGACCCCTCACCCCGGCAGCTTCAGCCGTTTGTCAAGCTGGCCCTGCTGCTGGGGGCATTGCCGTTCCACGCGTTCTTCGGGCTGGCCCTGATGAACACGCACAGCGCGATGGCCGCCGACTACTACTCCGGGCTGGGCCTGCCGTGGGTCACCGACCTGGTCGCCGAGGAGCGTCTGGGCGGGGCGATCGCCTGGGGGGCGACCGAGATCCCCATCATCATCGTGATGATCGCGCTGATGGCGCAGTGGGCGCGCAGCGACGAGCGGGAGGCCCGGCGGTCCGACCGCAAGGGCGACCGGGCGGTCGACGACGAACTCGACGCCTACAACCGGATGCTGGCCCAGTTGGCCGAACGGGACAAGCGGTCGCCGTGACCGTGGTCGTCCGCCCCGAACGAGCGGCCGACCGTCCGGCGGTGCGGGAGATCATCCGTTCCGCGTTCCCGACGGTCGCCGGGCGGGTGATCGAGGTCGGGTTGGACGACGAGCTGCGCGGCGATCCCGACCTGGTGCCGGCGTTGACCCTGGTGGCGGAGCGGGACGGCGTCCTCGTCGGGCAGCTGACCAGCAGCTACGGCACGGTGACGGACGTGGCCGGGGCGATGGTGGACCGGTTGGTCGGGGTCGGCCCGGTGGCCGTCCGCCCGGCCGACCAGCGGACCGGGGTGGGCCGGGCGTTGCTGACCTCGCTGATCGATGCGGCCCGGGGCTCCGGTGAGCGGGCGCTGGTGCTGCTCGGCGACCCCGCCTTCTACGGCCGGTTCGGGTTCCGTCCGGCGCTGGAGGTGGGTCTGCAGGCGCCGGACCCGGCGTGGGGCCGGCACTTCCAGGTGCTGCCCCTGGTGGCGGCGGTGCCCCGCGGCCGGTTCGCCTACGCCGCCCCGTTCGGCCGGCTGTAGCGAGACCCGGCTCCGGCCTGACTCGGGTGCGCTGATCCAAGTCCCACGAAATCGGGCAAATCCGGTGCAGAAATGGGACTTCGATCAGCGCAGCAAACCCGGCGTCCCGACTGACCCGCCGGTTTGTCCCCATGTCCGAATTTTGTCCACATTTCGCAGATCGGTGTCGCCGGCGCGGGTCCCGGCTGGCAGCGTCGTGGGCATCCGCCGGTATCGGCCGGCACGGCATCGACAGGAGCGAGCAGATGAGTCATGCAGCATCGATCACGCTGACCGGGCGGGTGGGGTCGGACCCGCTGCTGTCCTCGGGAGCGACCGGCGACCGGGTCACCTTCCGGGTGGTGGCGACCGAGCGCCGGCTCGACCGGGAGGGCGGGGGATGGGTGGACGGGGACGAGTTCGGGGTGCGGGTGATCTGCTGGCGGGCCATGGCCACCGCGGTGTTGGCCATCGTCCGCAAGGGCGACCCGGTGGTGGTGGTGGGCCGGATCGCCACCCGCCGGTTCGACAAGGACGGCACCACCCAGTACTTCACCGAGGTCAAGGCCGACACGATCGGACTGGACGTGGCCCGGATCGGCAACCGGATCGCCCGCAAGCAGCCGGACGTGTTCGGCTCGACGCAGCCGCAACCCCAGCCGCAGGCCGAGCCGGCCGAGGCTCCGATGTCCGACCTCGGTGCCGGCGACCTGCCGCCCGAGCCCGACTACGACGACCCCTGGGGAATGCCCGAAGAGTCCGCGGAGCGGTCCGGCGAACTGGTCGGCAGCGGCTGAGGGCGGCGCGGCACTTCTCGTGCGTGGCCGGCCACCGCCGAGCGACCGGGCCCGATCGCTCAGCCGCCGGATTCGTCGAACAGCCCGGTCGCCGACAGGTCGGAAACCGTGCTCTCCAGCTCGTCCAGGTGCTGCCGGGTGAGCTGGAGCAGCCGGGCGCGGTCGCGGGCGACGAACGCGTCGAGCATGTCTCGGTGCTCGCCGTGCAGGTCGTCCCGGTCCCGCTGACGGATGTGCGCCATCGGCTGGATGGGCTCGGTGATGTTCCAGACCAGGTCGATCATGTGCATCAGCCGGGGCATCCGGCAGGGCGTGGCCAGGGCGAGATGGAAACGGCGGCTCTCCCGCTGGTAGGCGCGGTAGTCCTGGTCCCGGATGGCCCGGTCGAGGGCGTTCAGCGCCTCCGCGGCCGCCCGGTCGTCGTCGGGGCCGGCGAGGTCGACGGCCGCGGACAGCGCCGCCATCTCCAGCACGCCCCGCACGATGTACAGCTCGCGGAACTCCTGCGGGGTGAGCCGGGCGACGGTGTAGCCGGCCCGGGGCTGGTGGTCGACCAGCCCCTCGCCGATCAGCGTCTTGAGGGACTCCCGGATCGGGATGCGACTGACCCCGAACAGGTCGGCCACCTCGTCCAGCGGGACCGGCGAACCGGGGGCCACGTCGCCGGACAGGATGGCCCGGCGCAGTTCGGTGAGGATCGCCTGCTGGGACAGCCCGGCGCGTTCCGCCCGCAGGATCGCCATCAGCGGCGAGGGCGCGGGGGAGGCGCGACGGGCCGGATCGGAAGCGTTCACCGGGACAGGGGCCATCGGGTCATTGTCCGCCCCGGGACGCACTCCCGGCCGGTGCGGGTCGGCCGGGCGGCGTCGGGGCGGACGGGTGTCGCGCCTGCGGCGGCGGTGCCGCTCACCGGCCGATGGTGAACCCGTCGAGCAGCCCGGTGTACTCCTTGGCCGGCGGGGCCGCGTATTCGGAGCGGGTGCTGGTCCACAGACCCTGGGCGACCAGCCCTTCGACGGTCTTGGTGGCGGCGGCCACGCCGTCGACGACGGGCACGCCGACCTGTTCGGTGACGTACCGGCACAGGTCGGCCATGCCGGCGCAGCCGAGGACGATGACGTCGGCGCCGTCGTCCTCGACCGCCCGCTTGCACTCCTGCGCGATCGTCTCCCGGGCCGACGAGCCGGGGATCTCCAGGTCCAGCACCGGGATCTCGCAGGCCCGCACGTTCCGGCAGAAACCGGCCATGCCGTACCGGTGGGCGAGTTCCCACGCCCGGCCGGTGGTCCGGCCCAGGGTGGTGACCACGCTGAACCCGCGGCCCAGGAAGGCGGCGGCGTGCATGGCGGCCTCGGCGATGCCGACCACCGGCCCGGCGGCCAGCTCGCGGGCCGCGTCCAGGCCCGGGTCGCCGAAGCAGGCGACCACGTAGCCGTCGGCCCCGTCCCGTTCGCCCAGCGCGATCTGCTCGAGCAGGCCGGGGACGGCCAGGGCCTCGTCGTAATGGCTCTCGATCGACGCGGGGCCCATCGTCGGATTGGTCGCGACGATGTCGGTGCCGGGAGCGGCGACGGCGCGAGCGGCGGCCCCGATCTTCTCGGTCATCGAGGCGGTGGTGTTCGGGTTGATCACCTTGATCAGCACGGTGGGTTCCTTGGTCGATCGGGTCGCTGGTGGTTGGTCGGCGAGGTGTCCGGTGTCCGGCCGGGCGCCCGGTGGCGGAACGGACCGGTGGTGTCGATGGTGCCGCGTCGGCCGGTCCGCCGCCGCCCGGACCTTCCGGACGGCGGCGACCCCCGAGCGGGGCGGGCTCAGGCGGCGATGCCCTGCTGGTCCGGCGTGGGGTAGTTGGCCCGGGCGCCGAACAGCTTGCTGCCGATCAGGTACAGGGCGAAGGCCAGGCCCGCGCCGATGAACCAGGTGTAGGCGGCCGCCTCGGTCGAGCCGAAGACCACGACCAGCATGCCGGCGACGGCGCCGACCGCGGTGACGGTGATGGCGACCGGGTTGTAGCCCTTGCGGTAGTGGTAGGTGCCGGCCGGGCTCAGCGTGTACAGGGCGTCCACGTTCACCCGGCGGCGCTTGACCAGGAAGTAGTCGGCGATCAGCACGCCGTACAGCGGGCCGATGAAGGCGCCCAGGGTGTCCAGCGTGTAGTGGATGGTCTCCGGCGAGTTGTACAGGTTCCACGGGGTGATCAGCACCGAACCGATGGCGGCGATCATGCCGCCCATCCGCCAGGAGATCTTCTGCGGGTTGACGTTGGAGAAGTCGAAGGCCGGGGAGACGAAGTTGGCCACGATGTTGATGCCGACGGTGGCGATCATGAAGGTCAGCGCGCCCAGCACGACCGCGTAGACGTTGTCCAGCTGGGCGACGGTGTGCACCGGGTCGATGATCAGCTCGCCGAACACCGGCCGGGTGGCCGCCGCGGTCACCACGACCAGCAGCGAGAACACCAGGAAGTTGACCGGCAGGCCCAGGAAGTTGCCCTTGCGGACCGCGCGGAAGGTCTTGCCGTACCGGGCGAAGTCGCCGTAGTTCAGCATCGGGCCGGAGAAGTAGGACACGACCAGGGCGATCGCCGACAGCAGCACCGGGATGATGGCCCAGCCGGTCAGGGTGAGCCCTCCCTCGGCCAGGTTGAAGTCGATGTTCTCCCAACCCGCCGCGGCGACCAGGTAGATGGCCAGCGCGAACATCACCACGTACACGGCCGGCCCGCAGAAGTCGATGAACCGGCGGATGGCCTCCATGCCGCGCCAGAACACGATGGCCTGGGCGATCCACATGATGCCGAACCCGATCCAGCCGAGCAGCGACAGCCCGGCGAAGCCGTACTGGGCGGTTTCCGCGTACGGCGCCAGCCCCGGCCACAGCTTGATCGCCAGCAGCACCAGCGCGACCGAGGCCAGGTAGGTCTGGATGCCGTACCAGGCCACCGCGATCAGGCCGCGGATGATGGCCGGGATGTTCGCGCCCAGGACGCCGAACGAGATCCGGGACGCCACCGGGTAGGGGGTGCCGGTGGCCTGCGACGGCCGGGCCACCAGGTTGCACAGGAAGTAGACGATGGTGATGCCGACCAGCAGCGCCACCAGCACCTGCCAGGCGGCCAGGCCGAGCGCGAACAGGCTGCCCGCGGTGATGTACCCGCCGACGCTGTGCACGTCGGACATCCAGAAGGCGAAGAAGTTGTACGCGCCCCACGTCTGCTTGCGCAGCGGCGCGAGGTCCTCGTTGGTCAGCCGGTCGTCGTAGCCGGGCTTGATCACCCCGGCGCCGGCCGGATGGTCGGGGGTGATGTCGTGCATGGACAGATGATGGTGCTCGGGGCCGCCGGTCGCTCCGGCGACGGGGCTGTCGGTCATCTTCTCGGTCATACTTTCGCTCCTACCGATCGACATCGGGGTCGGGCACGGCTACGGGCTCGGTGGCGGGTACGTCGACACAGGTGCGCGCTGTGTCGGCTCGAATCGCGCTTTCGGCCTTCCGGAATGGCCGGCCCGGTCGGGCTCGCAATTCGATGTGAACAGCATCCAACTCGGTCGATGGCCTGGCAAGATATATCCCTGTGGGCCCGGCAGATATATCGCCGTGAGGTCGAAACCCCGGGACAACCGCTCGGATACGTGCAGGTCAGGGCCATGCGCGACGAGGCTCTCGATCGTGATCTTGTGCAGGTTTCGGATTGATTGCGGCCGGTGCAGGATGGGTCACGAAAGGGGCCGGGCGATCTTTGCAACTGAGTGAATACGCCAGGGAAACGCTCCTGCAACAATTCCGAAGGATTTCGTCAGTTTCCTCCGCACGGTCGAAGGGAATTCGTACGCGGCTGGCAGTCCCTTGCGGCCTAGCAAAGTTGATCATGCTGTATGGGCCCGATCCTAGGGTCAGAGTGCCGGGGTGACACGTCGCATCACCAGCCCGGCGGTACCGGCGGCGAGGTCAGCCTCGGCCCTTGTTCATCAGTCGGCCGATCGGCCCGACTGGTCCGGTCGTGATTGCGCGAGGCGGAATGGCGAATCTTTGTCGGCGCCTTGACCAGCGGCACGCGGCGCGCATCCTTGCGGCGTCAGCCACCCGGTCCATCTACTAGCACGATTCGGTACTCACCGATCTCAAACGCGTCCGAACTTGTGGCAGTCAGGAGGTCCGCTCCGGATAGGCCCGTGTTGGACAGCCAGGTCACGTTCCATGTCGTTGTCACGGTGATCGGCCACTTCCCGATGCCGCCGGTGCGTTCCTTCAGCGAGCGCCACTTGAACATATGGCCGCAAGGCGGCTCAGCTTGCCAGTCGTATCCCGGGGGAGGCGGCGTACCCGCACCGATGCAAGTGACCGTCACCGGAGGGCCGGGTTGGTACGCGCTACCGGTGTTCGCCGGTTCTCCAAGTGACCATGTCGTCGTTGACAACGTTGCAGTCGCCGTCACGGAGACGCCGTCCAAGGTCACGGTCACCGGTGCCGGAGGCACATCGTCGACCCACAGCCACGTCCACAACTGAACCGCCAGCTTCGAACGATCGGGACCTACACCGATCGTCGGCCTTGGGACAACGAGCCGCCCAACTGCCTGACGAGCGAGCACCGCTGGATCCGGTGGAGTCGCGGCGACCACTGCGGGTGCAGCGTTCGGTACGAAGCGAGTCTGTAGTACTCCGACGCCTGGATCGGTTCCGTCACCCTTGAGTGCGCATGCGTTCAGCTCAACATGCCCGGCCGATGGGTCATTTCCGTCCCACCACGATGATTCTGCACCCAGGCTTTCCACGACCATCCATGGACAAGGGTCCGGCGTCGCATCACTGGTGATGTGGTCGGTGTCGTCGGGAGCACCATCCGAGACCGGATTGGATGCTGCTGCCTTTCCGGCATCAGTCAACGTGTAATCACAACCGGCATCCGAGCAACCGGCCCCCGGCTCGGGCGACGTGAACGAGGACGACACGACGAGAACCACCGCTGCCATGGCAGCCGTCAACACGTCTGGGACCAATCATCGGTCTTCAGGGCGAGGACCCATCGACCGTCGGTGGTTTCAACCATGTTCACGTCAGCGTGGTGACGGAAGTACGTTCCAGGGGCGTCTGGTGCCTTCACAGACTTCCCGGACAGATCGAGCAGGTCCGTGGCGGTCTTGTCGACGCAATCAGAGATCACAACGAGGGCGGGCTGAACGTCAACGACTATCGGGTTGACTGATGTCGTCCCAGTGGCATACCTGCCACGCTCCACGAGTTGGCCCAGTGTCTCAAGCAGAGTCGCCTGGGCCGGCCCAGTTGAATGCTGTCCGACTTGCTCTGTCCAGTCATTTGTGGGTTGTGCGATAGCGACATCGACCATTTTCCAGTAGTCCCGGTACCCCTCGATCGCTGCCTGCGCGTCGGTGGCCTGCTCGGGCGTCAAGGTCGCCGGCCAGGGATTGGTCGTGATCAGGCTGGAGGGGTCGACGACGCTCGGTGTCGGTCGCGCGCTTGTCGACGGAGTGGTGTTGGCGGACTGATCTGGAGTGGAAATCGGCGTTGATGAAGGACCGGTCGACCCGGACGACCCTGGATCAGCCGAGTTCGTCGAGCAGGCGCCAAGAACGGATACGGAAGCAACCAATGTGACGGCCAAGCAGGTCGACTTCCGCACGATCCCTCGATTCCGCCCGGTGATGGGCATGCGTCCCCGTTGGCAGGTCGCATGGTGACCGGCCGACGATACCCAGGCCTCTGCGGAAGGAGAATCCCAGCGTGCCGCCCTGTGGATAACTCCGGTCACGAGCGAGGGTCCAGGGTGGGGTTTACCAGCCCCGCCCGTCCCTGATCGAATCGAGCGCGGACAGGTAGGCGCCGGTATTGCTTTCCGCGCTCGCATGGTGCCCGCCGGGTATGTCCACGACGCGGACGGAGAGCCCGTCGGTGACCGCCAGTCGGCGCAGGGTCGCCTC
>JBDHZW010000096.1:0-16732 GCA_039812105.1 Nakamurella sp.
ACGTGGCCGGCCCGGTCGACGCGGCCGACGCGGTCGGTGGCCGCCTCACCCCGCGGCGGGAGCCGGCGCGGCGGTGAGATCGGCGGCGAGTTCGGCGAAGGTCTCGGCGACCCAGTCGGCGATGAAACCGGCGACGTAGGGCATGTTGTCGATGCTGATGTGCTCGGTGCCGCCCTCCGGCTCGTCGAACAGCCGCAGCTCCCGGTGCGGGCTGTTGACCGCCTGTTCGTAGGACTGGTGCGCGTAGTCGACCGAGATCTGCCGGTCGTTGACGCCGTGGGTGACCAGGAACGGCACGGTGATCTTGTCCACCACCCCGTTCAGGTGCATGTCCGCCGTCCTGGCCAGGAAGTCGTCCATGGTGTCCACCCCCCACACCCAGAACACGTGGTCCCAGTAATGCGGGACCGGGTTCTCCCCCTCGCGCCGCCGGCGGGCCTGCTGGACCTCGGCCCAGTTGTGGTTCGCCCCCCAGGCCACGACGAGCCGCACCCGCTTCTCGAACGCCGCCGCCCGCGGCGCGTAGTACCCGCCGAGCGACCAGCCGACCAAGCCGACCCGGTCGGCGTCGATGCCCGGCACCGTCTCCAGGTGGTCGATGCAGGCGGCCGCCCAGGCCTCGGTGTCCACCCGGGCCGGCAGGCCGCGCAGCCGCAGCGCCTCGCCGGAGCCCGGGGTGTCGACCATCAGGGTGGAGACCCCGCGCCGGGCCAGCATCTGCGGGAAGCCCGAGTAATACATCATCTCCTTGGTCGAGTCCAGCCCGTTCCACTGCACCACGACCGGCGTCGGGCGCCCGTCGACGGGCTCGGCGCGGTACAGGTAGCCGGGCAGCGAGGTTCCCTCGTAGGGAATCTCGACCGCGGTGAGGGGGACGCCGGACAGCTCGACGTGCTTGGCCAGCAGGTCCCGGGATTTGGCGTAGGCGGCGTTGCGGCCGGGCCAGGTCGGGGACTGCAGCCGCTCGGACTGTGAGACGTACAGGCTGGCCCGGTAGTACTTCTCGCCCGCGCCGATCAGCCGGCCCCGCTTCTCGTCGTCCTCGGCGGCGGCGATCAGCCGGTCGGCCACCGCCACCCAGGCGGCGTAGAGCTCCTCGGTGCCGGCGTCGTCGCCGTTCTTGGCGGCCTCGACCACCGGCCGGCACGCCCGGTCCACCTCGTCGATGAATCCGCCGTTGTTGAGCGTGGCCACCACGGCCATGCTCCACACGTAGTTGGTGGGAAAGTACATGAACATGAAGGGGTTTCCTCCCGGGATCAGGGGCAGGTCAGCGGGCCGGGGCGGTGGCCAGGGACGCGGCGATCCGGTCGGCCATGTACTTCACGCCGGCCGACGAGGTGTAGGCGCCGTCGACCGGGATCTCCGCGCCGGACACGTACGTCGACGACTCGGACAGCAGGAACAGCACGACGGCGGCCACCTCGGCCGCCTGGCCGACCCGCTCCAGCGGGGTCAGTTCGAGCTGCGCGGTCACCATCGCCCCCGGTGCGGACGCGGTCATCTCGGTGGCGATGAACCCCGGATGCACGATGTTGACCCGGATGCCGGCCGGCCCGTACTGGGTGGCGGCGACGTGGGTCAGCCCGCGCAGGCCCCACTTGCTGGTGGTGTAGGCCACCGTGTAGTGCGCGGTCAGCCCGGCGGCCGAGCCGACGTTGACGATCGACGATCCGGCGACCATCAGCGGCGCCAGCGCCTGGATGCCCAGCATCGGGCCGGTCAGGTTGATCGCGATGACCCGGTCCCAGTCCGCCCGCTCGGTCTGCCCGAGCCGGGCCCGGTGCGTCACCCCGGCGTTGTTGACCAGCCCGTGCACCGGGGTGCCGGCGTCGGACAGGTTCTGCGCCAACCGATCCCAGTCGTCCTGGACCGACACGTCCAGCCGCCGGTAGTCGACCCGGCCGGGCAGGCCGGCGGACCGGGCGAGCAGCTCGTCGGCCCGCTCGACGACGTCGGTGGCGATGACGAGAGCGCCGTTGCCGGCCAGGGCCAACGCCTCGGCGGCGCCCTGCCCGCCGGCCGCCCCGGTCACCACGACCAGCTTGTCCCGAAGATCCGGGTGGACGGGCGTCATGACCCCACCGGCCCGCACCGGTCCAGCAGCTCGATCAGGTTGCCCTCGGGGTCGGCGACGAACGACATCCGCACCCCCGGTTCGGGCGAATCGCGCGGCGTCATCCGCTCCAGCGCGCCGGCCGCCAGCAGCCGGGCGTGGGTCGCGTCCAGGTCGTCCACCCGCAGGCACACGTGCCCGTAGCCGCTGGTCAGCAGCGCGGTGTTGGGATGGGAGAACGGCTCCCGGGGGCTGAAGCCCTCCCGGTGCAACAGCTCGATGGCCCAGCCGTCGGGGTGCCGGACGAACGCCCCGGCCAGCCCGATCGCCGGCAGCTCGAACCGGCCGGTGATCGTCAGCCCCAGCGCGTCGGCATACCACCGGGCCTGGGCGTCGACGTCGGCGACGCTCAGCCCGACGTGGTCGAGCACGAGCCCGGTCACGACGCCACCTTGTCGTCGTGCGGTCCGTGCTGCATCAGCTCGTCCCGGATGCCGGGCAGCAGCTCCAGCAGCTCCGGGCCGAACTCGGCGTCGACCAGGATGAACGCGACCCGGGCGACCGAGTCCGTCCGGTTGGCCCAGGCGTGGTCGGTGCCGCGCTGCACGACGACGTCACCGGCCCGCAGGGTGACCTCGGAATCGTCCAGGATCAGCACGATCTCGCCCTCCAGCACGATGCCGTAGTCGACGGTCTCGGTGCGGTGCACGGGCGACTGCCGGCCGTCGGCGGTGAGGAAGCCGGGGAAGAACTCGTTGATCCGGATCTTGGTGCCGTTGGGTTCCGGCGGCACCCGCAGGGTCCGGCGGGTCGGTTCGCTGGACTCGACCGGCAGCAGCGGCGCCGGGCTGGCGTCGGTCTGCCAGATCTCGTAGAAGCCGACGCCGTCCTGCGGCATCACCCGGTGCACCGGCACGATGCCGTCCTCGACGACCACCGAGACGCCGTTGGCGTCGTGTCCGGTGACCACCCGCCGGGGGACGACGCCCGCCGGCAGGTTCCCGGCGCCGGCCGGGTCCTTCTCATCCGTCTCGTTCATCGGATCGTCCCTCTCAGGCCGGCTCGGCGAGCGCGGCCAGCGACCGGGCCATCAGGGCGGCCGGGTCGGCGCCGGGGGTGCCCGGATGCAGCTCCCAGTCCACCAATTGCAGCGACGCGTCCACCACCAGCTGCACCCGGGGCTTGCGCCGGGACTCGAAAGCGGCGAGCAGCTCCTCGATGTCACCGTCCCTGGTGATGTAGTCGGCCAGCAGCCAGGCGTCCTCGGAGCACTGCGCGGCGCCCTGCGCGATCAGCGGCGGGCAGGCGTGCACGGCGTCGCCGATCGCGACCACCCGGCCCCGGTGCCACGGTCCCTGCACCAGCAGCCACTCGATGGGTTGGAAGTTCAGCACGTCGCCGTCGGCGATGTTGTCCCGGATGAAGTCGAAGTCGCCGTGGTAGCCGGCCAGCAGCCGCTTCATCTCGTCGGCGTCGGACAGTCCGTTGTCCTGGCGCACCGGGTCGGTCAGCACGTAGGCGTAGCACAGCTCGTCGGAGATCGGCGTGTAGCCGGCCTTGTACTGCGGGCCGTTGTAGAACAGGCCGGAGGTGGTCATGTGCGGCTTGCGCGCGGTGACCACCCGCCAGATGCCCATCCCGCTGGGCTGCCGGTCCTCGGGCATGCCGAGCATCGCGCGGGTCTTGGACTTGATGCCGTCGGCGGCGATCACCAGGTCGTAGCGGCCGGTCGAGCCGTCGGAGAAGCGGACGTCGACGTGGTCGCCGACCGTGTCGAAGGCGTCCATCTCCAGCCCCAGCCGGACGTCGACGCCGGCCGCGCCGATCATGTCGACCAGCACCGTCTGCAGGTCGCTGCGCAGCGCGCCCATCGTCGGCGGCAGGTCCGCGCCGCCGGTCCGCGGGGTGGTCACCGTGTTCAGCAGGGTGCCGTCGGCGTCGAAGAACTTGATGTCGACGAACGGGTGCGCCCGTTCGAGCATCCGGTCCAGCGCGCCGATCTCGCGAAAGACCTTGAGCGCGTTGCCCTGCACGGTGATTCCGTGCCCGACCCCCTGCCACTGGCTGATCCGTTCGACGAGGGTGACCCGGACACCGCGTTGGGCCAACGCCAACCCGGCGACCGTCCCGGTCACTCCCCCGCCGACCACGAGAACCGAATTCACGGTCATATCGGTGGTGTCTCCCTTCATCGGCATCCTCGCCGTTGACCAGCGACAGTAGGGTCGCCGCCGCGGTCGCGGAACATGCCGCGGGCGATGACTGCTATCCGGGCAGGACATGACGCCCGTCCGGCCGACCCCGATAGGAGGTATCCGCCCGGCGCTATGGGCCGGCCGGCTCGGCCACCCTAGCCTCGGTGACCGAGCCACCCGCCGGCCTCCGCGGCGGGCCGAACCGAGGAGATCAACGGTGACCGAGTCCTCCACCGAGTCGTCGATAGCCCACGCCTGGGCCGCGGACACGCCCGCCCCGGCGACCACGCCGACACCGCGCCGGCTGATCTCCCACCTGCGCTACCTGGCCCTGGCGGTGTCGAACTTCGACGAGGAGCTCGCCTTCCTGACCAAGTATTGGGGCCTGACCGAGGTGGACCGCCGCGACGAGCCCGGCCGGGTCTCCTACCTGTGGGCCGAGGGTTCACCGGAGCCGTACACCGTCCGGTTGCGCGAGGGGGACAAGCGGATCGACCTGATCGCGTTCGGCGCGCACTCGCGCCTGGAGGTGGACGAGCTGGCCGCCCGGCTGCGCGCCGCCGGCGTGCAGTTCGTGCACGAGCCCCGGGAGCTGACCCAGCCCGGCGGCGGCTACGGCTTCCGCTGCTTCGACGTGGACGGGCGCACCCTGGAGATCTCCACCGACGTCACGCTGCGCCAGAATCGCAAGATCCAGCCGCGGGAACCGGTGCCGGTCAAGCTGTCCCACGTCGTGGTCAACACCACCGACCTGGACCGGACCACCCAGTGGTACATCGACCACCTGGACTTCGCGATCAGCGACACCCTGTTCAGCGACCGGATGGGCGACCTGATGCACTTCATGCGATGCAACAACGCGCATCACTCGCTGGCCATCGCCAAGGGCCCGCACCCGTCGCTGCACCACGCCTCGTTCGAGATGCGGGGCGTGGAGGAATGGATGCGCGGCGCCGGCAAGATCCTGCGCAGCGGCGCCCGGATGGTGTGGGGACCCGGCCGGCACAACGCCGGCGACAACACCTTCGCCTACTTCCTGGACCCGGCCGGCAACACGCTGGAGTACACCACCGAACTGGCCACCATCGAGGACGAGGACCTCTGGCACCCCAGCAAGCTGGACGTCAACCTGGTCACCACCCAGGACCAGTGGGGCACCGCCAACGAGATGAGCGAGCTGGTCGCCCGGGAGTCGTTCAACGACGTCGACCGCGGCCTGTTCGTCGCCCCGCCGATCTGATTCTCGCGGGCAATCTGTTGTGACCGAACATCTTTCACTCCCAGACGGGGGCCTGCCTGGCGAGCGGGCGGCCCCGTCGCGACTCGAGGAGGCCTGCACCAGCGTGACCGTCAACGAACGAACGACGACCGACCCGCGGACCCGGTTCCGCGGCCGGCTGAGCCTGCCCGGCGACCCGGACTGGGAGGACGCCCGGGTCGGCCGGGTCTTCAACGGCCGCCGGCCCGGCCGGCAGCCCGACGCGGTGCTGCAGGCCGCCGACGTCGACGACGTGGTGGCCGGCGTCCGGTGGGCGGCCGAGCGGAACTGGTCGGTCGCCGTCCGGTCGGGCGGCCACGCGTGGGCCGCCTGGAGCGTGCGGGACGGCGGCCTGCTGATCGACCTGGGCCTGCTGGTCGAGATGGACTACGACCCGGACACCGGGATCGCCTCCGCGCAGCCGGCGGTGCACGGCGGGGACACCCTGTCGCCGTTCCTGGAGGGCCGGGGCCGGTTCTTCAACGGCGGGCACTGCCCGTCCGTCGGCATCGGCGGCTTCCTGCTGCAGGGCGGCCAGGGCTGGTGCCAGCGGGGCTGGGGCTGGGCGGCCGAGAGCGTGGTCGCGGTCGACGTGGTCACCGCCGACGGTGAACTGGTCCGGGCCGACGCGGAGCAGAACACCGACCTGTACTGGGCCGCCCGCGGCGCCGGGCCCTCGTTCCCGGGCATCGTCACCCGCTTCCACCTGCAGACCCGGCCGAAGTTCGGCTACCTCGGGCACACCGTGCAGATGTTCGAACTGGCCGACTTCACCGAGGTGATGACCTGGCTGTACGACCTGCACGGGCAGATCTCGCCGGACGTGGAGATCGTGGTGGTCAGCCTGACCCCGCCGGCCGCGGCCGGCGAGCCGCCCCGGCGCCGGTTCGTGGTCACCGCGGTGGCCCTGGTCGACGACGCGGCCGCGTCCCGCGCCGCGCTGGAACCGTTCAACACCAACCCGGCGCTGGACCGGGCCGTCATGGTGGTGGACGGTGTCGAGTCGACGCTGGCCGAGCAGCGCGTCCAGCAGGAACTGGCCAACCCGCGGGGCGCCCGCTACGTCACCGACAACATCTGGGTGCAGGGTGACCCGGCGCAGATCATCGAACGGATCCGCCCGCTGTTCGCCGACCTGCCGACCCCGGAGGCGTTCAGCATCTGGTTCAGCAACGCGCCGATGCGGCCGCTGCCGGACATGGCGTTCTCGTTGCAGACCGAGGCGTACGTGGCCACCTACACGGTGTACGACGACCCCGCCCTGGACGAGTCGAACCGGTCCTGGCTGAACAAGGCGATGGAGTACGCGCAGCCGGTCACCGCCGGCCAGTACCTGGGCGACTCGGACATGACGAACCGCCAGCTGAAGTTCATGGCCGAGGAGAACTTCGCCCGGTTGCAGGCCATCATCGCCGACCGCGATCCGGCCGGCCGGTTCGCCAGGTACCTGGCGCACGATCCGGCCACCCTGAACCGCAACCACTGGGAACTGTGAGGAGGCCGGCGGTGCGTATCCATCTGGCCGGGAACCACGCCGGCTACCGGCGGGCCCGGGACATCGAGAACGACCTCGCCACCGGGCACGAGGTGATCTGGCACGGCCCGCCGGACTACGACGAGAACGACGACTACCCGGTGCTGGCCATCCGGGTGGCCAAGGCCGTCGTCGAGGACGAGGACGCCGGCCTGGCGACCCGCGGCGTCGTGGTGGGCGGCGACGGCGCGGGCGAGACGATCGCCGCTAACAAGGTCAACGGCGCCCGGGCCGTGCCCGGGCTCGATGCCGGCTTCGTCCGGGCCGCCCGCATCCACGCGGACGCCAACGTGCTGATCGTGCCGGCCGGCCTGCAGGACCCCGGGCAGACCCGCGCCGTGCTCGCCGTGTTCCTGGACCAGGGGTTCTCCTCGGACCTGGACGACGCCCGCCGGCTGGTCAACACCGCGGAGTTCGAGACCGCCGGCACCATCGAGGGCTGGCTGATCGAGCACTGAGCCTGATCGAGCACTGAGCCTGATCGAGCACTGAGCGCTGTGCTCGTCCTGTGTCTTTCCTGTGTTTCCACCCGACCCGAACCAGCCCGACAACGGCCACGGCGCAGACCGTCTCGGTCCGGTCCCGGAATCACCGCGGGCCGGCCATCGCCGGCAGCGATGACACCTATAGCCGCGGACCCGTCGCCAGGCACAGCCGGCGCTGTTTGACTCAGCACAGTTCCGAGCGGACGGACCCGCCACCGGCCACCGGACCAGCACCACCCAGGCACCACCCAAGGCAATGAGGCCTTCTTCCCCGATGGCCTCCATGTTGACGCAAGCAGGAGGTTGTAGCGTGTTCACTCTCGGCAAGCGCTCCCGGGCCCTCGGGCTCACGGGGCTGGTCGTCGCCGGCGCCCTGGTGCTCGCGTCGTGCAGCTCGGGAAGCGATTCCTCGACGACGGCGGCCTCGGCCACCCTGAGCGCCGCGGCGCAGGAGGCGCTGGACACCGCGTACGCCGGCGTCGGCGGCGATCTGTCCACGCTGCCCGCGGTCACCGCGGAGAAGGGCAAGAGCCTGTACGTGGTGTCCTGCGGCGAGCAGGTGCCCAGCTGCGCGGACGTCTCCGCGGCGGTGAAGAAGGCGGCCGAGACGGTCGGCTGGACCGCCACCGTGGCCGACGGCAAGCTCAGCCCGGAGGGCTTCGCCACCGCCATCCGGCAGTCCGTGGCCGGCGGCGCCGACGTCATCGTGCCGATCGGCATCGGCTGCGGCGTCGCCCAGGCCGCCTTCCAGGAGGCGGTGACCGCCGGCATCACCGTGATCGGCGGCGGCGGCGTCGACGACTGCGATCCGAAGCTGTGGGCGTCGGAGCGGCTGTGGCTGGCCGACTACACCCCGCAGCAGATGTGGGAGGAGTTCGGCAAGCTGCAGGCCGACTACGCGTACGGCAAGACCAACGGCGACGCGAACGCGGTGGTGCTGAACTTCACCACCCAGACCTGGGGTCAGTGGATCACCGACGGGTTCAAGGCCCGGATGGCCGAGCTCGGCGGCAAGGTCGCCACGACCGTGGACATCAGCGACCCGGAGAACGCCGACGGCTCCTACGTGCAGAAGGTCACCACCGCCCTGCTGGCCAACCCCGACGCCAACGTGCTGGTCGGGCCGGTCGACGGCTGGTTCACCAACGGCCTGTCCGCGGCCATCGTCTCGGCCGGTCTGGACGACAAGCTGCTGGTCATCGGCCGCGGCGGGGACGCCCCGGCGCTGGACCTGATCCGCCAGGGCAACGCCGGCCTGGACGCCACCGTCGGCTTCGCCACCCTGTGGGGCGGCTGGGGCTCGGTGGACACCGCCCTGCGGGTGCTCGCCGGCCAGCAGGCCCAGTACATCGGCGAGCCGATCCAGGCGATCGACGCCGACCACAACATGCCCAGCAGCGGGCAGTACGAGGGCAACGTCGACTACAAGTCCAAGTTCGAGGCGGCCTGGGGCGTATGACCGCCGCACCGACCGTCGTCGCTCCCGTGACCGAACTCGCCATCGACATCACCGGGCTGGACAAGCATTTCGGCGGCACCAAGGCGCTGTCCGGGGCGTCGCTGAAGGTCCGGCGGGGCACCGTGCACGCCCTGCTGGGGGGCAACGGATCCGGCAAGAGCACGACCATCAAGATCCTTGCGGCAGTGCACCAGGCCGACGCCGGCCGGCTGCGGGTGTTCGGCGCGGACTACTCGCTGTCCGGGTACACCCCGGCCACCGCCCAGCAGGCCGGCCTCCGGTTCGTGCACCAGGATCTGGGCCTTTTCGAGGAGCTGTCCATCGAGGAGAACTTCGCCCTCGACGCCGGCTACCCGCGCAACGGCATCGGTGGGGTCGACTGGAAGGCCCTGCGCAAACGGGTCGCCCGGCTGCTCGCCGAGTACGAGTTGGACGCCGACCCCCGGCAGCCGATCAAGCACCTGCGACCGGCCGACCGGACCATCGTGGCCATCGCCCGGGCCCTGCAGGACCAGGAGGGCGACGAACTCATCCTGATCCTGGACGAGCCGACCGCCAGCCTGGCCGCGCACGAGTCCAAGCGGCTGCTGGAGCTCGTGCGGCGGCGGGCCGACCAGGGGCAGACCGTGGTGATGGTCAGCCACCGGCTGCAGGAGGTGCTGTCGGTCGCGCACGACTTCACCGTCTTCCGGGACGGCCAGGTGGTCGGCGAGCTGGTCGACGCCCGGCCGACCGAAGACCAGCTGGTCGAGATCATGGCCGGGGCGGCGGTGCAGGCGCTGCGGCCGACCGGCTCGGCCGGTCACCGCCGGGGCAAGGCCGTGCTCGAACTGGCGGGGCTGCACTCCGGGCCGCTGCGCGGGGTCGACCTGACCGTGCACGAGGGCGAGATCGTCGGCATCGCCGGCCTCGTCGGGTCCGGCCGATCCTCGCTGCTGCAGGCCGCGTTCGGCGTGGTGCAGCCGACCGGCGGCTCGATGTCGTTGGGCGGCAAGCCCTACGCCCCGCTGCGGATCGACGAGGCGATCGGGTTGGGCGTCGGCATGGTTCCGGAGGACCGGGGCCGC
Source organism: Nakamurella sp. (assembly GCA_039812105.1). Taxonomy (GTDB): domain Bacteria; phylum Actinomycetota; class Actinomycetes; order Mycobacteriales; family Nakamurellaceae; genus Nakamurella. The sequence continues at coordinate 10,055 of JBDHZW010000096.1, forward strand.
GACGCCGCCTTCCCCGAGCACAGCGTCAGCGAGAACCTGGCGCTGGCCATGCTGGCCGAGAACGGTCGCGGCGGCTGGATGAGCCGCGGCCGGGAGCGCCGGGTCGCCCAGCAGCTGATCGAGAAGTTCAGCATCAAGGTGGCCGGCCCGCGGGCCCTGTTCACCTCGATGTCCGGCGGCAACCAGCAGAAGGTCATCATCGCCCGCTGGCTGCAGCGCAAACCGCAGCTGCTGCTGCTCGACGAGCCCACCCAGGGCGTCGACGTGATGAGCCGGGTGGACATCTACGCGGTGATCCGGGAGGCGGCCGAGCAGGGCTGCGCGGTGCTGGTCGCGTCCTCGGACATGAGCGAGCTGCACGCGCTGTGCGACCGGATCGTGCTGCTGGCCCGCGGCCGGATCACCGGCGAGGTGAACGCCGAGACCGTCGACGTCGACGAGTTGACCAGCCTGGTGCTGCGGGATCGCCCCGGCGCCATCGACAACCCGGAACCGCGGCCGGCCCGGCCGGTTCCCGATCCCACGGAAGGAGAGCCCGCATGACGACCACCACCAGCTCCGGGACCGCCCAGGCCACCGGCGGGAAGTCACCGCGCAGCGGCTCCGGCGGCGTCGTCGCGTTCCTGGAGAACTACGCGCTGCTGCTGCTGACCATCGCGGTCTTCGTCTTCTTCACCTTCTTCCCGGCGTCCAGCGCCACCTTCCCCACCCTGACCAACCTGAACGTCATCCTGGGCAGCCAGGCGGTCATCGCACTGATCGCGATCGCCGCGCTGTTCCCCCTGGTCTGCGGGTACTTCGACTTCTCGCTCGGGGCGATCGCCGCGATGGCCCAGGTGCTCACCGCCGGCTTCATGGCCAAGTCCGGGTGGCCGCTGTGGCTGGCGGTGACCGTGCCGGTCATCCTGGCGGCGCTGGTCGGAGTCGTCAACGGCTTCCTGGTCACCCGGCTGCACATGAGCCCGTTCGTCACCACACTCGGTATGGCCACGTTGATCTCGGGCATCATGGTCTGGTACACCGGCGGCCAGACCATCGTCTCCGGCATCGACCCGGCGATGACCAGGTTCGGCTCCAGCCGGCTGCTCGGCCTGCCGTCGGTGGTGTTCGTGCTGCTCGGGGTGGCCGCGGTGGCCTGGTACATCTTCACCCACAAGCCGTTCGGCCGGTCCCTGTACGCGATCGGGTCGAGCGCCTCCTCGGCCAAGCTGGTCGGCATCCGGGTCGACCGGAACGTGTGGACGACGTTCATCGTGGCCGCCGCGATCGCCGGGCTGGCCGGCGTCATGCAGCTGTCCCGGGCCGGCAGCGCCAGCGCGTCCACCGGCAACGACCTGCTCTTCCCGGCCCTGGCCGCGGTCTTCCTGGGCGCGACGGCGATCGCGCCCGGCTTCTTCAACGTCATCGGCACCATCATCGGCGCGGTGTTCGTGTCGATCTCGGTCAGCGGTCTGACACTGTCCGGGGCCAGCGGCTGGGCCTCCAGCGTGTTCAACGGGCTGGCCCTGCTCGCCGCCGTCGGCCTGTCCACCTACCTCGGCCGGCGCAAGCGGGCCGGTTGACCCTCCTCCCCGTCCCACCCTCTGTGCAACCCCACGAAAGGAAACACCCGTCATGGCCGTCGTACTCAACGCCACCTGGATCGCCAAGCCCGGCCAGGAGGACCTGGTTCGCGAGGCGCTGGAACACCTCTCGCCCGCCTCCCGGACCGAGGAGGGCAACCTGTACTACCAGGCCTACCAGGACCCGGCCGAGCCGCTGATCTTCCGCATCTTCGAGATCTACACCGACGACGACGCGGTCAAGGCGCACGCCGAGTACGACCACTTCAAGAAGTGGGCGCTGGGCCAGGCGATCCCGGCGCTGGCCGACCGGCGCCGTGACTTCTACCAGACCCTGGACTACTGAGCGATGAAACTGGCGCTCTACGAGCACCACGGCTTCCCGCACGTCGGCATCGTCCGGCACGGCGAGATCCAGGACCTGCCCACCACCCTGGACGTGCTGGACGTGCTCGCGCTGCCCCGGCGCGAACGGGACCGGCTGGAATTGCAGGCCGGCCGGTACCACCGGGCGCCGCTGGAGTCGGTCCGGCTGCTGCCGCCGGTGCAGCCGCGGGCGATGCGCGACTTCGTCGCGTTCGAGGCGCACATCGCCGGGATGAAGAAATCCGAGGGTGGTGACGGCACGGTGCCGCGGGAGTGGTACCAGGCGCCCGCCTTCCTGTTCATGAACCCCTGGTCGCTGTACGGGGCCACCGACGACGTCCCGATGCCGCCGGACACCGCCGCGCTGGACTTCGAGCTGGAGATCGGCGCGGTGGTCGGCACGCCGGCCCGGAACGTGCCGGTCGAGCGGGCCGGCGAGCACATCGCCGGCTACCTGATCGTCAACGACTGGTCGGCCCGGGACACCCAGGGCCGGGAGATGCGGGTGGGGCTGGGCCCGAACAAAGGCAAGGACTTCGCCAACACGATCGGACCCTGGATCACCACCCCCGACGAGCTCGAATCCAGTGTGGTGGATGGGCGGCTGTCGCTGAAGATGACCGTCGCGGTCAACGGTGCCGTGGTCGGCACCGACGACAGCGGCAACATGTCCTGGTCGTTCGAGGAACTGCTGGCGCACTCCGCCCGCGGGGCCACCGTCGGCCGGGGCGACGTGCTCGCCTCGGGCACCTGCTCGCACGGCGCGCTGGCCGAGGTGTGGAGCCGCACCGGCACCCGCAACCCGCCGCCGCTGCAGGTCGGGGACGTCGTGACGATGACCATCGAGGGCCTCGGGACGATCGAGAACCGCATCGTGGCCGGGGATCCGGCACCGGACCCGGTCCCGCCGGCCCAGCGCCGCTACCCCGAGGAGTTGCTGTGAGCACCGCTGCCGTCACCACCTGGAACCCGGCCACCGGCGAGCGGATCGCCGACCACCCGGCGGTCGGCCGGGCCGCCGTCGACGTCATGCTGGACGGCGGGGTGCGGGTGCAGCGAACCTGGCGGACCACGAGTGTGGCGCAGCGCTCGGCCCGGCTGCGGGCCCTGGCCGGGCTGCTGCGGGACGAGACCGACGAGCACGCTCGGCTGATCTCGACCGAAATGGGCAAGCCGATCACCGAGGCCAGGGCCGAGGTGCTCAAGTGCGCGCTCACCTGCGACTACTACGCCGATCACCTGGCCGAGTTCCTCGCGCCCACCCCGGTGGCCACCGAGGCGGTCCGCTCGTTCGTCGCGTACGAGCCGATCGGCCTGGTGCTGGCGGTGATGCCGTGGAACTTCCCGTACTGGCAGGTGATCCGGTTCGCCGCGCCCACCCTGGCCGCGGGCAACGGCGGGCTGCTCAAGCACGCGTCCAACGTCACCGGGTGCGCCCTGGCCCTGCAGGACCTGTTCGAGCGGGCCGGTTTCCCGACCGGCCTGCTGCAGACCCTCGTGCTGGCCGAACATTCCATGGTCGGCGAGATCATCGCCGACCCCCGGGTGGCCGCGGTGACGTTGACCGGCAGCGAGAAGGCGGGCGCGACCGTCGCCGAGGCGGCCGGCCGGGCGTTGAAGAAGACGGTCCTGGAACTCGGCGGGTCCGATCCGTTCGTCGTGCTGGCCGACGCCGACCTGGACGCCATCTCGCCGCTGGCGGTGAAGGCACGGTTCGTCAATGCCGGCCAGAGTTGCCTGTGCGCCAAGCGGTTCATCGTCGACGAGCAGGTGGTCGGCGACTTCGAGAAGCGGATCGCCCGGCTCACCGAGGCCCTGGTGGTCGGCGACCCGCTCGACCCGGGCACCCAGATCGGCCCGCTGGCCAAGGCGTCGTTCGTGGACGACATCGACGACCAGGTTCGCCGGTCCGTGGCGATGGGCGCCCGGCTGGTCACCGGTGGGCACCGGCTGGACCGGCCCGGGAACTACTACGCCCCGACCATTCTCGCTGACGTGACGCCGGACATGCCGGTGTTCGGCGAGGAGACGTTCGGTCCGGTGCTGGCCCTGGTGTCGGCGTCCGGGCCGGAGCAGGCGGTGGAACTGGCCGACCGGTCCCCGTACGGGCTGGCCGCCAGCGTGTGGACGAGGGACATGGAGTCGGGAATCGAACTCGGCCGGGGCATCAACTCGGGGGCGCTGTTCGTCAACGCCGTCGTCGTCTCCGACCCGCGGATGCCGTTCGGCGGGGTGAAGCTCAGCGGGTACGGCCGGGAACTGTCGGTCGAGGGGCTGCGCGAGTTCACCAACGTCCGGTCGGTGTGGGCCGTCCAGATGCCGGAATCGGCGGCCTGATTCGGGGCCCGTTTCAGCGGATCGGCACGAGGCCGCGGCCAGTCGGGGGCCGCGGCCTTCTGCTGTCCGCGTCACCGTGGGTGGCGCTCGGTTCCGCGTCACCCTCGGGCCGGCGTCGCCGCGGAACATTCGAGGTCCGGGGCGACCCGATGTTCCGCACCCGCACCCCGCACACCCCCAGTGCCCTCGGTTCGGGCCCGCCGCGGAACATCCGACCGCCCCACACGACCCGATGCTCCGCACCCGCACCCCGCACACCCTTGACATCCCTGGCTCGGCGTCGCCGCGGAACATCCGACGGTCCGGGGCGACCCGATGTTCCGCACTCCGCCCCGCACACCCCCAGCGCCCCCGACCCGGTCCCGCCGCGGAACATCCGACCGCCCCACGCAACCCGATGTTCCGCACTCCCGCCCCGAGCACCCTTGACGCCCCCGGTTCGGGCCCGCCGCGGAACATCCGGCCGCCTCACCCGACCCGATGTTCCGCACTCCCGCCCCGAGCACCCTTGACGCCCCCGGTTCGGGCCCGCCGCGGAACATCCGGCCGCCTCACCCGACCCGATGTTCCGCAGCCCCGAACGCCGGAACGGCGTGCCCTGGTGGGGGCACGCCGTTCCTGATGGATCGGGACGATCAGCTGACGACGATCGCTCCGGTGTAGGTGGTGCCGGGCACGATCGGGGTGGGCACGCCGTTCACGGTCATGGTGACAGTCCCGCGCTGCTTGACCACCGACGAGTCGGCGCTGACGGTCAGCTTGCTCAGGTACGACGTTCCGGTGACGGTCCACTTCGACCCGCCGGACAGGTCGACGATCACCCCGTTGTTGACGACCGGAGTCGCCGTGTTGGTGATCTTGCCGATCTCGGTGTAGTTCGCCTCGGTGATGGTGGAGACGTTGTGCCGGGTGGTGGTCGCGGACAGCACGCCGGTCACCGTGGAACCGCCGTTGAAGGTGAGCACCATGTTCTGGCCGGACAGCTGGTTGTAGCCGCCGCCACGGATGCCGTTGTAGAAGTTGCCCTTCAGGTCGATGTCGGTGAAGGTCGCCACCGAGTCGGTGTCGTGGGCCGCGGTCACGTCGAAGCTGCTGTCGCGCACCGGATCACCGGTGGGCTCGGTGTAGACGCCGGCGTTGACCAGCTTGCCGTCGACCATCACCGGACCGGGGTCGTCGTTGTCCATGCCCTGGAAGATGATGCCGTCCCTGGCGTTGATCTTGGCGCCCTGGGATCCGTCGACGGTCACGTCGACGTCCTGGCCCTTGTTCAGGAACGTGGCCCGCTTGGTCGTGACCGAGGTGCCGCCGTCGATGGTGACGGTGCCCGAGCCGTGCCACATCACTCCCCAGTTGTCGGAGTTGATGACGGTGTTGCGCTGGCTCAGGCTGCGCAGCTCACGATCGGACAGGCCCAGGTTCAGGTTGGTGTTCAGCGCCGAGACCGCCTGCCGGGTGCTGTCTCCGTAGTGGATGGCCCCGCCCCGATCGATCGCCGCGTAGGTGTCGACGTTCAGCCGGCTGCCGAGGAACTCCTCGGTGGCGCCGCCGATCGCATACGACCCGTAGCCCTCGTCCCCGGTGGTCAGCGTGCTGTTGATCGAGGTCAGCTTCATGTTCTCGCCGACGTCGGTGGACAGCACGCCCCAGCCCTGCGAGTAGATCGACGAGTTGAGGTAGGTCGCCTGGGTTCCGCTGCCCACCAGGTTCGTCGCCCGCACGTTGCCGACGATGCCGAGCATCCAGGGTGCCGCCTGCATGTGGGCCAGGTCGACGGTGGACTGGTAGTCCGCGGGCAGTTCGCCGTCGTGGGTGCTGATGCTGGAGTTCTTGACCACCAGGTTGGCCCCGCCGTCGGCGACGATCCCGGTGCGCACGGCGCCGTCGTTGTCGATCTTCGCGCCGTCCACCACCACCCGGTTCCCGGTACCCGAACCGGTCGCCACGATCGCCGCCCCGTAGCCGACGAAGTCCGACCGGCCGTTGCCGTCCAGGCTGATCTTCGGGTTCGAGATGGTGTAGGCCCGGTCGTCGACGTAGATGCCGTTGAAGGCCTCGCCGGTGGACTTGATCGTGACGTCCTTCGTCTGGTCGTTGGCGACCGAACCGCCCTGCACGGCCGCGCTGACCGACTTCGCCGCGTCGACCCCGTCCGCCCCGACGTACACGGCCTGCCGGAACGGGAACTGCAGACCCTGGAAGTCGATCAGATTCTGTTCGGACACCGTGATGACCACCTTGCCCCGGTACGTGCCGGGCACGATCGCGGTGTCCGCGCCGCCGGTCTCGGTGATCTTGCTGCCGGTCTCGACGCCGTTCACGGTCAGCGTGAGGCTGTACCCGGCGGGCGCCGCGATGGCGCCGCCCTCGGCGATGGTGACCGAGCTGTAGGTGGTCGTCGCGGTGATCACCT
>JBDHZW010000097.1:0-16625 GCA_039812105.1 Nakamurella sp.
TTCGGTGAACTCCCGGGCCCGGTGACCATCGACCTGAACGCCGGGGCGCCGCGGACGGCCGGCGACGCCGACGGGAAGATTGCCGAAGCCGCCCAGCGGGCCGCGTTCCGGGTGGCCGTGCTGCGCAACGTCTCCGAGCCAGGCGCACTGCCCGGGGCGACGGCGATCCAGGCGCTGACCGACCTCCTCGAGGTTCCCGGGCTGGACGGCCGGTTCGCCCCGCTCGTCAGCGCCTTCAAGACGATCCTGGCCGTCCCGCGAGGGTTCAAGGTGTCTGCCGATGTCGTTCCGCCGGAATCCACGAGCGGCGGGCGCTGGGTCGTCCTCGTGCGGGTGACCGACCTCGATTCCGGCAAGGAGGTCGCGGTCAGCACGCAAACCGGCCATTCCGACACTCGGGCCTGCCGATCGGCCGGCTACTGGGCCGCGGCCGTGGTGCTCAGCCGCAGCACACGGATTCCCAGCTGGGCCGGCTGGGATTCGCAAACTTCGACCGCCCTGGCCCTGTACGACGAACCGGAGTCGACGACGTCCCACGGGTTCGTCCAGGCGCTGGCCAAAGCACCCTCCAGCGGCGTGCTGCTGCAGAAGCTCGCCGCCGCCTACGCCCTGGACGGGCGGCTGCTCGACTCGATCTCGATGTCGGCCCGGGCAGTGGCCGCGCACCCTCGGTACCACGTGGCCTGCTACCGGCTCGCCGGCGGCATCAACATGCTGGCCGACAGCCCGCGGGTGTGGACGGCGGCACCGTTGGCGGAGCGGCGACGAATCCTCGCCCAGCTCGAACGGGCGCTACGAGCGATCCGGGCGTCGACGGACGGATTGACCGCGATCAAGAAGGCCACCGTGGACACCGGGCGGGATGGGCCCGCCGCAACCAGCCTCTACAAGACTCAGTTCCGAGGGATGGCAGTGGCGATGTTCCGGCGGTACCGGCGCGACCTGCGCCTGGACGGGATCCTCGGCCGTTCGCTGCGACGCAGTGAACGGGACATCTGGTGGCCGGGTGACATCGTCGGCCGGTCGAGCATCAGGTCCTTGAGCCGCTGGACCGTTCGCTCGGCCCTGCTGATCTGCCAGGCCGGCGCGGCGACCATCCGGCGCGAGGAGGCCCGGGTGGTCCGTGGTGCACGGAGGCCGTCCTCGCATTTCCAACTCAGCTACAACCTGGCCTGCTACTTCGCCCGCCGGGGAAATGAGAGCGAAGCCCTGACCTGGTTGGAGGCCTCCCTCGAAAGGGCCAACAGTTGGCAGATCACCGACGGCTGGCTTGACCACGATCCCGATCTCAGGGGGCTCAGAGGGACCGCTCGATATGCGTGGGTGGCCGCGCAGGTCCGCAATCAGGAGGAGGTGCGTCCGGATGCTGATGAGGTCACGGCCGCGTGAACACGAAGAGATTGCCGCCGTCGTCGACGGGCTCATCACGCGTTCGTTGGCGTCGGTGGGCGATCCGGTCGGAAGGTGCGTCCCGACGCAGATCGAGGTCGATCCCAGCCCGATACGGCTCAACGTGGGCTGGCGGACCGCCGAGCCCGAGCCCGGGCAACAGTTCGGACCGGCCGGCTCATCGATCCGGTTGCGGGTGGCGTCGGCGGGCAGCCCCGTCGAATCGCTCGAACTGGAGGACGACTTCCGGGTCTCGGCCGGCAAGTGGAGCGATTCGCGCTTCCGCCGGGGCCTGCCGACGGACGTGCGGGCATTCGTCGAAGGGTTTCGCCAAGCCGAAATGCGGTTGATCCTCCGGCTCTTGGCGGCGGGCCGATCGGTGACCCACATGCCATCCGTGGCGGCCGTGCGGCAGGCCGTCAGCCGTCTGAACGGCGCGTCGTCGGCGACGAATGCTCCCGATCACTGCCGCTGCCGCCTACTGGCCAACGGACCGCTGGTCGCCGACGCGCAGGCCTGGGGGGCGGTGGAGGACGCCGTCGACGTCAAGTCGGCACTGCCCGACCACGTTGGAGCCATGGTCATCCCGACGCTGGGCGGTCCGGTGGTCGAACGCATCGTCGACGACGTCACGACGATGGTCGACTCGGTGGGCGACGAGATCGTCGTCACCCTGGTGCAGCGGTTCTTCCTGATCAACTCCGAACGGGTTGAGGTGCTGGCGCCGTTCGCGTTTCCGCCCGCGGGGTGGCGACCGCAACGCTGACTTCTCGCGGGCGGGCGCCGGAGAGCCGGCGCCACGCCCCGGCGGCTCGGACACACGGACCGGATGTCGGAACGGGACCCTGGCATGGCACAGTGCTGGGGGCCCCGCCGCGCCCGGTCGGGCCCGAAGGAGAAAACGCAGCAATGTTGAAAGTTGCCGTGCCCAACAAGGGCACGCTGTCCGAACCGGCCGCCGCCATGCTCCGGGAGGCGGGCTACCGCGGGCGGTCCGACTCGCGCGACCTGAGCGTCCTGGACGTGGCCAACGACGTCGAGTTCTACTTCCTGCGTCCCAAGGACATCGCGGTCTACGTCGGATCCGGCGAGCTCGATCTGGGCATCACCGGCCGCGACCTGGCCGCCGACTCCGGTGCGCCGGTGCAGGAACTGACCACCCTGGGGTTCGGCTACTCGACGTTCCGCTACGCCGGCCCCGAGCACAAGGACTGGCACGTCGCCGATCTGGCCGGCGCCCGGATCGCCACCTCCTACCCGAACCTGACCCGCAACGACCTGGCCGCGCACGGCATCGCCGCCGACGTCATCCGGCTGGACGGGGCGGTGGAGATCTCCATCCAGCTGGGCGTGGCCGATGCGATCGCCGACGTCGTGGACTCGGGTCGCTCGCTGCGCCAGCACGGGCTGGTGGCCTTCGGCGACGTGATCCTCAAGTCCGAGGCCGCCCTGTTCGCCCGGCTGGATACCGAGCCGTCGACGGCCGGGCGGCAGCTGGCGAAGCGGCTGCAGGGTGTCGTGTTCGCCCAGCAGTACCTGATGCTCGACTACGACTGCCCGATCGAGCTGCTCGGGCGGGCCACCGCGATCACCCCGGGCCTGGAATCGCCCACCGTGTCGCCGATGGCCGACCCGGCCTGGCGGGCGGTCCGCGCGATGGTCCGGCGAGGAGACGTCAACCCGATCATGGATGCGCTGCACGAACTCGGTGCCAAGGCGATCCTCGCCTCCGACATCAGGACGTGCCGGCTCTGACCGTGCGCACACCGGCTCCGGCCGGGTCCGGCGGCCCGGGGTAGGGCGGCGGCGTTCCGCCGAACTCCGGACACAACGCCTGGTGGGTGCACCAGCGGCACATCGGCCCCCGCCGGGCCGGGAAGTTGCCGGTCGCCAACGCCGCCGACACCGCCTGCCAGAGCGCGCCGACCGCATGGGAGAACGCGATCAGCTCCCGCTCGGTCGGTGCGTACTGCAACGACATGCCGTCGGCCAGGTAGATCAGCTTGAGCTGGGTCGGCACCACCCCGCGCAGCCGGTAGATCATCAACGCATAGAACTTCAGCTGGTACAGGGCCCGACCCTCGAAGTCCGGGCTCGGCGCCCGCCCGGTCTTGTAGTCGACGATCCGCAGCTCGCCGGTGGGCGCGAGATCGACGCGGTCGATGAACCCGCGCATCGGCACCCCGTCGGCGGTGTCGATCTCCACCGCGGCCTCGCAGGCCTGCGGGTCGAACCGGCGCGGATCCTCCAGCCGGAAATAGCTGCGCACCAGCGCCTGCGCCGACTCCAGCCAGCCGGGCAGATCGTCGTCCGGCAGCATCGTGGCCAGCTCCGGGTACTCGCCGACCATCCGCTCCCAGGCCGGCCGCACCGTTTCCGCGGTCCGGTCCGGGGTGCGCTCCGCCGCCGGTTGGCCGAACATCTCCTCCAGCACGCCGTGCACCAGGGTGCCGCGCACCGCGGCCGGGCTCGGCGGCTCGGGCAGCCGGTCGATGGCCCGCAGCCGGTACAGCAGCGGGCACGACTTGAAGTCGCTCGCCCGGGACGGCGACAGCGCGAGCGGCCGCCGGACCGCGGGTTCGGCCATGATCACCGTCATACCGCTCACGGTAGGACGACCCACCGACAGTCCCGATCCGCGACGCGCGCACTACCCTGCGGGCGTGACGTCTTCCGGCCCCCGGTCGCGCCCGGCGCTGACCCGGGGCTGGCCGGTCGGCCGGATCGCCGGCGTCCCGGTGCTGATCACCCCATCCTGGGTCGCCTCGGTGGCCGTCATCGCCGTGCTGGGCGTGCCCGTGGTCGGCCGGGTGGTCCCGGGGACGAGCACGACGGTCGCGGTCCTCGTCGCGATCGGCCTCGGCGTGCTGCTCGGGATCAGCGTGCTGGTCCACGAACTGGGGCACTGCGTCGCCGCCCGCCGGCTGGGCATGCAGGTCATCGCGGTGCGGCTCTACCTGCTCGGCGGGGTCAGCGAACTGGCCACCGGACCGGTGACCCCCCGGCAGGAGGCGCTGGTGGCCGCGGCCGGGCCGGCCGTCTCCGGGGTGCTCGGCGGGGTGTTCTGGCTCGCCCTGCAACCCACCGCACCGGGCACCATCGGCCGGCTGGTCCTGCTGCTGCTGGCCCTGTCGAACCTGGTCATCGCGGTGTTCAACCTGCTTCCCGCGTTGCCGCTGGACGGCGGCCGGGTGATCCGCGCCGGGATCTGGGGGCTCTCCGGCAGCCGCCGGGCCGGTACCACCGCCGCGGTGATCGGCGGCTTCCTGCTCGCCGCCGCGCTGGCCGGCTGGGCGGTGTTGATGCTCGTCGACGGCGGCCCGACCGCTCTGTTGCCGGCCGCGATCGCGATCGCGATGGCCCTGTTCGTCGTCGCCGGGGTGATCGGCGAGCGCGACGACCGGCCCGCCACCCCGGCGTCCTGGCCGGCGGGCACGTCACTGGCGTCCGTCGCCCGGCCGGTGGTCCGGTTCGGTCCCGAGACGGGGGTGCACGAGGCGCTGGCGACGGCGGGCGGCGCCGCGATCGTGCTGACCGAGGCCGATGGGATCGCCCGGGGCGTGGTCGACGAGGCGGCGGCGCGGGATCTGGACGCCCGGCAGCCGGACGCGCCGGCCGCCCTGGTGACCCGGCCGATCCGGCCGGAGGCGGTCGTGTTCGACGGCGACGACCCCGACGAGGTGCTCGGCCGGGCGCGGCGGGCGGAGGTCGACATCTTCGTGCTGGTCGACGACGACGGCCGGCCGACCGGGGTCATCCGGGCCGCCGACCTGCTCGCGGTGCCGCGAGGAACCGGAAGGGACAGCGGGTGAGCGGGGCATTCCGGCCCGGGGATCGGGTGCAGTTGACCGATTCCAAGGGCCGCAAGTACACGGTCGTCCTGGAGGCCGGCGCGACCTACCACACTCATCGGGGAGCCCTGGCCCACGACAGCCTGATCGGGCAGCCCGAGGGCAGCGTGGTCACGTCGGCCGGTGGCACCCCCTATCTGGCGTTGCGTCCGCTGCTCACCGACTACGTGCTGTCCATGCCGCGCGGCGCCGCGGTGATCTACCCCAAGGACGCCGCGCAGATCGTGCACTGGGGGGACATCCATCCGGGAGCGACCGTGCTGGAGGCCGGCGCCGGATCCGGGGCGCTGACCTGCTCGCTGCTGCGGGCGGTCGGGGAGCAGGGCCGGGTGGTGTCCTATGAGGTCCGGCCGGACCACGCCGACCACGCGATCCGCAACGTCGAGCGGTTCTTCGGGCAGCGGCCCGCCAATTGGACCCTGACCGTGGCCGACCTGGCCGAACACCGCGATCCGGTCGACCGGGTGGTGTTGGACATGCTCGAACCGTGGGCGGTACTGCCGACCGTCGCGGACTGCCTGGTGCCCGGCGGGGTGCTCACCGTCTACGTGCCGACGACCACTCAGCTCTCCCGCATCGCCGAGGACATCCGGACGCACGGCGGCTTCACCGAGCCGAACGCCTGGGAGACCCTGCACCGGCCCTGGCACCTGGTCGGTCTGGCCGTGCGGCCCGAGCACCGGATGATCGGGCACACCGCGTTCCTGCTCACCACCCGGCGGCTGGCCCCGGGGGTGACCGCCCCCCGGCCGCAGCGTCGGCCGACGACCACCGGTCGCTGAGACCGGGAGCAAAGCCCGCAGCAAAGATTGTCCAGGCGTGACGACCAGGTAACAATCACGCTGCGCGATGGATGACGGCCCGGTCGGGCCCGATCCCGTCAGTCGATCAGTTCGCCGAGGAAACTGCCTGTTCACGGGATCAAAACCGGATCTCGGCCGCTCTGTCCAGCAGGACGTCACGGTAGGGGACCGTGAGCCGCGTCGCCACCGACATCCGAACCTGGGGCGGAAGTCGCAGGTAGGCTTGGTTTTTGCAGCGTCCGTCTTGAGGGAGGGCATTGTGACCGGTTACGACTCCTCGGAAGAGGCCGATCGGGACTCGAGTCCCGCCGATGGTTACCGCCAGACCCCGGCGCAACTGACTGCTCAGATTCGGGTACTCAACGACGAGATCGCCCAGCTGCGCCGCCGGCTGGCCATCGCACCCACCGACACGCGACCCCTGGAACGCCAGCTCACCGAGTCGGCCAACCGGATCAACGCGCTGTCCGAACGCAACGAGAAGCTGGTCGTCACCCTGCGTGACGCGCGGGCTCAGCTCCTGCAATTGAAGGAAGAGGTCGACCGGCTCGCGCAGCCGCCCAGCGGCTACGGGGTGTACGTCAGCCCCGGCCCGGAGGGCACCGTCGAGGTGTTCACCGGCGGCCGGCGGATGCGGCTGGCCGTTTCCCCGACGGTCGACATCGAGTCGCTCGAACGGGGTCAGCAGCTGCGGCTGAACGAGGCGCTGACCGTCGTGGAGGCATCCCAGTTCGACGTCATCGGCGAGGTCTGCGCGCTGCGCGAGGTGCTCGGCGGGGACCGGGCGCTCGTCGTCGGGCACGCCGACGAGGAACGCGTGGTGCACCTGGCGGCGCCGCTGCTGGAGATCGCGCTCAAGCCGGGCGACTCCCTGCTGGTCGACTCCAAGGCCGGCTACGCCTACGAACGGGTGCCCAAGTCCGAGGTCGAGGACCTGGTGCTGGAGGAGGTGCCGGACGTCGCGTACGAGGACATCGGCGGCCTGACCCGGCAGATCGAGCAGATCCGCGACGCGGTCGAGTTGCCGTTCCTGCACGCCGACCTGTACCGCGAGTACCAGCTGCGGCCGCCCAAGGGCGTCCTGCTGTACGGCCCGCCCGGCTGCGGCAAGACGCTGATCGCCAAGGCGGTGGCCAACTCGCTGGCCAAGAAGGTGGCCGCGCTGCGCGGCGAGGAGACGCACACCAGCTACTTCCTCAACATCAAGGGCCCCGAGCTGCTGAACAAGTACGTCGGCGAGACCGAGCGGACGATCCGGCTGATCTTCCAGCGGGCCCGCGAGAAGGCGTCCGACGGCACCCCGGTGATCGTGTTCTTCGACGAGATGGACTCGGTGTTCCGCACCCGCGGCACCGGCGTCTCCTCCGACGTGGAGACCACGATCGTGCCGCAGCTGCTGAGCGAGATCGACGGCGTCGAGGGCCTGGAGAACGTCATCGTGATCGGCGCCTCCAACCGGGAGGACATGATCGACCCGGCCATCCTGCGGCCCGGCCGGCTGGACGTGAAGATCAAGATCGAGCGGCCGGACGCCGAGGCGGCCCGGGACATCTTCTCCAAGTACCTGGTCGACGAGCTGCCGATCCACCCGGAGGATCTCGCCGAGTTCGGCGGGGACCGGTCCGCGTGCCTGTCCGGGATGATCCAGCACACCGTCGAGCGGATGTACGGGGAGACCGACGAGAACCGGTTCCTGGAGGTCACCTACGCCAACGGGGACAAGGAGGTCCTGTACTTCAAGGACTTCAACTCCGGCGCCATGATCCAGAACATCGTCGACCGGGCCAAGAAGTCGGCGATCAAGTCGCGGATCGAGACCGGGGTCAACGGGTTGCGGGTGTCGCAGCTGCTGGAGGCGATCACCGACGAGTTCGCCGAGAACGAGGACCTGCCGAACACCACGAACCCGGACGACTGGGCCCGCATCTCGGGCAAGAAGGGCGAGCGGATCGTCTACATCCGCACCCTGGTGTCCGGCAAGCAGTCCGAGGGCTCCCGGGCCATCGACACCGCGTCGAACACGGGGCAGTACCTGTAGCGCGACGGCGGTAGGTTCGGGCCCGTGCCGGATCCGACCTTCAGCCCACCGGGCGCCCCCCGGTACCGTCGACCGCGGCGGGCCCGGTGGGCGCTGGGCACCGCCGTGCTCGGCCGGCCCGCCTACATCAACACCGGGAGTGCCGGCGAGCTGCCGGCCGACCGATCCGTCGAGTCCTACCGGGCGCACACCGCGACCATGCTGGACGCCGCGCTGGCGGCCGGGGTCGACTGGATCGACACCGCCCGTTCCTACGGCCGGGCCGAGGAGTTCGTCGGCGACTGGTGGCGGGCCCGGGCCGCCGCCGACCCCACGTTCGCGGAGCGGGCGCCCACGGTCAGCAGCAAGTGGGGCTACCGCTACGTCGGCGACTGGGACCGGCAGGCCCCGGTGCACGAGGTCAAGGACCACTCGCTCGCCCACTTCCGGGAGCAGCTGGCGCTCACCCGGGCGTGCCTGCCGCGGCTGAACCTGTACCAGGTGCACTCGCTGACGGCGGACTCGCCGTTGTTCGACGACGTCGGCCTGCTGCAAGCGCTGGGGGAGATGCGGGACGGCGGGGTGGCCATCGGCTTCTCCTCGTCCGGTCCGCAGCAGGGCGAGATCATCCGCCGGGCGATGGACATCGACGTCGACGGGGCCCGGCTGTTCTCCGCCGTGCAGGCCACCTGGAATCTGCTGGAGCCGTCGGCCGGGCCGGCCCTGCGCGAGGCGTCCCGGCGCGAGCTGACCGTCATCGTCAAGGAGGCGCTGGCCAACGGCCGGCTGGTGGTCGACCCGCCGCCCGCCCTGCGACGGGTCGCGCAGCGGCACGGGACCGCCGTCGACGCGGTCGCGTTGGCCGCGGCGGCGCAGCAGCCGTGGGCGGACCGGGTGCTGCTCGGCGCCGCCGGGGTGGATCAGCTGCACGCCAATCTCCTGGCCGACGCCGTCACGCTGACCGACGCGGACCTGGCCGACCTGGCGACGCCGGCTGTCGAGCCGACGCGGTACTGGCAGCAGCGGTCCGACCTGGCCTGGACGTAGGTCGGTCGAACCTCGGCCGGCTTCGCGGACGAACGTCCCGGAAGTCAGCCCGACCGCTCAGTCGTCGACCTCCAGTTCGGCCAGTCCGGCCTCCAGCTCGTCGAGCATCCGGCCGGTCTCGATCACCAGCGCGCCCAGGAACACGCCGCGGTTCAGGTTCGCGGCCAGCATGTCGGCCAGGTCGTCGTTGATCGCGTCGATGCGGGAGCGGGCGATGTCGATCGCCCGGTGCGCCGGCCCGCCCGACACCTCCGTCGACGCGTCGCGCTCGGCCCGCAGCACCGTGTGCGCGAACGCCTCGATCGCGTCGGCGGTGGCCAGCAGCATCGCCGAGGCCATCGGCATGGCCACCTGGCGCCCGTCCTGCTCGGTGAACTTCCCGGAGATGTCCCGCACGGTCCGGGCGATCGTCCGGTTCTGCAGTTCGATGACCTGCAGCGTCTCGTTGGCCTGCCGCAGCCGGACCATCGAGGCGGTCCAGGACGAGCGGGTCGGGTGCAGGGACAGCGACTGGTCGGCCCGGTTGACCTCGGATTCCGCCGCCGCCGACAGCCGGCCCAACGACCGGGCGTCGAGCAGCCACTGCACCGCGTTGCGGGACGGCCACGGCCGCCCGACGCCGTCGGCCAGCGTGGTCAGCACGTCGACCACGCCGTCGGCCAGGGCGGCGACCGACCGGGTGGCCGCGGCCACGTGGTTCGGCGGGACGAGCACGAAGTTCACCAGCACCGCCACGGCGGCGCCGATCAGCGTGTCCAGGAACCGTTGCTCGATCTGCGAGCTGCCCAGGGCCAGCACGAACAGGCCGTTGATCGGGATCTGCGCGGCCGCCCCGGGCCCCAGCCGCAGCACCTTGCCGACCAGGAAACCCAGGCCGACGATCACCGCGATGGACCAGGCGTGCAGGCCGATCAGACCGCCCAGCCAGATCGCCACCACGATGCCGACGACGACACCCAGCACCTTCTCGGCGGCGTCCCGGATGGACGCCTGCACGGTGAGCAGGGCGATCAGGGAGGCGGTGAGGGGCGCCCAGATCGGCGCCGGGGAGTCCAGCCACCACATGGCCAGCGCCCAGGACAACCCGGCCGAGACGGCGACCTTGATCGCCTGGACGATCACCCCGCGATCGATGTCGAGCAGCTCGCCGATCGACCGGCCGCGCAGCCCGCGTTGCCGCAGCGCCTTCCAGCGGCGGCGGATCAGGTCCAGCGATGTGGTGCCGGTCCCGTCGCGGGCGCTCGGTGGGCGGGCGGGATCCATGCAACCGATCCTGCCGCACCGGGCGAGTCGCACGAGCTTGCGAGGGCGCCATCGAGCGAGTCGCACGAGCTTGCGAGGGCGCCATCGAGCACCGATTAGCCTGACGGCATGACAGTGCGTCGCATCATGGGGACCGAGGTCGAGTACGGCATCTCGGTGCCCGGCGAACCGGGCGTGAACCCGGTCATCTCGTCCACCCAGGTGGTCCTGGCCTACGCCGCGTCGGTGGCCGCCCCCCGGGCCCGCCGGCCGCGCTGGGACTACGAGGTGGAGTCGCCGCTGCGGGACGCCCGCGGCTACGACCTGTCCAGCCTGTTCGGGGCGGCCGAGCCGGACGTCGACGACATCGGCGCGGCCAACGTCATCCTGTCCAACGGCGCCCGGCTGTACGTCGACCACGCGCACCCGGAGTTCTCCGCGCCCGAGGTGACCAACCCGCGCGACGCCGTGCTGTACGACAAGGCGGGTGAGCGGGTGATGGAGGCGGCCGCCCGGCTGGCCGCCTCGCTGCCCGGCTCCAAGCCCATCCAGATGTACAAGAACAACGTCGACGGCAAGGGCGCGTCCTACGGCACCCACGAGAACTACCTGTGCAGCCGGGACACCCCGTTCCCGGCGATCATCGCCGGGCTCACCCCGTTCTTCGCGACCCGGCAGGTGTTCGCCGGAGCGGGCCGGGTCGGCATCGGTCCGGCCGGCCAGACCGAGGGCTTCCAGCTGGCCCAGCGCAGCGACTACATCGAGGTCGAGGTCGGCCTGGAGACCACGCTCAAGCGCGGCATCATCAACACCCGGGACGAACCGCACGCCGACGCCGACAAGCACCGCCGGCTGCACGTGATCCTGGGCGACGCCAACCTCGCCGAGATCGCCACCTACCTCAAGGTCGGCACCGCCGCCCTGGTGCTGTCGATGATCGAATCCGGCTGGGCGCTGCCGTCGGTCGAACTGGCCCATCCGGTGGCGGCGGTGCACCAGATCTCGCACGACCCCACGCTGAAGGTCACCGTTCCGCTGACCGACGGGCGCCGGCTGACCGGCGTCGACGTGCAGCGGGCCTACCACGAGGCGGCCGCCAAGTACGTGGAGGCCGAATACGGCTCCGACGTCGACGAGCAGACCCGGGACGTGCTCGACCGCTGGATCAGCGTGCTCGACCGGCTGGCCGGCGACCCGATGGACCTGGCCACCGAGCTGGACTGGCCGGCCAAACTCCGTCTGCTGGAGGGCTACCGCAGCCGGGACGGGCTGTCCTGGGGGGCCGGCCGGCTGGCGCTGATCGACCTGCAGTACTCCGACGTGCGGATGGACAAGGGCCTGTACAACCGGCTGGTCTCCCGCGGCTCGATGCAGCGGCTGGTCACCGAGGAGCAGGTCACCGAGGCGATGACCGAACCCCCCGACGACACCCGGGCCTACTTCCGGGGGCGGTGCGTGTCCAAGTACGCCGACCGGCTGGCCGCCGCCTCGTGGGACTCGGTGATCTTCGACATCGGGCGGGAGTCGCTCGTCCGGATCCCCACCATGGAGCCGACCCGCGGCACCAAACACCACGTCGGCGCGCTGCTGGACGCCGCCCAGGACGCCACCGAACTGGTCGACGCGCTGACCCGTCGCTGACCGTCGGGGCTGCTCGGTATCCTCGCGCTAGCGGCTACAGATCGGAGAACTCCAGATGGCCCAGGAGCAGACCACCAAGCAGGGCGGCGGGGACGGCGACGACGAGGGCGCCGGCGCCGACGCCGCGGGTCAGGAACGCCGGGAGAAGCTGGCCGCCGAAACCGACGACATCCTGGACGAGATCGACGACGTCCTGGAGTCCAACGCCGAGGACTTCGTCCGCTCGTACGTGCAGAAGGGCGGCCAGTGACCGTTGACGGTCAGGTCGGGCGCTGGCCGGTGTCGGCCATCCCGGCCGCGTACATGCGTCCCGGCAGCGGCTCGTTCACCGAGTTCCTGGCCGGCGCCGAACCGCACCTGCTGCCCGGCCGCGGGCCGGCCGCGGACGCCGCGGTAGCGCTTCCGGTGCCGCACGGCACCACCATCGTCGCGGTGACCTGCGAGCAGGGCGTGGTGCTGGCCGGCGACCGGCGGGCCACCATGGGCAACATCATCGCCCAGCGGGACATCGAGAAGGTCTTCGTCGCCGATTCCCACTCGGCCATCGGCATCGCCGGCACCGCCGGTCTGGCCGTGGAGATGGTCCGGCTGTTCCGCCTCGAGCTGGAGCACTACGAGAAGATCGAGGGCGTCCGGCTGTCCCTGGACGGCAAGGCCAACCGGCTGGCCACAATGATCCGCGGGAATCTGGGCATGGCCATGCAGGGGCTGGCCGTGGTGCCGCTGTTCGCCGGGGTCGAAGAGCAGGCCGGGATGCCGACGGGGCCGGGCCGGGGGCGGATCTTCTCCTATGACGTGGCCGGCGGCAAGTACGAGGAACACGACTACTACTCGGTCGGCTCCGGGTCGACGTTCGCCCGGTCCGCGCTGAAGAAGCGGTACGACGCCGCGGCCGACCTGCCGGCGGCGGTGCGCACTGCGGTCGAGGCGTTGTACGACGCGGCCGACGACGACAGCGCCACCGGCGGACCCGACCTGACCCGCCGGATCTTCCCGGTGGTCGTCGCCATCACCGTCGACGGGGCGGTGCGCTGGTCCGACGACGAGGTGGGCGTGGTCGCCGAGGCCGTGGTGGCCGGCCGGATGATCAATCCCGGCGGCTGAACCCGCGACCCCGGCCCGACCAGTCCCGACCGACCCGCAGCGAGGAGCCCGCCCGCCGTGACCATGCCGACGATCTACGCGTCCCCCGAACAGTTCATGCGGGACCGCTCGGAGTACGCCCGCAAGGGCATCGCCCGCGGGCGCAGCGTGGTGGTCACGCTCTACGA
Organism: Nakamurella sp.; assembly: GCA_039812105.1. Taxonomy (GTDB): domain Bacteria; phylum Actinomycetota; class Actinomycetes; order Mycobacteriales; family Nakamurellaceae; genus Nakamurella. Next base: position 13,262 of record JBDHZW010000097.1, read on the forward strand.
GGGCGGCGTCCTGTTCGTCGCGGAGAACCACTCGCCGGCCCTGCACAAGGTCAGTGAGATCTACGACCGGATCGGCTTCGCCGCGGCCGGGCGGTACAACGAGTTCGAGAACCTGCGCACCGCCGGGATCCGGCTGGCCGACGTCCGCGGCTTCTCCTACGACCGCAAGGACGTCACCGGCCGCTGGCTGGCCAACGCCTACGCGCAGACCATCGGCTCCATCTTCTCCGAGCACCAGAAGCCGTTCGAGGTGGAGATCTGCGTCGCCGAGGTCGGGCCGCCCGGTTCAGCGGCCGGCCCGGCCGAGAACGGGCCGGGCACCGGCGACCAGCTGTACCGGATCTCCTACGACGGGTCGATCGTCGAGGAACGCCGGTTCGTGGTCATGGGCGGCGTCAACGAGCCGGTGATCACCGCGCTGAACGCGAGCTTCCGGGCCGGCTGGGATCTGGCCACGGCGCTGCGCTCCGCGGTGAGCGCCCTCGGCTCCACCGGCGACAACCCGCCGCGCGAGCTGCTGCCGACCCAGCTGGAGGTCGCGGTGCTCGACCGGTCGGCGCCCGGTCGCACCTTCCGGCGCATCCAGGGCACCCTGCTGTCCACCCTGCTCGCGACGCCCACGGCCGAGCAGCCTGCGACCGAACCGGGGTCCGCCGAACCGGCCGCGGCCGACGGCAGCGCGGACACCGAACAGGTCTGACGTCTCGCGTCGCGATGTTGGTTGCGTCACTGTGACCCACATCACACGCTGATCGGGGTATCACCTCCCTCCGGGTCCCGTCCTGTGCATGTTCGGACAAGGGCCTGGCTGAGGGGTGCAGGTCCTTCCTCGTTCGGAAGAACCGCCCTTAAGCTGCTGGTGGCACCACCTTCCCGTCCGCTCGGGCGGTGGGGTGCAGTGTCGCTCAACAGCCGCCACCGATCCGCTGCATCAGGAGGAACCATGCGTGCGATCCGCATCCCATGCGCTTCCTCGGATGTGGCCGGTCGGTGCATCCGACAGGGGAGGCCCGGGCAGTGATCGGCTCCGACCAGGACACCGTTGCCGCGACCCAACAGTCGACGGCGTCCGAGACGACGGTGCCGGAGCAACCCGAACCGGCAACCCGTGGCACCACCCCGCCGGGCCTGCGGCGCCGTCAGGACGTCGGCGACCTGGTCGTCCGGGCGGGCACCGCGTTCGACGAGTATCGCCAGGGGGTTCCCGGCGCCATCGACACGTTGGTCCGACTCGTCACCCCGATGCTCTGGCACACCGCCCGGCAGTGCGGGCTGTCCGCCGCGGAGGCCGAGGACGTCGTCCAGCAGACGTTCATGTCCCTCGTCCGCAGCAAGGACAGCATCAGCGACCCGCTGGCCGTGGTCCGCTGGCTGACCGTCAGCCTGCGCCGGCTGGCCTGGCGGGAACGGGCCAACAGCGCCAAACGAACCGGCGAAGAACCCACCGACGAGGACCTGCCCCGCGCGCCGTCGGCCGAACACGCCGCCGTGCTCACCGATCAACAGCGCCGATTGTGGGAACTGGTCTCCGAGATGTCCGAACGGTGCAGGCGGCTGCTGGCGGTCATCGCCTTCGCACCACGACCCGACTACGCCACCATCGCGGTGGACCTGGGAATACCGGTGGGATCCATCGGTCCGACACGAGGGCGCTGCCTCGCCAAGCTGCGCGCCCGCCTCGACGGGGGAGACTGGACATGACGGCACAGTGGGCGGGCGGCCCCGGAACCGATGGCGCCCCCGACAAGGATCCCTTCGACGGAACCACCCGGCTGCCCGACCTGCTCGGCGGCCTCGATCTGGACACCGGGGCGGACTCCGGCCTCGACTGGGACGACGATCTCGACCCGGCCGCCGGGCCCATGGACCGGGCCGACCTGCGGATCCTGGCCGACCTGCAGGCGATCTACGACGCGGTCGACCCGATGCCCGAGATGCTGCCCGAACTCGTCCTGTTCGGGTTGGGCGCGCACGATCTGGAGGCCGAGTTCGCCCGGCTGGTCGAATCCGAGCTGTCACTGGCCGGCGCGGCCGGCACCCGCTCCGTCGAGCACGCCCGCCGGGTGACCTTCGCCAGCGACAACCTGACCGTGATGGTCGTCGTCAACCCGCAGCGCGACGGTCGGATCCGGCTGGACGGCTGGGCGGCGCCCGGCGGGCGGCTGCACGCGGAACTGCGGGTCGGCGACTCGACCATGACGGCCGAGTGCGACGAGTCCGGGCGGTTCGTGTTCGACGCGGTTCCCTCCGGACCGGCGCAGCTCGTGCTGCACCCGACCCTGGATTCGGATCCGTCGCTGACCCTGCCGGTGGTCACCCCGGCCGTGCACCTGTAGGTCCGTCCGTAGGTCGCCGCTCGCCGGCCGGTGACGGCCGGCGCCGCGCGGCCCACGGTGCCCCCGGGATGCCGGACGGGCCGATCACGGGGCATGCTGGAGAGGTGACGAAGGGTGATCGCGGGGTGCGCCGCTCGGCGGATCAGCGCCCCGGCGGCCCCCACGTCCCCGTCCGCTCGGCGGCCGAGCTGTGGGCGCAGGCCCGCGGCAGCGTCGACGTCGGCCGGCCCGCCACCGGGTACCGGCTCGGTAGCCGCGCGCTGACCCGGCTGAGCCGTGAGCAGCTGCCGGACGACGCGGCGGCCGCCCTGCGGGCCCGGGTCCTGATCACCATGGCCGACGCCCAGGTCGAGCTCGGCCAGGTGGAACACGCGGCGTCGCTGCTGGATGCCGCGCTGGACGCCAACCCGTCGGCGCGGCCCGTGGTGCAGGCCTCCCGCGGCGTCCTGCTGGCCCGAACCGGCCGGCTGGAGGCGTCCCGGGAGCAACTGGACGCGGCGGTCGCCGGCCTGTCGGGCTCCCGGCGCTCCGCCCACAATCTGGTCCGCGCCCTGCTCTGGCGGGGCATGCTGCACCTGGCGGAGGCCCGGCTGGACCTGGCCACCGCCGACTGCGAGAGCGCCGCCGACCTCGGCCGGCAGGCCGGGCTCGACGCCGCCGTGGTCATTGCGGTGCACAACCTCGGCCTGGTCCGGTACATCTCGGGCGAGCTGCCGGGCGCGCTGGCGTCGATGAGCCGCGCCGAGGAGCTCGGCCCGCAGGTGCGGGCCGGGGTGCGGGCCCTGGACCGGTCGCGGGTGCTGCTCGCCTCCGGGCTGCTGGCCGAGGCGCGCGAGGTCGCCGAACGGGCCGAGCGGACGTTCGCCGCCGAGCGGTCACGGGTCGAGCTGGCCGACACGCTGTTGGTCACGGCCGAGATCGATCTGCTGGCCGGCGCGCCGGCGGCCGCCCGGGCGGCGGCCCGGCGGGCGGCGCGCACCTTCGCCGCGGCCCGTCACCAACGCGGGGTGTTCGCGGCCCGGGTGATG
>JBDHZW010000098.1:0-16459 GCA_039812105.1 Nakamurella sp.
GCCAGGTGGGCCGGGAACCGGCCGCGGCCGGCGTCCGCCCGGCGGCGCCACCGCCGGCCGTGCAGCCGGCGCATCAACGCGTCGTCGGCCGCCTCGGCCTGCGCGCGCAGGCTCACCCACCGATTCGCGGGTCGGACCGGATGAATCGTCTGTCGGGTGCCGGCGGCCAGCCGCCACCCGGCCGCCCGGACCCGCAGGGCCAGGTCGGCGTCCTCCCGGTAGGCCCGCGGGAACCGCTCGTCGAAACCGGCGACCTGCATCAGAGCCGTTCGTCGGTAAACCATGTCGGCGGTGATCCAGCGGGCGCCGGCCAGCCCGGCGGTGGTCCGCTCCCAGTCGGTCGGCCGCCGATCGGCGGGCAACGGAACCAGCAGCCGCGCCTGGCTGCCGGCCACGTCGGGGTCGGCGTCGGCGGCCAGCAGGTCCTCGGCCAGCCGCCGGCTCCAGCCGGCGGGCAACTCGACGTCGTCGTCCAGGAACACCACCCACGGCGCCGAGGTGCACCGCCAGCCGACGTTGCGGGCGGCCGCCGGGCCCCGGCCACCAGACCGGCGCACGCCCACCGGGAACGGCAGGCCGGCGACGTCCAGCGGTGCGCCAGGCTCGGCCCGGTCGTCGACCACGACCACCGACCGGGGCCGGGGGTGCCGCGCACACGCGTGCTGGCCGGCCAGGGTGACCAGCAACCGGCGCAGGCTCGGCCGGCCGACGGTCGGGATCACCACGTCGTACCCCGGGCTCATCGTTCCGGCCGATTGTCGAACAGATCGGACCGGCGGATCAGGTGCGGGCCCATCACCAGCGCGTCGACCGGGGCGGAACCGAACAGTTCCAACGCGTCGCGCGGATCGTTGACCATCGGCCGGCCCGCCGTGTTCAGGCTGGTGTTGACCACCACCGGCAGCCCGGTGCGGGCCCGGAACGCCTCCAGGGTGGCGGCCAGCCGCGGCTGGGTCCGCCGGTCCACGGTCTGGATCCGGGCGGTGCCGTCCACGTGCACGACCGCCGGTATCCGGTCGACCCACTCCGGCCGGACCCGGTGCACGAACAGCATGTACGGGCTGGGCAGCGGGCCGTCGGCGAAGATGTCCGCCGCATGCTCGGCCAGCACCATGGGGGCGACCGGCCGGAACTGCTCGCGACCCTTGACGTCGTTGAGGCGCTCGACGTTGTCCGCCACCCCGGGATGCGCGAGCAGCGAACGGTGCCCCAGCGCGCGGGGCCCGAACTCGCTGCGGCCGTCGAACCAGGCGACGACCCCGTTGCCGGCGAGGATCTCGGCCACCGCGTCCGGCAGCGCGGGCGGGGTCCGGAACGGCACCCGGGCGGCCCGCAGGTGTTCGGCCAGTTCCCGATCCGTCCAGCCCGGGCCGAGCGCCGCCGACGGCATGGGTTCGACCGCCAGCCCGCGGTCGGCGCTGACCTGCAGCGCGGCCCCCAGGGCGGTGCCGGCGTCGCCGGCGGCGGGTTGCACCCACACGGTGTCGAACGGGGTGTCGCGCCAGATCCGGGAATTCGCCACACAGTTCAGCGCGGTGCCGCCGGCCAGGGTCAGCACCCGGTCGCCGGTCTGCCGGTGAATCCAGCGGGCCAGCTCGACCAGGACCTCCTCCAGCCGGGCCTGCACCGAGCAGGCCAGGTCGGCGTGCGCCCCGCCCCAGGTGCCGTCGTCCACCCGGCGGGGCGCCCACCGGTCCCAGTCCGGGACCTCGGCGACGAACCCGCCCTGGTCGGTCGGGCGGACCAGCTCACGCAGGTCGTCGAGGAACCGCGGCCGCCCGTAGGACGCCAGCGCCATCACCTTGTACTCGTCGCTGGACCGCAGGAACCCGAGGTGCTCGGTGAGCGATTCGTAGAGCAGACCGAGCGAGTGCGGCAGTTCCTGCGAGGCCAGGATCTGCAGCCGGCCGCGGTCGTACCGGCCGGCCAGGTGGGACGCGCGTTCGCCCCGGCCGTCCAGCACCAGCACGCTGGACCGGTCGTGCGGGGAGGCCAGCGACGCCGACGCGGCGTGCGCGATGTGATGCGGGACGAACCGGACCCGTTGCGGATCCAGGCCGGGCAGCGCGGTGGCGATGAACTGCGGCGCCTGCCGGGCGTAGGTGACCCGCAGGTGGTCCCAGGGGTCGTGCAGGCCCATCTCGTCGGCGGGCTTGCACAGTTCCGGGTCGAACGAGTAGCCGACGGCGTCCAGGTCGGCCGGGGTCACGCCGGCGTGCCGCAGGCACCACCGCATCGCCTGCTCGGGGAGCTCCCAGGCGGCGAACGGGACCGGCCGCTTGCCGTGCTTGCGGCGGCTGAACCGCTCCTCCTCGGCGGCCGCGACTACCCGTCCGTCGACGACCAGGGCCGCCGACGGGTCGTGGAACACGGCGTTGACACCCAGCACCAGCATGCGATTTCACTCCGGATCGCGTCGAGGTCGCTCCCCCACTCGGTCGTGCGGGGCGCTTCTTGGGTCCCCGGGACGGTTCGCCGGTAAACGCGACCGACCTGCACTTCTCGACAATCGGCCGATCGGTGCGGCCGATCGGTGCCGATCAGGTCGAGCCGACGGATCGCAGGGCCGCGATGAGTTGCGGTGCGGCGTCGAAGAAGACGTCCTGCCGGTCGCCGCCGATCTGCACCAGCGCCAGGTCGGTGAATCCGGCCTCGGCGAAGGCGGTCGCGGCCTCGACCACGGCGTCGACGTCGTCGCCGCACGGGATCCGCTGCGCGACGTCCTCTTCGCGGACCGGCGCGGCGGCCGCGTCGAACCCCGCAGTGCCCGGCAGCTCGGCGTTGATCTTCCAGCCGCCCAGGCTCCACCGGAACAGCCGGTGCGCCCGGCGCACCGCGGCGGCCCGGTCGGCGTCCCAGCAGATCGGCAGCTGACCGACCTTGCGGGACGGCCGCCGCGGGCCGTCCGCCGACTCCGGTCGGGCACCGTCCCACCACCGGCCCAGCCGCGCGTCCGGCTCGACGGCGATCATCACCTCGGCCAGCGGGGCGAACATCGTGCACGACTGCTCGCCGGACACCGCGATGCCGATCGGCACCCGTTCGCTCGGCCGGTCCCACAATTTCGCCGAATCCACCTGGAAGTGCTCGCCCCGATACGTCACGTACCCGCCGTCGAACAGGGCGGAGATGATCGTGGCGGCCTCGACCAGCCGAGCCTGCCGGACGTCGGCGGACGGCCAGCCGGCCCCGACGATGTGCTCGTTCAGCGCCTCCCCGGAGCCCAGGCCGAGGGTGAAGCGATTGCCCGACAGGATCTGCAGGGTGGCCGCCTGCTGGGCGACGACGGCCGGGTGGTACCGGAAGGTCGGGGCCGTGACGTAGGTCATCAGGGGCATCCGGTCGGTGGCCTGGGCGACGGCCCCGAGCGTCACCCAGGCGTTGGGGGAGTGGCCCATCTCGTCCAGCCACGGGAAGTAGTGGTCGCTGGACACCGCGAAGTCGAACCCCGCCCGTTCCGCCGCCACCGCATGCCGGACCAGTTCGCCGGGCCCGGCCTGCTCGGTCATCAGCGTGTAACCCACCGCCACCATGGAGCATCCTCACGTCGAAGCCATCGAATTCGGGCGCATCCGAGCGCAACCGTCGACCACGGGCCGACCGGCGCACCGGACCCGCTGGTGCCCGGCCGCGGCCGCCGGCAAACGGTCTCGGCGCTGCTCCCAGCGGGTCGCCCGGGTTTGGCCGTCCCGGCGGTCGGGAAGTGAAGACGATCGACCCCGGCCGGTCCGACGCCGGTACGGGGCCCCGCGGCGTCCCGCCTTCCATTCAGTGTCGGTGGAGCACCATGCAGTGCCGGTGAGCAACGACCGAGGGATGGGGCGGGGCGCCCGCCGGGCGTCTTCCCGCGCCATCGCCGGCCACCGGAGCGGTGGCCGGACCGATGATGGCGGGCTCTCGGCGCCCGCGGGTCCGTGGGCGCGAGCAGGCGTTGCCGCGCCCACGGCGGGCGCCGGGTTCGCTCGCCGCTCCCGAGAGCCGGGGAGGGCTTGTGCGAACCCGTCCGCACAGTGCCCGGCGCCCAACGGGTTCAAACACCGTTCGAATCAGCGGGGGGGCGATCGCGCCTGTCCGGGCTCGCCGGATCGGTTTGACCGGCCGGCGATCGGGGAAGTGCTGACCGGAACGCATTGTCTCGGATGGGGTGTGCACGCCATGAATACCGTCAACGACGGCCCGGCGGATCCGGCCCGGCCGCGGATCGGCAGCCGGGTCCGCGCCCTGGTGGACGACGGATTCGTCGCCCGCGGCCTGACCGGCCGGATCCTGAACCGGCTGCCCACCGCCGCCTCGGTGCGGGTCCTGTGGGACAACGACACGGCCAGCATCGTGCGGCTGGCCGGCCTGCAGCTGCTCGACGACGACCCGTCCGCCGCGGCCGCGGCAGGGATCGGCCGGGTTTGGCGGCCGGACGACCCGGGCACCAGGACGGCGTGACGATCGGCTACTTCCTGTCCAGCGAGGAATACACCCCGGCGGAGTTGCTCGACCAGGCCGCCCGGGCCGAACAGGCGGGCTTCGAGGCCCTGTGGATCTCCGACCATTTCCACCCGTGGAACGACGAGCAGGGCCAAAGCCCGTTCGTCTGGTCGATGATCGGGGCCATCGCCCAGGTCTGTTCGCTACCGGTGACGACGGCGGTCACCTGCCCGACCACCCGGATCCACCCGGTGATCGTGGCGCAGGCCGCGGCCACGTCGTCTGTGTTGCTGGACGGGCGGTTCCGGCTGGGCGTCGGGACCGGCGAGGCGTTGAACGAGCACGTCACGGGCGCCCGCTGGCCGTCGATCCAGCAGCGGCTGGACCAGCTGGCGGAGGCGGTCGAGGTGATGCGACGGCTCTGGGACGGGGAGTTCGTCACCTTCCACGGGGAGCACTACACCGTGGAGAACGCCCGCATCTACACCCGGCCCGAGCAGCCGCCGCCGGTGTACGTGTCCGGGTTCGGGCCGAACGCAACGGAACTCGCCGGCCGGATCGGCGACGGCTTCATCTCCACCTCCCCGGACCGGGAGGGCCTGCAGCAGTTCCGGGACGCCGGAGGCGCCGGCAAGCCGGCCCAGGCGGGCTACAAGGTCTGCTGGGGACGGGATCCGGAGGCGTGCGTGGACACTGCGCACCGGCTGTGGGCCAATTCGGGGGTGCCGGGGGAGCTGTCCCAGGTGTTGCCGAGCCCCAAGCATTTCGAGCAGGTCAGCAGCCTGGTCACCAAGGACATGACCCGGGATGCGCTGGCCCACGGACCGGACGCCGACGACCACGTCGCCGCCTTCCGGCCGTTCGCCGAGGCCGGCTTCGACGAGATCTACCTGTCCCAGATCGGCGGCCGGGACGACAACAGCGACATCGCCGGGTTTTTCGACTTCTACCGGGACGAGGTGTTGCCGGCGCTGCGGGCGACGTGACCGGCCGAGCTACCGGCTCTGCTCCTTCGCGCACCACCAGGTCGTCCGGCCGCCCACCGTGCCGCACACCATCGGGGCGCCGCAGCGCGGGCACCTTCCGCCGGCGGTACGGAACGGGACGATCCGCCCGGTATGCACGCCGCCACCGGCGATGGCGTCGGTCAGCGCCCCCTGCAGCGCCCGGCCCAGCCGGTCGATCCGGGTCCGGCCCAACCGGTCCACCGGAACCGACGGGCCGATCCGGGCCCGCCACAGCGCCTCGTCGGCCAGCAGGTTGCCGACGCCGGCGATCACCGACTGGTCCAGCAACCGGGCCTTGACCGGTGCGGTGGACACCCGCCGGCCGGCGGTCAGGGCCGCCCGGAACCTCGCCGGGGGCAGCCCGAGCGCGTCCGGGCCGAGCGCGTCCAGGTCGGGATCCAGCCGCACCCGGGAGAGCCGGCGGGGATCCAGCAGCCGCACCGACCCGCCGTCGTCGAACGTCACCGCGAAGCGTTGGTAGGCGCCGCGGTCGACGAACCGCTCCCGATCCCGCCGGTAGTCCCCGCCCACCAGGCTCCCCGGCTCACCGAAGGGCGCCGACACCACGACGATCCCGCTCATGCCCAGGTGCAGGCCCAGGTCGGGACCGGTGGCTGCGTCGGTGTCGGTGTCGGTGCGGGATGTGTTGAGCCACATCGACTTTCCCCGCCGATGGACGGCCGTGAAGCAACGACGGGTCAGCGCCGCGGGCAACGCGCCGGGCGGCAACGGCCGGCTCACGTACTCGTCGTGGTCGTCGACCCGCACGATGCGCCGGTACAGCGCCCCGTCGGCCAGCGCCCGGCGGGCCGATTCGACCTCCGGCAGTTCGGGCACCCGCCGAGGCTACGCGAGCGGACGTGGCCGGCCATCGGGCAGGCTGGCCCGGTGACTGCCAGTGTGAACGACGCCGATGTGCCGCTGCGGCCGGCCGCTCCCGACGACGCCCCGGTGGTCGCGGCCCTGCTGCACGCCTTCAACACCGAGTACGGCACGCCGACGCCCGCCGAGGCGGTACTGGCCCGCCGGCTCCGCCGGCTGCTCGCGGGCGCCTCCACGTTCGCCGTCCTGGCCGGCGACCCGGCGGTGGGGATCGCGCTGGTGACGCTGCGTCCGAGCGTCTGGTACGACGGGCCGGTGGCCACCCTGGACGAGTTGTACGTCGCCCCGGCCCGGCGGGGGCGCGGGCTCGGCAGCCGGCTGCTGGGCGCGGTCGAGGCGCAGGTGCGCGGCCGCGGCGGGACGGTGGTGGAGATCAACGTGGACGGCGACGGCGGGGGCGCCCCGCGCTTCTACGAGCGGCACGGCTACCGCAACACCGAGGTGGGCGACGACGTCCCGCTGCTGTACTACTTCCGCGAGCTGACCGGCCGGTGATCCCGCCGGCCGGCGATCGCGCCGGCCGGCGATCGCGCCGGGCCGGCCGTTCAGGCAGTGGAACCCGGGTCGATGCCCAGTTCGGCGGCCAGGAACAGGAAGGCCGCGGCGTACGGGTTGCCGGCGGTCTCCGCGCGCAGCCGGGACCAGTCCAGCCGCTCGCGCACGGCCCGCACCGCGGGCAGCAGATCGCCGAAGTCGCAGTACCTCTCGGACAGCGCCTGCAGCTTGGTGGCGATCACCTGGATCGGTGGCATCACCGGTATCCGCAGGCCGAGAACCTCCCGGTGGTCGGCCTGCTCGAGCAGCGCGGGCACCACCCGGACCCCGTTGAGCCGGTGCAGGACGTCCACCATCGCGCCGTCCAGGTGGGCCTTGAACAGCCAGTCCTCCGGCGGCCGCTCGATCTCGAACCCGGCCTGGGCCAGGGTCCGCACCGCGTCGTCGACCGCGTCCTCGGGCACGATCAGGTCGACGTCGTGGGTGTTCTCCGGGGCGCCGTGCACCCACAGGGCGTAGCTGCCGGCCAGCGCGAAGGGGACGGCGTCGGCCTTGAGGGCCGAGGCCGACGCCTTCAGGGCGGCCCGCAACCGCCGCGTCGGCGAGTCGTCCGGATCGGCCGAGTCCTTGATCGTCGGCGAGTCCTTTGTCGTCATCGTGGGTACTTTCCCCGGGTGCGTCTGGCAACGTTCAACATCCTGCACGGCCGGTCGACCAAGGATGGCACCGTCCGGCTGGACCGGCTCGCCGACGCGGTGCGCACCCTGGACGCGGATGTGCTGGCCCTGCAGGAGGTCGACCATCTGCAGGAACGCTCGCACCTGGCCGATCTGACCGCGGTGGCAGCCGAGGCGATGGGCGCCCGGTCGCACCGGTTCGCCGCCGCCCTCTCCGGAACCCCGGGCGCGACCTGGGTGGCCGCGACGGGGGAGGAGTCGCCGGACGGCGCGTCCTACGGGATCGCCCTGCTGTCCCGGTACCCGGCGTCGCACTGGCAGGTCCTGCGGCTGCCCCGGATCCCGTTCCGGTTCCCGATGTGGCTGCCCGGACCCCGCAAGGTGATCGTGGTGCACGACGAGCCGCGCACGGCCGTGGTGGGCACCTTCGACACGCCCGCCGGTCCGCTGGTGGTGGCCAACACCCACCTGTCCTTCGTGCCCGGCTGGGGCCGGCGTCAGCTGCGCCGGATCGCCCGTGACCTGGCCCCCTTCCCCGATCCGGTGGTGGTGCTGGGCGACCTGAACCTGGTGACGCCGGGCCTGGCCGGGTACCGGTCGCTGGCCGTCCACCCGACGTTCCCCGTGGTGGATCCCGACCGGCAACTCGACCACATCCTGCTGCGCGGCGAGCTGGGCCGGGTCACCGGCAGCCGGGCCCCCCTGCTCACCCTGTCCGATCACCGGGCGCTGACCGTCGAGCTGGCCGTCGGGTGAGCGGTTGAGCCACCGGCCACCGGGTACCAGGTCCGGGCGGCCCCGATCGCCGAGGCACCCCGAGAACCCGATGGACCCCGACCGAATGGACGTGGCGCAATGACGCAGGCCGAACCGCTCACCGCCCTGGCCCTCATCTGCACGTTGCGGGGCTCGCCGGCCCGGTCGAGCTCGGACCTGCTGGCCTCGCAGGTGCTCGAGGCGCTGGCCGAGCACGGGGTGACCGGTTCGACGGTCCGGGTGATCGACCACGACGTGAAGCCCGGGGTCGAGGTGGACATGGGGCAGGGCGATGCCTGGCCGCAGATCCGCCGCCAGCTCCTGGCGGCGGACATCCTGGTGCTGGCCACCCCCACCTGGATGGGTCAGCACAGCAGCGTCTGCCAGCGGGTGTTGGAGCGGCTCGACGCCGAGCTGTCCGAGACCGACGACCACGGACGGCTGCTGACCTACGGGAAGGTCGCGGTGGCCGTCGTGGTCGGCAACGAGGACGGCGCGCACAAGATCTCCGCCGACCTGTTCCAGGCGCTCAACGATGTCGGCTTCACCATCGCTGCGCAGGGCGTCACCTACTGGAACGGCCCGGCCATGCAGACCACCGACTACCAGGATCTGGACGGCACGCCCGCGGAGACCGCCGCGGCCACCCGGGGGGCCGCGGCCAACGCCGCCCACCTGGCCCGCCTGTTGCGCGCGACCCCGTACCCGGCCAAGGGCTGACCACGCCCTGACGTGGGGCCGGGGGCGGATGGGTGATTCGACCAACCCGCGGGCTCCCGGGCTTGCGTCCGGCGGCCCGACGGCGGATGATGAAGTCTCTGGTTCAAAACCGATGCCAGCCAAAAACCCCTCTCTTGAAGGGCTGTCATGGCTGCCCGTGTTGAACCGTCCCCGGGACCGGTTGCTCATCGCCCGCCGGTCTCACCCCTCGAATCCGATCGTCACGATTGTCTGCAACACCTGACGGCCGCCCGGCACAGCGGCGACGCGGCCCGGCTGCGCCGCTGCGAGGCCGCCGTCGTCGAGCGGTTCCGGCCCCTCGCCGACGGGATCGCCCGCCGCTACCGCGGGCGCGGGATCGAGGACGACGATCTGGTCCAGCTCGCCAGACTCGGCCTGTGCAAGGCGGTCCGGCGGTGGCGTCCCGAACTCGACCCGGCCTTGACCCATTTCGCGGGCCCGACGATCGAAGGCGAGATCAAGCGCTACTTCCGGGACCACTGCCGTCCCATCCGCATGCCCCGGTCCATCCAGGAGGATCTGGCCGTGCACCAGGCCGCCGAGGCCGACCTCCTGCAGCGGCACGGAACCGCTCCGTCGGCCCGGGACATCGCCGAGGCTTCCGGCACCAGCGTGGACCGGGTGCGGCGACAACGCCTGGCCTCCCGGCTGTGTCAACCGGTGACGGCCGACGCGGACGACGGATCGGCCGTCGCCCGGATCCGGTCCGATTCGGCGAGCCGGGCAATGATCCGGGTGGACGAGCAGTACGACCTGGGCGTCGCGGTTCGTTCCCTGTCCGCCCGCGAGCGCCGGATCCTGGCCCTGCGGTTCGTGGGTGAGCTGAGCCAGACCGACATCGCTGCCGACCTGGGGGTGAGCCAGATGCAGGTCTCCCGCCTGCTGCGGTCGATGCTCACCCGGTTGCGGGTGCAGTTGGCCTGAGGCCCGGTCACCGCGTCTTTCGCTTTCCGGCCCGGTGATGCTTCGTTTCGGCGGTAGCGTGGCCGTCCGCCCGTCGGGCACGGTCGGGGCTCGTCGGAACAGCGGGAGGTGCGCACGGTGGCGGGTCCGGACCCCGACTGGTTCGCCGACCTCGCTCGCCGGCTCGCCGCCGATGACCAGCTCGACGCCGTGTTGAACCGGGTCGTTCAGGCCTCGCGCCGGCGGGTCGCCGGGGCCGAGCACGCCGGGGTCACCCTGGTCACCGGCCGCTCGGTGGAGACCCCGGCCGCCACCGATCCGCTGGTGCGCGACGTCGATCGGCTCCAGTACGCCACCGGCCAGGGACCGTGCCTGGCCGCGGCCGTCGAGCGGCACCGGGCGGTGCGCGTCGACGATCTCGGCACGGACCGGCGATGGCCCGAATTCAGCGCGGCCGCCGCCGATCTCGGTGTCCGATCGATGCTGTCGCTGCAGTTGTTCACCGGTGCCGAGACGATCGGCGCGCTGAACCTCTACGCGGCCGCGCCGCACGCCTTCGGCGACGAATCCGTGCGCATCGGATCGCTGCTGGCCGCGCAGGCCGCGGCGGCCGCCGTCGCCGCGGTGCGCACCGGCAACCTGCGGATCGCCCTGCACACCCGCGACGTGATCGGCCAGGCCAAGGGCATCCTGATGGAGCGGCACAAGATCACCGCCGAGCGAGCCTTCGATCTGATGATCGGGGCCTCGCAGCAGACCCACCGCAAGTTGGCCGACGTCGCCGCCGACCTGGCCGCCACCGGCGAACTGACCCTGGATCGCAAGCGGTCCGGGTAAGTGCGGACCCGGCCGCGGAACCCGACAGGCGCCGGTCGAGCCGGCGCTCACCCGCGCGCGACTTCGTTTCCGGTGCCCCCACCCGTTCGCCGCAGTCGCTTGCGCCGCCCGGGCGGTGCACGATGGGGTAAGTCCCCAACCGATCGTCAGGGAGCCGACCATCACCACCGAAGCGAGCCAACCGGACCCGACGGTGAGCGACCTCGCCGACCGGGCGCGGCCGGCCGCCGCCGGCCGGGTCGCCGACCCCCGGATCGCCGCCCGCCTGGAACCGGTTGTCCAGGCGGCCGGCGCGATCCCGGCGGCGCGATGGGTCGCGGTCAGCGCGGCCGACCCGCCCGGCCTGCGGAACCTGGCCGGCAGCGACCACCGGGCGGTGATCCTGGACCGCCTGCAGGATGTGCTGGGTCAGGGGCCGAGCCTGGACGCGCTGGCCGAGGGCCGCCCGGTACGGAGCGCCGACCTGGCCGTGGATCGCCGGTGGCCCGACTTCGCGCCCCGGGCGGCCCGTTTCGGGATCGTCGCGGTGCTGGCCGGGGCGAGTGATCCCGCCGACGACCCGCGGGTCTCGGTCACCTGCTACGCCGGCCGCACCGACGGTTTCGACGACGACGCCGCCGCGGCCGTCGAGGCGCTGGCCCGGCTCGGCGCGACCGTGCTCGGCGACGACGGCATGGTCGAGCGGCTGCGGTCCACCCTGCGGTCCAGGGACGTCATCGGGCAGGCGACCGGCATGCTCATGCAACGGTTCGCGATCAGCTCCGACGAGGCGTTCCGATTGCTGGTGGACGCCTCCCAGCGCACCAACCGCAAGCTCAGCGCCATTGCCGAGGAACTCACCACCACCGGGCGGCTGCCCCGGGGGATCCGGCCACCCGGCCGCCGGCCTGGGTGAACCGCCGCCGGACGGGGTACCTGCGACGGTATGACCGGTTCCGGCGATCGGCGGGACGACCCGGCGGCCCGAGGGATCCCGGGCGATTCCACCCTGCACGGCGTTCGCCGCACGGAGAAGAGGTGGCCGGCCCGGTGGGCCCGGGGGCTGGCGATCGTGGCGTTGGTCGCGACGGTGGCCCTGGCGGCCACCGGGCTGCTCGGCGTGCGGACGACCACCGCCAGCGCCTCGGGCGGCGGTTTCGTGCTGAGCGTCACCTACGCGTCGGCAGCCAGGGCCGGCCTGGACGCTCCGTTGCGGGTGCAGGTGGACCGGTCGGACGGCGCGGACTTCGATGACGACATCACCCTGGACATCAACGCCCGGTACCTGTCGATCTTCGAGAGTCAAGGCTTCGTGCCGGATCCCGACAAGAGCGCGGGCCTGGCGGACAGCGTCCGGATGACGTTCGACGCCCCGCCCACCGGGTCGGCGTTCGTGATGAACTTCGACGCCTACATCCAGCCGGCCAGCCAGCTCGGCACCAACGGATGGGTGCGGTTGATCGTCGACGACGAGCCGGTGGCGAGCGTCGACTTCCACACCCGGCTGCTGCCCTGAATCGGAAACGGAGAGGCACTCATGGAGATCGTCTATCGGGCCGCGTTCGCCTTCGTGTTCCTCTGGATCATCACCCGGGTGCTGGGCCGCTCGACCCTGGGCGAGCTGTCCACGTTCCAGCTGATCGTGTTCATCACCGCGGGCGACATGATGCAGCAGGCGGTGACCCAACAGGACTACTCGGTCACCGGGGGCGTGCTCGCGGTCTCCGTGTTCACCCTGCTGACGCTGTTGCTGACCTGGGTGAACGCCCGGTGGCCGCGGGCTCGCAGCGTCACCCACGGGGTCGCGGTGGTGGTGGTGAACGCCGGGCAGCCGGTGCTGGAGGTGATGCGGGCGGAGCGGCTGTCCATCGACGACCTCTACGCGGCGGCCAGAACCCAGGGGTACGAACGGCTGTCGCAGATCGACTGCGCGGTGCTGGAGGCGAACGGGCAGATGTCGTTCTTCGGCCGGAAGGGGCAGGGCGCGGCCGAGCGGCCGAGCGTCGGCTGACCGCGGCGGGCCCAGCGACCCGCTGGACGCAGCAGCTTTGTGCAGGCCTAGCGGCCCGGTGCGCGCTCGCCGCCGGGCACCGGTTCCTCCCGGCCGCCCAGCCAGCCGGCCCGCCACCCGTGTCGGCGCGCCTGGGCGCGGGCGGCCGGGACGCAACCCATGATCAGGATCACCAGTCCGTAGCAGCCGACGATCGTGCCGCCGGAGATGAGGCCGCGGGCCGAGACCAGGCCGATGAACACCAGTTCCGCGCCCACCCACATGGTCAGCCAGGCCAGTCGCTCCCGGCGACGGAACGCGCGGGCCACCGCATCCGGCTCGGCCCGGACGCCACCGGCGGCCGGCCCGGCGACGGTCCGGGTCAACCGGTCGGCCAGGGCCGGGTCGTCCGCGTCGAGCGATCTGGCGATGCTCTCCAGCTCGCGCCGTTCCTTCGGTGACAGTGACATGACGGCCTCCTCGCGCGGTTTCGCGCACCGGGGTAGTTCCCCCGGGTGGCCCGGGTCAACCAGGTCTCGCGCGACGAGTGGTCGGGTCAGCCGGTTCCGGGACCGGAGCCGGCCGGCAACGATTCGAGCCCGGTCAGCGCCAGCGCGCTGCGCGCGGGCTCCCGGCCGGCCGGTCACTCACGCCGATCCCCGGTGGCGGCGCCGTTCCGGAGGCGGGCGAGCGCCAGCTGGGCGTCGACCCGGGCGATCATTTCGCGGGCGGTGAAGGGCTTGACAATGTAGTCGTGGGCACCCGCGGCCAGCCCCCGCACCACCGAATCCGGGTCGGACACGGCGGTCAGCAGGATCACCGGCGTCGTCCGGTGCCGGGGATCCAGGCGGATGGCGTGCAGCAGCTCCAGGCCGTCGATCTCGGGCATCAGCACGTCGGTGAGCACCAGGTCCACCGATCGATCGTGCAGCACCGTCAACGCCGCCTTCCCATTGGGCACGGCGGCCACCTCGAACCGGTCGGCCAGCAACCGCCGGACGTACTCGCGCATGTCGGCGTTGTCGTCGACGAGCAGCACCGCCGGCCGCCGCCCGGGCGGGCCGGTGGCCGGCGGCGCGCCGGGGCTGATCTCGTCCGGCACGGCATCCCCGAACAGCAACCACGTCTCGGCCTCCTCCAGGAACGCCTGGCGGTGCTGCGAGCGTTCGGTGAGGCTGTGCGGCTCGGCCGGATCGCGTGGTCGCCCCGGCGACAGCGGCACCCACACGGTGAACCGGCTCCCCTCGCCGAGGGTGCTGCGCACCCGCACCGTGCCGCGGTGCAGCCGGACCAGGCCCTGCACCAGGGCCAGCCCCAGCCCGGAGCCCTCGTGGCTGCGGGCCCGGGCTCCGCGGACCCGGTGGAACCGGGTGAACAGGTTCGGCAGATCCGCCTCCGGGATGCCGACGCCGGTGTCGGCGACCTCCAGTTCGACGTGCTGCTGCCGCAACCGCAGCGACACCGAAATCGTGCCGGTGAAGGTGTGTTTCAGGGCGTTGGAGACCAGGTTCAGGACGATGCGCTCCCACATCTCGACGTCGATGGGGACCGGCCGGCCCAGCGGCGGGCAATCCACCCGGTAGGCCAGGCCCGCCCGTTCGACCGCGGACCGGAAGACGCTGGCGATGTCCGCGGTGACCTCGGCCAGGTCGACCTCGGTCAACTCCGGCCGGGCCCGGCGTTCCTCCAACGCGCTGAACTCGAGCAGGGTGTTCACCAGCTTGAGCAGTCGCAGCGCGCTGCGGTGGGCGAGCCGGGCGGCGTCCGCGTCCGCGGGACGCAGATGCTCGGCGTCGTCGAGCAATTGCTCCAGCGGACCGAGGGTGAGGGTGAGCGGGGTGCGGAACTCGTGGCTGACCCCGGCGAAGAACACCGTCTTGTCCCGATCGAGGGCGGCCAGCGAGTCCAGCCGGGCCCGTTCGTCGCGGTGCCGCCGGGTGACCAGCACCGCCGCCCCGATCTGCTCGGCGACCAGCTCGAGGTAGCTGCGCAGCGGCGAGTCGAGCGCGACGAGCGGATTGACGCCGGCGATCAGGATGGCGGCCGGCACACCGTCGACGCGGCGGCCGCAGGCGATCACCACCCCGGTCTCCAGTGGGGCCGGCCACTGCCCGGCCAGCCCGGGGAAGCGCGATCGCAGGTCGTCCACCTCGACCAGACCGCCCCGCCGCCCCGCCGAGGCGACCGGCCATCGCTCCGCGCGGCCGAACTCCAGCCGGTACGGGGCGACCACCGACCCGGCCTCGACCCCGGTCGCGCCGGCCAGGTGCAGGTCCATCCCGGCGTCGTCCGGCAGGTACAGCAGGGCCAGCGGCAGGTCGGCGGCGGCGTCGGAGAAGCCGAAGACGCCGGCCAGCCGCTCACCCGCGGTCCGCTCGTCGGCGACGGCGTCCGGCACGGCCGTGGCCAGCCGGTGCAGCGTGCCCAAACGTCTTGCGGCCCGGACTTTCTCGGTCAAGTCCAGGCAGGGAGCCAGCACCCCGACGATGTCGCCGCCCTCCCGGAGCGGGCTGTAGGAGAAGGTGAAGAACCGCTCCTCGGGCCGGCCGTCGCGCTCGACGACCAGCCGCGCGTCCTCCACCAGCACCGGCCGCCCGGACTCCCACACCTGCCGGAGCAACGGCGCGATCGCGCTCGCGTTCTCGGCCCAGGTGCTCAGCGCCGGGCGGCCGAGCGCCTCGGGATGGCCGGGGCCGAGGATCCGGCCGTAGGCGTCGTTGTACAGCTGCAGCAGATCGGCCCCCCACAGCACGGCCATCGGCAGCGGACTGCCCAGCACCGTGGCCAGGGTCGTGCGCAGCACCGGCGACCAGCGCTCGACCGGCCCCAGCGGCGACCGCGACCAGTCGGTCGTCGACATCCGGGCGCCCATGTCGCCGCCCGCCGCGAAGATGGCTTCGACGGCCAGCACCGCCGGCGTCGGCAGCGGCTTCCCGCGGGCGACGACTCCCTCCAGCAGTTCGGTGATCTCCGGTAGGGACAGCACGATGTCGGCCAATCCGGCGGCGATCACCGAGGACGGCATGCCCGTCGCGACCGCGGTCGACTCCTCCTGGGCGACGACGGTGCCGCCGGCCTCCCGGATCGTCCGGGCCCCGGCCGTCCCGTCGCTGCCGCCGCCGGTGAGCACCACCGCCATCGCCGCCGGGCCGAAGGACTCGGCCACCGACGTGAACAGGGAGTCGACGATGCCGAACGACGAGCGTTCGCCGGTCGGCCGCACGGTGAACGTCCGGTCCGGCTCCAGCCGGACCTGCGACCGGGGCGGGCAGATGTGCACGGTGCCCGGCCGGGCGATGCCGCCGTCGACCACCCACTCGACGGGCATCGCCAGCGCGCGGTCGAGACCCTCCACGAGATGGGCGATGGACGGGCCCAGATGCTGGGCCACCACCAGCGGCACCGGCAGGTCACCGCGCAGGCCGTGCAGGATGACGCGCAGCGCCTCCCAGCCGCCGAGCGACGCGCCGAGGGCAACGACGGCGTACCGGCCCTCGCGCTCCATCCCAGCAGTCTGGCACCACCGGGCCGTCCGTCGCCGGGACTGCCCGCCGAACAGGTGGCCGGACCTCGCCACCGTTGACCGGCGGCGCCGAATGTCGCACAGTGCACCAGTGGCCGACGTACAACCAGCCGCACCGGCGCCGAGCCCGGTCGACCCCGCCACCCGGCGGTTGGCCGTGGACGCGCGGCGCGCCCGGGAGGACGCGCGCCGGCGGGCCGGCGAACTCGCCGGCCTGGCGGCGGAACTCGCCCGCGCGCGGGACCGGCAC
>JBDHZW010000099.1:0-16420 GCA_039812105.1 Nakamurella sp.
CGCGGTGTCCGCGGCGGCCGCCGCACTGGCCGCGGCGACCCGGACGGCGATCGTCGCCGGCGGCGGGGCGCGGGGCGCGGCCACCGAGATCCGCGAGCTGGCCGAGCGTCTGGGCGCCCCGGTGATCACCACCACGAACGGCAAGGGGGTGCTGCCGGAGGATCACCCGCTGGCCATCGGTGCGGCGATCCGCCTGCGCGCCGCCCAGAAGCACCTGGCCGCCGCCGATGTCACCCTCGTGGTGGGCAGCGAACTGGGCGACTCCGAGCTGTGGGAGGGCAGCGTCGACACGCCCGCCGTCATCCGGCTGGACGTCGACCCCGGCCAGCTGGACAAGAACCGGACGGGCCAGCTGCACCTGCTCGGCGACGCGGCCGCCACGCTGCGCCTGCTGCGCTCCCAGATGCCCTCCGGGGAAGCCGATCCGGCCGCGCCGGAGCGGGCGGCGGCGCTGCGCGCGGAGTGCGATGCCGAGGCACTCGCCGATGGCGGCGCCCCGTGGCGGCCGGTGGTGCAGGCCGTCCGCCGGGCCCTGCCCGCCGGATCGTCGCTGGTCGGCGACTCCTCCCAGGTCACCTACTTCGGCGCGGCGCACTTCTTCGATGCCGGCGCGCCGGGCGAGTTCCTGTACATGGCCGGCTTCGCCACCCTGGGCTACGGGCTGCCCGCGGCGATCGGCGCCAAGCTGGCCGACCCGGGCCGGGCGGTGGCCGTGCTGCTGGGCGACGGGGCGTTGATGTTCTCGATCCAGGAGATCGTCACCGCGGTCGAGCAGCGGCTCGCCCTGCCGATCGTCGTCGTCGACAACGGCGGCTACGCCGAGATCAAGGACCAGCAGGCGCGGCGCGGCATCCCGCCGATCGGCGTCGATCTGGTCACCCCGGACCTGCCGGCGCTGGCCCGGGCCTGCGGCGCGCACGGCGCCGATGCGGCGACAACGGACGACGTCGCCGCGCTCGTCCGGGACGCGCTGACCGCCGACCGGCCGACCCTGATCCGGCTGGCCTGCTGAGCGCAGGGAACTGGGCATTCCGCCTGGGGTGCCGCCCGGGCCGGCATGCGACCGTCGCATGATGACCACGAAGTCCACCGGCCCGACCCGAACGCCTCGACTGTTGCGGTGGCGCACCGGGATCATGCTGCTGTTCGCCATGCAGGGATTCAGCATGGCGAGCTGGGTGGCCGCCATCCCCGCCGTCCGCGACGGTCTCGGCGCGAGCACCGGAGCCGTGGCCGCGCTGGTAGCGACCTACGCCGCCGGGTCGATGCTCGGCATCCTGGCCGCCGAACGATTGCTGCGCCGCTTCGGGCCGAGAGTGACGATCACCGGCGGGGTGGTGGGGATGGCCGGCGCCGTGGCCGCACTGGGATGCGCGGTACAGCTCCTGCAGTCGTTCCCCGCCGCGTCGGCCGCACTGCTGCTCCTGGGCGGCAGCACCGGCGTGTGCAACGTGAATGTGAACGTCGACGGCGCGGCCAACGAACGCGCGCTCGGTGTCAGCACCCTGCCCCGCCTGCACGCCTGCTACAGCATCGGGATGGTGCTCGGAGCCGGCATCGGTGCCCTCGCCCTCGCCGCCGGCCGGCCGATCGGCGTGATCCTCGCCGTGGCCGGTGTTCTCGTGTTCCTCGTCGGGCTGACCGGCAGCAGGCTGCTGCCGGCCGGATGGCGAGCCGTCCAGGGAGCGCGGGCCGATGGATCACCGGCGCGACGGCGGTCGGGCCGGCGGGAGTGGCTCGATCTGCGCACCGTGCTGATCGCCGTCTTCGCCGTCGGCATGACGTTCGCCGAGGGATCCGCCAATGACTGGCTCTCGCTGGCCGTCGTGCGCGGGCATGGCCTGCAGAACGCGACCGGCGCGGCGATGTTCGGCCTGTTCGCGGCCTGCATGCTGGCGGGCCGCGCACTGGGTCATCGAGCCACCGAACGTTTCGGCCGGGTTGCGGTGCTGCGGGTGTCGGCCGTGCTGGTGGTGATCGGGTTGGTGCTGGTGATCGTCGCTCCCGACGCCGGCGTGATCGCGGTGGGTGCGGTGTGTTGGGGGCTGGGCGCGTCCCTCGGCTACCCGCTGAGCATCTCGGCCGCCTCCGATCACGGCGAGCATGCGGCGATGCGAGTCACCCTGATCGCGTCGGCCGGAACCGTTGCCTGCCTGACCGGACCGATGCTGATCGGGCTCCTGGCGGCCCGGACCGGCCTGCTGGACTCCCTGCTCGTGGTCGTCGCGATGGTGGTCCCGGCCGTCCTGCTCGCCCCGGCCCTGCGGCGCCCGCCGGCGGCCGCCCTCGCCTGCTGAGTCAGGAGCCGAAGAGCCGCATCCGACGCCACCGCGGCCGGCGCCTCGGGGCATACTTGCGATTCCTTCGAGTGATCGCGAGCCGAGATGATCGACGCGCACGTCCACCTGTACGACTCCACCGTCATCGACTACGGGATCTTCGAGAACCCTGACGCGACCTTCGAGGCGCTGGTCGGCGACTACTCGGCGCTGCCCAGGTCGTACAGGGTGGCGGACTATCGCCGGGCCACCGCGACGCGGCCGGTCGACGGCATCGTCTGGCACGAGTTCATCGCCGACGATCCGGTCGCCGAGATTCGCTGGGCCCAGCGACTCGCCGACACCTCGGATCTACCCATGGCTTTGGTCGGTCTGGCCGACTTCGCCGACCCGCGGCTCGGGGAGCGGCTGGAACTGCTCGGCTCACTGCCGAACGTCACGGCCGTCCGTCAACATCTGGGCTGGAACGCCGACGACCCGATCCGGCGAATGGCGGCCCGGCCGGACTATCTCACCGACCCGGTCTGGGAGGCGGGACTGGCCCGGCTGCGCAACACCGATCTGCGCTGCGGGCTCGAGGTTTTCGCGCCCCAACTGGGCGACCTCGCGGCCGTGGTCCGACGTCACCCGGAGATCGGTTTCACCATCGCCGTTCTCGGCTGGCCGACCGAGCTGGACGCGGCGTCGAAGGACCGCTGGCGGGCGGACATGGCCGTGCTCAGTGGATGTGAGAACACGGTCGCGAGCATCTCCGCGGTGGAGTGCATCTTCGGACTCGACTGGAACGAGAACCTCGTCACCGACTGGATGTCGGTCGTGGTCGAGCTGTTCGGCGTCGACCGGTGCATGTTCGGCAGCCACCTGCCCATCGACGGTCTCTCCTACGGGTTCGACCGGCTGTATCGGGCGTACGACCGTGTCCTGGCCGGATGTTCCCCGGACGAACGTCACGCGGCCTACGGCGCCACCGCGCGACGCTGGTTCCGGGTCCCGGTGCCGTCCTAGCCGTTCGACACCGGCCGACGGCCCGCGACCTGGTGCATCCGGGCCTGCAGGAACGTCACGTCCGGACGGGCTGCCGCGGCCGATACCGCGGTCCGGACCCGGTCGACCTCGGCGTCGGTGGCCGTGCCCGCGGTCCGGATCGCCGGCCGCATGTTGTCCAGAAGCTGGACCAGGAAGAGCTTCTGGTGGGCCGTCGTCATCCGGTTGACCACTGTTCGCTCGGTGATCTCGACGAGCCCGGCCGCCTCGAGGTGGGCCGCCAACCGTGGCCCGATGGTCGGGTCGCCGCCATGCCGGCGGACCGTCGCGGCGTAGATGCCGGCCAGTTCGTCGAGCGCGGCGACCCGCGGTTCGGCGGCCAGGGTCGGGGTGAAGATGTCCTCGACCGCCACCACCGCTCCCGGTTTCACCGCCGTGGCCATGGCGCGCACCACCGCCATGGGGTCGACCAGGTGGCTGAGCAGGAGCCTGGCGCAGGCCAGATCGAACTCGTCCGCGCCGGCCGGAACGGCGGCGTCCGCCTCGCGGAACGTGACCGGGCCACTGGCTGCCGCTGCGGCCTGCCGAGCGATCGCGATCGCGCCGGGGTCGATATCGATGCCCACGGCCCGTCCGCTCGGCCCGATCAGCCCGGCGAGCTGCCGGGTGAGCTGACCGTCGCCGCAGCCCACGTCGAGGATGGCCGCACCGGGACGGGCGCCGCAGGCCGCCAGGAAGGTCATCGATGCGGACGCCATGACCTGGGCCTGCCGGGCGAGCCGGTCGGCGTCCGTCCGGCCCCCTCGGATGGTGTATTCAGGGGTGGCGCCGGACGCCGCCGGCGGGTTCCCGCCGTCGTCGGCGATATCGGGATTCTGCACGGGCCCCCGCTCGGATAGCGCCTCGATGTTCGCCGTGAGGTTAGTCGATCTCCCCCGCACATCGCCGCGCCACGCGTCCGGTTGACTGTCGTGCATGACCCTTCGCGCCCAGTGGCCCGCGGTGCGCGAGGCGGTGCAGCCGCGCCCGGGCCGCTGGGGGGTGGTGCCGGGTCTTCGGGCCGTGACAGCGGCGGTCATCGTGCTCGGCGTCTCGGCGGCCGCCGCCGACCTCTCCGTCGGCGGCATCGCCTACCTCGGCGTCGCCTGCGCGGTCAGCTTCGTGGGTGCCGGCGGCCGGCGGGCGCGGGTCGCCCGGGTCGCCGCCCAGGCCGCCGGGGCGGCGATCGGAATGACGATAGGGATTCTGATCCCGGCCACCCCGGGGTGGGTGGTGGCGGCGGCCGCCGTCGTCGGCTTCGTGGCCGGAGCACTCGGCGCGATCGGCCCCGGGTCGACGGGCGCGGCGGTGATGGCGGTGATCGGCCTGGCCTACACCCAGTTCAACCGGCTGGGTATGCCCTGGTGGGAGCCCGTTCTCGCTTATCTGATCGGCAGTACGGTGCTGCTGCTGTTGGCCCTCGTCGGACGCAGTCGGACGCGAGCAGTCGTCGCGGCGGTGTGGGAGGCGGCCGCGGACTTCGTCACCACGCCGGACGACAAGGGCCGCCGCGCGCTCGCCGCGGCCTGGGCGACCGCGCACGAGGCGGTCACCGGATATCGCCTGCGCGCGGCGTCCGGACCGCTCGCGCAGGCCTGGAACGGCGCGCGGGACGCGGCGGCCCACGCGGCGCGGATCGCCGTCCTGCCCTCGACCGAAGACGCTTCCCGGGACGATCTTGCCCGCCGCTGGCGAGACGCGGCCGCACTGGTCCGCACCGGCTCGACCACCGCGGCCGGCGGGAATCCGCCGTGCCCGGCGCAGGCGGGAACGGCGGGTCCACGCACGCCCAGGGCGTGGGACGTCCTCCGGCCGGTGTTCGAACCCGCGGCCCTGTGGACCGGTGCTCGCATCGGTGTCTGCGTCGGAGTGGCGACCGCGTTGGCGATCCTGCTGCGGACCCCGGCCCACGCCTACTGGATCCCCCTCACGGTCGCGGTCGTGGTGCGGCCGGAATACGGATCCGTGCTGGTGCGATCCCTGCACCGGCTCGCCGGGACGGTCGTCGGGGTGGCCGTGGTGGCGGCCTTGCTGGCGTTCGCACCGACGCCCGCGTGGACCGTCGTCGTCGCCGCACTGTCCCTCGGGCTGGCCGCGTTCGGGGCCACCCGACTCTACGGCCTGGCGGTGGTCGGAATCACCGGGTCGGCCCTGTTCAGCGTCGCGCTCGCCTCGCCGGCCGGGTTGAACCCCTGGGCTCGTCTCGTTGACACGGTCCTGGGCTGCGCCGTCGCGCTCGTCGTCGGTGTCGTGCTGTGGCCGCGCCGCGGGCTGTTCGATCCGGCCCGGAGTTTCGCGCGGGCCGCCGCCGCGCTGGCCACCTACGCCGAGCACCCGGGACCGGTCACCGCCGACCATGCCTACCGGCGGGCCCACCTCTGGCGGGAACAGCTCGAACGGGATCTCACGGAACCGGACCCCACCCGCACGGCGGCGAACTGGCTGCCCGTCGCGCTCCGCCTGGAGCACCTCGTCGACCTGGTGGCCGCCGCCCCGACCGCCGACGTCGCGGGCCGGCTCCGCACCCGGCCACGCACCCCGGCGGAGGCGAGCGCCCTGCTCGAGGCCGTCAGCGGCCGGTTGGGCTAGACGTCCGCCTGGTAGGGCGGCGCCGGGTCGTACTGGATGTAGCGCTGGGTGGCCCTGGCCTGCCGGGGCGTGTGCAGCTGTCCCACCAGCCACAACGCCAGGTCGATCCCGGCCGACACGCCTTGGCTGCTCACCACGTTCCCGTCCGCCACCCACCGCGCGTCCCGCACGACCTCCGCGCCGAGCCCCGCCAGGTGGTCCTCATAGGCTCGATGGGTGGCCAGGCGCTTCCCGGCGGCCAGCCCCGACGCGTGCAACAGCAGGGCACCCGTACAGACGCTCGCCACCCAGGACGCGCCGGCCCCGACGCCGGCCAGCCAGTCCAGCAGCGTCCGGTCCGCCGAGGCGAGGAGCGTGCCTTCCCCGCCGGGCACCACGACAACATCGAGCGGCGGATGGTCGGCGAACGTCGTGTCCGGCAGCAGCCGCATCCCCTTGCGGCACCGCACCGGCTCCAGCGCCGCCGCGACCAGGAGCACCCGGTCCGGCGGCGCGCCGGCCCGCTCGAGCAGGGCCGCCGATGCGGTGAGGACCTCCCAGGGCCCGACGACGTCGAGCTCCTCGGCGCCGTCGAAGACCAGGATTCCGATCGTGCTCACGCGGACCCTCCGCTCACGACGGGAAGCCCGAGCCGCAGCGGCGCCGGATCGGATGCGGCCAAGACCGCCGACGGCGCCGCGGCAGCCGGAAGGTCGCCGCCAGCGCCCCGGGTCGCAGCGCCTGCCGCCGGTTCAGCACGAGGACGCTCATCCGTCCACCGCTCGCCGGGATCGACCCGGTGAACGTCAGCACACCGCTCACCGTGTTCAGGCAGAACTTCACGATCCCCTCCTCGATCAGCAGCGCGGCGGGATCCTCGCCCAGCGACATGATCTCGCAAAGGCTGGACGCGGCGAAGGCGTCGTTGCCAATCCGCGACCGGCTCGATGCCCGACCACACCCCGACCGCCGTGCTCGGCACGGTCAGCGATCCGGCGATCCCGTCCAGCAGGATCGTCCCGGGGGACCGCCCCGACCAGGCAGATGAGGTCGAAGACGGTGAGCGGGTCGTGGGTGAACGGTCGCCGAGTGCCTTGAACGCCCCGATCAGGTCCGAGACTCTGGTACTGACAAAGGTGATCCCGGCCGGCGGCTGCCATCGGACGGGACTGTCAGTTCGGCGGGTTCACCTCGTACAGCCCGCTGTCGTCCTTGACCACCACGGTGACCTTGGTGGCCTGGCCGTCGACCTTCAGGTCGCACTGGAAGCTGGTGTTGGCCTGGACCGGCTGGCCGGACGGGCAGGTCACGTCGCTGACCCCGGTCAGCCCGTAGCCGGACGGCGGGCTGCCGGTGAGCACGTTGGTGACGCCCTGGGCGACCTGCTTCTCGTCGAACACCTTCTTGTTCAGGAAGCCGGGCCAGACGAACAGGGCCACCGCGGCCAGCGCGGCGAGCACCACGACGACCACGATCGCGATGATCAGGCCCTGGTTGGACTTCTTCGGCGCCTCGGTGGTGGCCGGGAAGCCGCCCGACGACGGTCCGTACCCGCCGTATCCCGGTTGCTGCTGGCCGTACCCGGCGGACGCCTGACCGTAGGACGGCTGCCCGTACGAACCGCCGCCCTGCCCGTACTGCTGGCCGTAGTCCTGACCGCCGGACTGGCCGTACCCGCCCGGCTGCTGGTAGTAGCCCTGGCCCGCGTTGGGATCCGGCTGCCCGCCCGGTTGGCCGTAGCCCGGCTGCTGGTAGTACCCCTGACCGGCGTTCGGGTCCGGCTGGCCGTACGAAGGCTGCTGGTAGTAGCCCTGGCCGCCCGAACCGCCGCCGGACTGGCCGTAGGCGGACGGGTCGTAGGACTGCCCGCCGGACTGGCCGCTGCCGTAGGGCTGCTGACCGTAGGACGGCTGGACGCTGGTCGGTGGGGCGTACGACGAGGGGTACCCGGAGTCCCCGGAACCGCCCGAACCGCCACCCGATCCCGGCGAACCGTAGGGCGCACTCGACGAGCCCGATCCGCCCGAGGCACCGCCGGCCGACCCCCCGGAATCGGTGATCCCGTAGTCACCCGGACGGTAGACGGTGGTGGCGTCCGAATCGGCGGACTGTTCGGATCCCGGCTGCTGCCCGGACGGCTTCGAGCTGTCCTGACCGCCACCCGATTGACCACCCTGTGGGGTACTCATCGCTTCCTCCTCGATCCGCCGCCCGGCGTGCTGCTGATGATCCAACCACGACGACGGTCAGGTGGCGCCGAGGGATACCACGCCGCGCCGCAAAGACCCGACCGCCGACCGGGCGACGGCGGCCACGTCCGGCCCAGCGACCCCGGCGATCTGATCCAGCAGGTCGACCACCTGCCGGCACCACCGCACGAAATCGCCGGCGGACAGGTCGACGCCCCCGCCGACCGCCACCGCCAGGGACTCGGCGAGCGACGCGCCGCGACACCACGCGGCCACCGCGGCGGCGAAGCCCGGATCCACGTCACGGGTGGTCGGCAGCCCGATCTCCCGCTCGGCGGCGACGATCCGCGCCCACACCCCGATGGTGGCCGCGACCAGCTCGCCGGCCGCACCCGCCGGCGGCCGGACGCCACCGGGCACGTCCCGCCGCGACTCGAAGACCAGGCCGGACACGGCCGCGGCCAGTTCCGCCGGACCGGCGCCCGACCACACGCCGCGGCGCAGGCATTCCGCGACCACCAGGTCGCTCTCGCACCAGATCCGGGCCAGCATCCGCCCGTCGTCGGTCAACGTGTCGCCGCGCAGGTAGCCCTGGTCCTCCAGCAGCCTCACGATCTTGTCCAGGGCCTGCCCGAGGGACCCGGTGGCGGCGGCCACCTTGGCCGCCAGCGCCTCGTTCTCCTCGGTGAGCCGGCGCCAGCGCCGGGCCCACTGCAGGTGCTGTTCCCGATCGGCGCAGCCGTGCACGGGATGCGCCCGGATCGCCCTGCGCAACACGGCCAGGTCCATCTCCTCGGCCGACGACGACTCGGTCGGGCGGGCCGCCCGACGGTCCCGACCCGGTGCCCGGATGCCGGACGAGGCGATCGAGGACGCGAGGTCCCGGCGCACCCGCGGCGAACGGTGGTCGGTGAACTTGCCCAGCTTGATCCGGCCGAGCGACGGCACCGCGCCCCGGAAGTCGGCCGCCGACAGCCGGCCGGCCCACCGCCCGGCGGTCACAACCAGCGGCCGCGGCGGACCGTCCGGCTCGACGCCGGGATCCAGCACGACGGCCAGCCCGGACCGCCGGCCGGTGGGCACCTCGATCACGTCGCCGCGGCGCAGCTCGGCCAGATCCTGCGCGGTCCGGTCGCGGCGGCGGGCCGCGCCGGCCCGGGCGATCTCCCGCTCCGCCTCGGCCAGCCGGGTGAGCAGGCCCAGGTACTCGGCGGTGTCGCCCAGGTGACACTGCATCGCGGCGAAATGCGAGGCGATGGCCTCGGTGTTGCGCGCCACCTGCCGGGCCATCCCGACCACCGCGCCGTTCGCCTGGTACTGCGCGAACGACTGCTCTATCAATTCCCGGGCGGCGTTCCGGCCGAGCCGGTCGACCAGGTTGACCGCCATGTTGTAGCTGGGCCGGAACGACGACCGCAGCGGGTAGGTGCGGCGGGAGGCGAGCCCGGCGACCGTGCGCGGGTCCATCCCGGGCGACCACAGCACGACCGCGTGACCCTCGATGTCGATGCCCCGGCGGCCGGCCCGGCCGGTCAGTTGGGTGTACTCCCCCGCGGTCAGGTCGGCGTGGCTCTCGCCGTTGTACTTGACCAGCTTCTCCAGCACCACGGTGCGGGCCGGCATGTTGATGCCCAGGGCCAGGGTCTCGGTGGCGAACACCGCCTTGACCAGGCCCGCCACGAACAGCTCCTCCACCGTCTCCTTGAACACCGGCAGCAGTCCGGCGTGATGGGCGGCGACGCCGCGCTCCAGCCCGTCCCGCCATTCCCAGTAGCCGAGCACGCCGAGGTCGGCGTCGACGAGTTCGACCGTGCGGCGGTCGACGATCTGCCGGATCTCGTCCCGCTCCTTCTCGGTGGTCAGCCGCAGGCCGGCCCGCACGCACTGGACCACCGCGGCGTCGCATCCCGCCCGGGAGAAGATGAACGTGATGGCCGGCAGCAGGCCGGCACCGTCCAGCCGCTCGATGACGTCCACCCGGTTCGGTGGCCGCCACCGGGGCCCGCCGGGGTGCCGGGTGCGCTCGCCCCGCCGGCCCGGCCGCCCGCCGTACCGGTCGGCCAACGCCTCGGCGTCGTGGATGGCCCGGGACAGCGCCGGATCGATGCGCAGCCCGCCGTTCGGGTCGGCCGCCGGACCCGCTGCGTCGCCGGCCCCGTCACCGCCGCCGGCCCCGTCACCGCCGCCGAACAGGTCGTACAGCCGCCGGCCGACCATCATGTGCTGCCACAGCGGGACCGGGCGGACCTCGTCGACCACCACCGCCAGCTCGCCGCGGACCTCGGCCAGCCAGGCGCCGAACTCCTCGGCGTTGGACACCGTCGCCGACAGGCCGACGACGGCGACGTCGAACGGCAGGTGCAGGATGACCTCCTCCCACACCGGGCCGCGGAACTTGTCGGCCAGGTAGTGCACCTCGTCGAGCACGACGTGGGTGAGCCCGGCCAGGTCGGGTGAGCCGGCGTAGAGCATGTTGCGCAGCACCTCGGTGGTCATCACCACCACCGGGGCGTGCGAGTTCACGGAGGTGTCGCCGGTGAGCAGCCCGACCCGGTCCGGCCCGTACGCCGCGATCAGGTCGACGAACTTCTGGTTGGACAGCGCCTTGATCGGCGTCGTGTAGAAGCACTTGCCGCCGGAGGTCAGCGCCAGGTGCACGGCGAACTCGCCGACGACGGTCTTGCCCGCCCCGGTGGGCGCGCACACCAGCACCCCGCGCCCGTCCTCCAGCGCCCGGCACGCCTCCACCTGGAAGGGATCGAGCGGAAACGGCCGGGTGACGGCGAAGTCGGCCAGGTGCGGGTACTCCCGGCGGCCGGCTCCGGAGGTCATCGCCCGCGCGTACCGGTCCGCCGGTGACCCGTCCGGTTCCTGCGTCCAGCGTTCCTGGATCCAGCGCTGTCGGGTCACGGCTCCAGGGTGTCACAGCACCCGGCCGGCCCCCGCGAGGCCGCCGCGACCGGCGCCGACGACCGACGACGACGAACTACGACGCGGCGCCCTTGGCCTCGGCGGCTTCGTCGGCGGCTTCGTCGGCGGCCTCCTCGGCCGCCAGCTCGTCGGCGGCTTCCTCCAGCGCCTCGTCGATCTCGTCCGCCAGCTCGGCTTCGAGCGCGCCGAGCAGCTGCTGCACCGGGATGCGACCACTGGCCACCATCAACCCGCCGGCCCGGCGCACCGCGGACGCCAGCGGGGCCGCCCACAGGTTCTCGTAGACCAGCAACGCCGCGGTGCTGCCCGGTTCGAGCGCCTCCGCGGTGGCGGCGATGTCGTCGTCGGACAGCAACTCGGCCAGGTCCCGTTCGATCTCCCGGAGTTCGGCCAGCGGGCCCTCCTGCAGGTCCTCGAACTCGAACGCGTCGTAGGAGCCGTCCTCGTTCTTGCGGATCACCGCGAGGTCCAGGATCCGCACCACGCCGTGCCGGACCAACGCCAGCAGTTCGGGCAGGATCTCGCCGTTGAACTGGCTGCCGGGGAATTCGACCACCAGGTAGTCGACCGGGCCGAGTTCGTCGATGGGTTCGGTCATGACGTGCCTTTCTTCGGAGCAGGCGCAGGTGCGGACAGCAGTGTCACACGCTCCTACAGTCCGCGCTGCACCGGCAACCGCCCGGAGTCGATCGCCGCGGTGAACGCCTGGTAGTCCAGCTCGTTCTGGTCCGCGTAGCGCACGGCGAAGTCGCTGATCGCCTTCTCGAACGCGTCGGTGTCACCCAGATAGGCGGCCAGGGCGACGACGTCGCCGGACCGGGCGTGCGCACGGGCCAACGTCCATCCGCACAGCTCGGCGTAGAAGTTCAGGCTGACCGGGGTCATCGCCTCCACGTCGGCCGAGGTCTTCATGTCGCGCAGCTGACGCCAGTAATAGAACCGGTCGGCCTGAATTCCCTTCGTCCAGCCCAGGAAGATGTCACTGGCCGCCTGCATCATCCGCTGCCCGCGGACCACCCGCTCGCCCGCGTTGGCGTATCGGCTGGCCGGCAGATGATCCTCCAGCACCGACCGGGTCGCCTCCTTGACCTGCAGGAACAGCGGGTCCTGCATGTCCCGCCCCTCCAACAGCACGATGAACGCCCGGGTGCCGACGCTGCCGACGCCGACCACCTTGCGGGCCATGTCGACGTAGGCGAAGTTCTCCAGCACGTGCCGGCGGTCGGCCTCCAGGCTGGCCCGGTAGTCCCGGAACTGGTCGCGCAGCAGCGTCTCGATGGCGTCGGCGGAGATGCCGAAGCCGTCCGCGTACTGCGCGAAGTCGCGCAGCGGCACCACGATCGGCGGTTGGCTCACGATCCGGTATCGCCCGTCGACGAACTCGCCCAGCTTCGACAACGCCTGCAACGAGTCGCGGGTCCTGGCCTTCTCCAGGTTCTTCTGCACCCGTCGGGTGGCCCGGGCCAGGTCGTCCTCGATCCCCTTGGACTTGTCCGTTCCCTTGTCCTTGCCCGTCTTGGCCTTGACCTTGCCCGAATCCTTGCCCGAATCCTTGCCCGACTTGCCCTTGGTCTTGCCCTTGGCCGGCGCGGGCTGGGCCTCCTGGGCCTCCTGGGCCAGCCGGGCGAGCGCGGTGGTGATGGTGTCCTCGGAGAGGTGGGCGTACCACAACTCCATCGTCCCCATCTTCGCGAACTCGGCCATGGCGGTGCGGTATCGCCGGGCGGCGGTCAACGCGGCCCCGGCGGACTGCTCGGCGGTGAATCCGTTGTTGCGGCCGGCGATGACGAAACTGGCGGCCAGCCGCTTCACGTCGTACTCGACCGGCCCCGGCAGGGTCTCGTCGAAGTCGTTCAGGTCGAACACCAGCCGCCGCTCGGGCGAGGCGTAGCCGCCGAAGTTGGACAGGTGGGCGTCGCCGCACAACTGGGCGTCCAGGCCGGCGGTCGGGGTGGCGGCCAGGTCGGCGGCCATGATCTTGGCCGCTCCCCGGTAGAAGGTGAAGGGGGACACCGCCATCCGGCCGTGCCGCACCGGCACCAGGTCGGGTTCCCTGGTCTTGTTCTGCTCCTCCAGCAGCGCGACCGGATCGGGTCGGTCGGGGGCCGGCGTCCACCCCTGATGGCTCTCCAACGGCGTCGCGGTGCGGGCGTCCTCCCCCTTGGCCTGTCGGTCGGCGACGGAGGGGTGAGCGAGAATCTTGGGGGTGGCCACGTGAGCGCTCCTTCCGGTGAGCCCCATCACACCGTGGCGGTGAGGCCGCTGCATCATCCCAATGGGATGGCCCGGACGCAGACCGAGTCGCCGGCCCCGATCAGGTGACGTCCCCGAGATCGTCGTAGGGCCGGCGGGCCGGGGCCGGCCCGGCCGGCATCGGGGCGGCCGGGGCGACCGGGGTGGGCGCCGGCACCGGCTGCGCGGCCGTGTCGGCGATGTCCCCCGGGCCGTCGACCCGACCGGTGGGCAGGTCGGCGAGCGGTGTCGCCTCGTCGTCGGACAGTTCGCGGGCCGCCTCCTGGCGCCCCCGACGGCGGTCGTGCACCTTGGCCACCTGCACGGACAGCTCGTACAGCAGCGCCAGCGACACCGCCAGGGCCAGCATGGTGATCGGGTCGTTGCCCGGCACCACCAGGCCGGCGAACACGGTGAGCCCGAAGACGGCGTACCGCCGCCACTTGGACAGCTTGGCCCCGGAGACCACGCCGATCCGGTTGAGCATGATCAGCAGCAACGGCAGCTCGAACGAGACACCGAAGATGATGATCATCGCGATGAGGAACGAGAAGTAGCTGTCCGGGGACAGCGCGGCGATGGTGGCGTCCCCGCCGAAACCCAGCAGGACGGTCAGCCCCTCGCGGATCACCACGTAGGCCAGCACCGCGCCGGCCACGAACAGGGCGCCCCCGGCGCTGACGAAGATGACCGCGTACTTGCGTTCCTTGCTGTACAGGGCCGGCGTGACGAACGCCCACAGCTGGTACAGCCACACCGGGACGGACAGCACCACCCCGGCGATCAGCGCCGACTTGAGCTGCAGCTCCAGCGCCGAGAACGGGCCGGTGGCCAGCAGCCGGCAATCGCTGGCGTCACCGAAGACCACCCGCTCGCTGACCGGCACCGCGCAGTAGGGGCCGGTGAGGATGTCGGACAGGCTGGGCAGGCCGATGGCCGGGATGCCGTGCCCGAACCAGACGAAGCCAACGACGGTGCCCAGAAAGATGCCCAGGGTGGCCACGAACAGCCGGCGGCGCAGTTCGTGCAGGTGCTCCATCAGCGGCATCGTGCCGTCGGCCGACTTGGGTGGTTTGCCGCGGCGAAGGCGCAGGCTCGGCAGCTGCCGTCCGAACACGCGCACGCCCGATTCCCCGTTCGACTCCGTGGACGACCGATGTCGTCCTGCCCGATCCTACGGAGCCGAATGGGGTGCGGACGGCCCCGGATCGGCGGCCGGCGGGCGGCGACGCAGGTTGATCTCCACCGCACCGAAGATCAGCTTGGCGACCAGGCCGAAGACCACCAGGTCCAGCAGCATCTGCAGGCTGACCAGGAGGCGCGGCAGGTTGCCGAGCGGGGTGATGTCGCCGAAGCCGACGGTGGAGAACACGGTGACGGTGAAGTACAGCGCGCCGATCCGGTCCATCGGCTGGCTGAAGGCCGCCGGATCGCCCTGGGAGATCAGGAAGTAGCCGGCCGAGAACGTGATCAGCAGCAGCGGCACGCCGACGGTCAGCGTCTCGAAGGCGCGGAGCCGGGGAAACGGGGAGCCGACGATCGCCCGGATCTGCCAGACCAGCACCAGCGCCAACGCCAGCACCCCGATGACGAGCACGACGATCCCGGTGCCGGCGGGTGACTTGAGCGGCAGCAGGAAGTAGGCGGCGAACAGGGCGGTCGCGGTGACCAGCGACCGCAGCACCAGCACCGTGGCCATCCGCTGGCGCTGGCGACGACTCAGATCCTGGTACTGGACGGGGGTGCGCATGCGCTCGACGCTGGCCCGGATCGGGCCGGCCGGCCACCTCCGGACCGGACGAAATGCACTGCGTCAGTATGCGGCCAGTGCCTGCTCGGCCCGGCGGGCCACCAGGTCCGCCACCTCGGGCCGGTTGCCGAGCACCGCGTCGCCGCCCAACGAGAGCACCAGCCGGGCCAGCCAGTCGTCGCTGTTCGCGTGCAGCACCACCCGGACACCCGACTGCGGCTCGGGGAGCGCGGTGACCGTTTCCACCGGGTAGTACTCGGCCACCCACCGGGCGCCGCCGGTGAGGATGAGCTCGGCCGGCGGCACCGCCGGATCCGGGTGGAAGATCCGGTCGGGAACCTCCGAGTCCACCCACAGGCTGCCCTGCACCGGCTCGTCCAGCACCCGCGCATCCTCGATCCGGTCGATCCGGAAGTGCCGGATCGACTGCGCCCGGTGGCAGTACGCCTCCAGGTAGGCGTGACCGTCGGTGACCAGGATCCGCAGCGGGTCGACCGTGCGTTCGGTGACGGCGTCCCGGGACGCGGCGTAGTACCGCATCCACAGCCGTCGCGATCGGTTCAGCGCCTCCCGTGCGGTCGCCAGTTCGGGGGCCGGATCGGCCGGCACCACCTGCACCGTGCCGGTGGCTTCCGCGGCCCCCCGGTCCAGCTGTTCCAGTTTGGCCAGGGCGGAATCGACCGCCTCGTTCTCCACCAGACCGGGGGTCTGCCGCAGCGCGCGGAGGGCGACCAGCAGCGCCTGGGCCTCGTCCGCGGTCAGCCGGACCGGCCGCTCGATGCCGGCGTCGAAGGTGATCGACACGGTCCCGCCGTCGTCGTCCAGGACGACGTCGATCAGGTCGTCCGGGTAATAGCCGGGTAGCCCGCAGACCATCAGCAGGTTCAGGTCGGCGCTGATCTGGTCCCGGCTCACCGCGAATTCGGCGGCGAGCTCGGCGATGCTCACCCCCGGCCGGCGGGAGATGTACGGGACCAGCGACAGCATCCGGGCGAGCCGCTCGGTGGCGTTCTCGGTCACGCGCTCCCCCCGACCCGGGCGCCGGCCCCGGTCTCACCCCGTCGCGGGGAAGAACCGGCCGTCTGGGCCGACTCGATCTTTCCCGGCGCGGTCGGCGCGCCGCCGGCGAGTTCCTCGAACGCGAGCAGGCCGTCCCCGTCCGGCGCTTCCGGGTCCGGGCGGGCCGTGGCGCGGGCCGCCGCCAGGGTGCCGCGCAGGATCCGCACGGTGGCGTCGACGAGTTCGGCCGGTTCCTCCACGACCACGTCCGGCCCGTTCCCGGCCAGGTGCCGGGCGGTTTCCCAGAGCGGGCCGAGCGGGACGACCACCCGGTCCCAACCGGGCCGGCCGTCGACCGGGACGACGGACACCGCGGTGCGGCGCAGGCCGGCGGCCACCCCGGCCCGGACCCGCAGCACCGCCCGGGCGTCGGTGACCGGCCGTTGCAC
>JBDHZW010000100.1:0-16036 GCA_039812105.1 Nakamurella sp.
GAAGCAGGTGGTCGCCCCGACGAGCGACCCGGTCGCCGACGAACACAGCGACTCGGCGCCCACCGCCGACCCGACCCCGCCGCCGACCCCGGCTGCCGACCAGACGGCTGCCGACCAGACGGCTGCCGACCAGACGGCTGCCGACCAGACGACCGACGGCCCGGCGACCGACGGCCCGACGCCCGCCGACCAGACGACCGAAGATCCCGCAGACGCACCAACACCCGCAGACACACCAGCGCCCACAGCCGACCCGGCACCCGCCCCAGAGCAGCCCTCCACGACGAACCAGCCCGAAACCGCAGCCCCGGCAGACCCCGCCGACCCGGCCGCAGGCACCGATCCCGCCACGACCGCCGAGTCCTCGGCCGCACCCGACCCGACAACAGAGCCGGCACCGCCACCCACCGCCGCCGGCCAGGACCAGCCCACCGCGACCGCGCCGGCGGCGAACCCCGGCACGGCCGAGGTCATCACCGCCGCACCCGCCGATCCCGGCACCGTCCGGCCCCCGGCACCGACCGCCGAGGCGCCCACCGACTGGAACCTCGACCTGTCCGGCGCCCAGACCCTGTCCAGCGACGGCGTGACCGCCAGCCTGCGCCCGGACGGCCAGCAGGACGGCGGCGTCTCGCGCCTGCTCGCCCAGATCCTGTCGATCGTCATCCACAGCGCCGGCAGCCTGATCGTGGCCGGTCCCGTGGCCCGGCCGGTGTTCCTGACCGGCAGCACCGATCTGCTGGTCCTGCAGGGCGGCGCTGCTACCACTGTCACCCTGACCGGCGCCGGCGCCGGCACCGCCCGCTCGGCCACCCAGGACGTCACCTTCGACGGCGTCGGCCGGGTGACCGGCGACGGGGCCCTCACCTACCGGGTGCCCGGGGCCGCGGCGCTGACCAACCTCACCCTGGACTCCGACGACACCCTGGCCGTCGGCGCCGGCACCCGGCTGACCACGGGCACCGCGACCCTCGATGGCGCCCTGCAGGTGACCGACCCACCCACGACCGAAACGTCGTTCCTGCAGGCCGGCGCGGTGGACGGCGACTTCACCGCCTTCCATGGACTGGACCGGGGCGACGGGGCCTACCTCGCGCCGGTGCTGGACGGGACGACCTACTCACTGCAGCCCGCCCGACTGCCCGACGGCATGACCGTCACCCTGCCCACCGCGGCGGCGGCCGACGACTTCTTCGCCGCCGTCTCGGGCAAATCCGTCGCACCGGCGCCCGGCACCCCGGTCACCGTCGGTCTGCCCGGCCTGCAGTTGAGCGGCGAGCTCACCACCGGCCGCAGCGGGACCGCCACCGTGCTGCACCTGGCCGGGGCCGTGCTGACCCTCGGCGACCCCGCCGCCACCCTGGCGACCCTCACCGCGATCGACCCGGCCCAGCTGCAGCTGACCGCCACCGCCCTCACCGGCACCCTGTCCGGCACGGTGACCACCACCACCCCGAACGTGAGCCTCGGCGGCACGTTCCTGGCCACCCTGAACAGCGACTCCGGCACCGTGCTGGTCGGCCAGGCCGCCGGCATCGGCGGCCTCCGGCTCACCGGCGTGCCCGTCACGCTGACTGCGGTGCGGGTCGGCGCCGGCTGGGGGCTACGCCTGACCACCCCCGCCGGCGCGGGCCTGAGCGTCGGCGATCCCGGCGCGGCGCTGCCGCTCGGCACCCTGCGCGGACCGGTCGAACTGACCCTGACCACCACCGGCACCACCGGCACCCTGCCGGACGCCACCGTGTCCACCTCGGTACCGGGCGCGAGCTTGACCGGCACCTTCACCGTCCGGGTGGACAGCGCCGGCGCCGTCGCGCTGGCCGCCGACCACGCCGAGCTGACCGTGGCCGACAGCAGGATCACCGGCGGCCTGCAGCTCGCCCCGGCCGGCATCGCCGAGCCCTCGATCACCATCACCGGCACGGGCCTTTCCGCCTCGATGTTCGGGGGATTGCTGCTGGTCAGCGGCCTGTCCGGCGGCTGGACCCTGCTGCGCACCGGGGCCACCGGCAGCGCGGCCGGCGCCGGCGGCGTCACCTTCGACGGGCTGACCGGCACCGCCACCGCCACCGTCGTCTTCGACTCGCAACAGGCGGCGGCCGCCTCCGGCGCCCCGAACGCGACCCAGCCGCAGCTCACCGCCAACCGCGGCCCCCCGGTACGGCTGAGCCTCACCGATCTCCGGTTCTTCCCGCAGGCCACCCCCACCGCGGTCACCCTCACCGCGGCCGACCAACTCCCGGGCTTGATCTCGGCCGCCGCCTCGGCCTGGCAGATCGCCCTTTCCCCCGACGCGAGCCACAGCGTCACCATCGACCGGACCGCCACCGACGTGCAGATCACCGTCGACGGCGTGACCAGCAACCGGCCGACCGCCCTGGTCACCTCGATCGCCGTCACCGGCGGCGCCCGCGACGACACCCTGCACCTGATCGCCAGCCCGGTCCCGGTCACCTTCGACGGCGGCGCCGGCACCGACCGGATCCTCGGCCCGGCCCCCGACACCACCTGGCACATCACCGGTCCGGGCGCGGGCACCGCCGACGCCGGCACCCCCACGGCCCTGACCTTCACCGGCATCGAGCAGCTGGTCGGCGCCCCCGACAACGAGGACGTCTTCGCGTTCGGCCCGAACGGGTCGATGGCCCTCGGCGTCGACGGCGGCGACCGCGGCTTCGACACCCTGCGCTTCGACGGCCCGGCGGGCACCACGGCGGCCACCCTGAGCTACACCCCGAACGGCCTGGACTCCGGCGTGGTCACCCTCGGCGCCAACCAGGTCGCCTTCGCCGGCCTGGAACCGGTCAGCAACAACGTGACCGTCGCCGACGTGGTCGTCACCTACGACGACCCGGCCGACACCCTGGTGGTGTCCGTCGACCCGACCACCGGGCACGTGGTGATCGGGTCGGACAAGGCCGAGGACTTCGACTTCCTGGCCCCCACCGCCTCGCTGACCATCAACGCCGGCGGGGCCCTGGTCAGGATCAACGGGCTGATCCTGCCGGCCACCAGCACACTGACCGTCAACACCGCCGGTTACCTGAGCGTGGAAGGCACGCTGACCGCGGGAACCATTGCGCTGTACGCCATCGGCGGGCTGGTGGTGACCAACGGACAGCGGGTGAGCGCCGTCGACGGGGACCTGACGCTGTCGGTGCGCGTGTCCACCCAGGGCAAGCCGAGCGCGGTGACCCCGGTGTACCGGGACCTGGAGGCGGTCGGCGGGATGCAGATCGGCACCGACGCGATCCTGGTCGGCAACAACGTGTCCCTCACTGTCGACGCCAACACCCAGCGGTTCGCCAAGTACTACATCAACGAGCTGGCGCTGGACGGCGTCGCCGACGACCTGACCCCCGGCATGGCCCCCGGATCGTTCCCGACCTTCAACCAGGGCGCGGGCACCATCACCCGCCGGACCGGCAACTGGCTGACCGACGGGTTCACCGCCGGCAGCGGCATCAGGGTGTCGAACTCCTTGCACAACAACGGGTTCTGGCACGTCATCGCGGCCACCGCGACCACCCTGACCATCGACCCGGCCACCCCGCTGACCGACGAGGCCGGCGACAGCGCGGTCACCATCGAGGGCGGCCACCTGGCCGGCGGCAACCCGCAGCTCACCTTCGCCAGCAGCACCGGCAGCGACGGCAGGATCACCTCGACCATCACCAGGGCCACCGGCAGCTGGATCACCGACGGATTCGTCTTCGGGCAGTCGGCCCTGGTGCTGTTCACCCCGGGCAACGACAACGACGGCGACTACGTGGTGCTGTCGGTCACCGACAGCACCCTGACCGTCGACGCCGGACCCGGTCTGCACTCCCAGGGCCCGGCCGGCGGGATCGTCGTCTGGGCCCAGGGCTCACCGGCCGACCTGCCGATCGTCGTGGTCGACCCCACCAAACAGGTGCGGCAGACCCGCTCGGTGCCGCTGGTGTTCAGCAACGACCCGCGCAACCTCGGCGTGGTCACCCGCTCCGACGCCGGCGGCAGCTGGATCACCGACGGATTCGCGGCAGGACAATACGTCTCGTTCACCGCCGGTCCCTCCGACGCCAGCGCCAACGACGGGATCTACCGGATCACCTTCGTCGCTCCCACCTTCCTGGCCCTGGACCGGGCGGTGACCCCGGGCACCGCCGCCGCCACCGAGGTGGTCGGCACCGCCGTGATGAGCGGCAACTCCACCACCGAGCCGGTGCTCAGCTTCACCGGCTCGACCATCACCCGCACCGATGCCGCCGGCACCTGGACCTCCCAGGGCTTCGCCGTCGGGCTGGCCGTGACGATCGCGGGGACGGCCCACAACGACGGCACCTACCGGATCGACTCCATCTCCCCGGACGGCCGCACGCTCACGGTCCGCAACCTCAACGGCCAGCCCATCACCCTGACCCCTGAAGTCACTGCGAACACCACCGACGATTCGACCGCCGCCGTCACCGCGACCGCCAGCACCACGCTGCTCTCGCCCGAGCTGACCTTCACCGGCACCGGCCCCGGCAACCAGTACATCGGCCGCAACCGCGGCAGCTGGACCGACGACAACTTCGCGGTCGGCGACATCGTCAGGATCAGCGGGGCCACCGGCAACGCCGGGATGTACACCGTCAGCTCGATCTCGCCGGACGGCCGGCTCCTCGGGCTCTCCCAGCCCACCCCGCCGGCCCTGTACCCGCAGGTGCTGTTCGGCTTCAACGTGACGATCGAGGGCATGGCCGACGTCGGCCCGCTCACCGCCGGACAGGTGGAGAACGCCACCGCCGCCGACCTGGGCACCAGCAAGTTCTTCGACCTGACCAGCTGGATCGCGCAGATCCTGACCCAGACCGCCACCGCCACCCTGAGCATCGGCGACCGCACCCAGATCGCCGCCGTCGGCAACCTCACGGTGAGCGCCACCGCCACCACGAACATCACCACCACCACGACCAGCCTGATCTTCGGCATCACCATGGCCACCAGCACCGCCACCGCCACCGTGACCGTCGGCGCGGCGAACCTGCAGGCCGGCGGCACCGTGACGGTCTCCTCAGAGGTCGACAACACCATGACCGTCACCACCTCGATCAGCTCCGGGCTCAACCCGGCCGCGATGCTCGCCTCGGCCAAGGCGCTGGGCGGGTTCCGGCTGATCCCCGGCCCGGCGCTCACCGTCGCCATCGGCAAGGCCACCTCCACCAGCGGCACCACCCTGGCCGCCGGCTCGCTGGTCACCGGCCGCACGGTGAAGATCAGCGCCACCAACGACAACAGCTTCGCCACCAACACCAGCGCGGTCATCTCCGGCCTGGCCAAGGCCAACACCGGGGTGGCCATCGCGGTGACGGTGGCCGACTACACCTCGACCGCCACCGTCGAGGTGGACGGCACCGTTCGATCCACCGGCGACGCCACCATCGGCTCGGCCAGCACCAACTCCGCCGACGACGTCGGCGCCAGCTCCGGCGTCTCCGCCACCCCGTACCCGGCGGTCGGCGGCGGCAAGATGTCCAGCTTCCTCAAGGGCTTCCAGGGCGGCAACCTGTTCCAGCTGGACGGCACCAGCGACGCCAGCGCGATCAGCGCCTCGGCCGCGGTCGCCGTCGGCACCAGCGTGAACACCGCGCTGACCACGATCGGCGGCACGGCGATGCTGTCCAGCCGCGGCAAGCTGACGGTCTCCAGCGACGCCGAGGACAACTTCAACGTCAACGCCACCACCTGGGCGACGCTGAGCCAGACCGACGGCGCCAACCCCACCGACCCGAAACAGGGCTCCATCGCCAAGGTCTCGCTGGCCGGCGCGGTCGGCGTGGCCAGCTACACCAACACGGCCACCACCACGGTGGCACCCGGGGCGGCGCTGAACGCGGCCGGCACCCTGACCGTCAGCTCGCAGGCCACGGTGCCGATCCAGCTGCGGATCGAAAGCTGGCTCGACAACATCCGCACGAACCCGTTCGACCCGGTCCCGGCGGCCAGCCCGTCGTCCGGCGACTCGCTCACCAACGGGCAGCAGACCGTATCCTCGGCCACCGACGACTTCACCTGGATCAGCCGCCAGGTCGGGCATCTGCAGGACTACCTGTGGGGCACGCTGCTCGGTCCGCTCAACCCGTACACGTTCTTCTCCCTCGGCGGCAACGTGACCAGCACCGACGTGGAGGCCCAGGCCGGCGGCAGCCGCAGCAACCCCAGCGGTGAGCAGGAACGGACCGTGTTCGCCGCCACCGGCACCGTGCTGGTACTCACCGTCGTCAACACCTCGGCCACCACCGTCGGTGCCGGATCCACGCTGAACACCAAGGGCGACACCGGGTTCGCCGTCACCCCGGCCGCCACCCAGGAGGTCGACGTCACCGCCGGCTCCAGCGTGGAGATGATCAACAGCGCCGGCATCGCCAGCGCCTCCGACCTGGCGTACAAGTTCTTCGCCTCCGGCGTGCAGGGCAAGGCCGGGGTCGGCGGCACCGCGCAGCAGATCACCGTCACCACCGGCGCCGACGCCCACGTCGAGGACGGCGCCGGCATCAAGGCGGCCGGCGACGTGAAGGTCACCAGCACCGACCACACGCTGTTCGTGGTGATCACCCAGCAACTGGGCGACGCCACCAAGCTCGGGGTGTCCGGCGCGTACACCAAGCTGCAGCACACCGGCAGCTCGCTGGCCTACCTCGAGGACACCGTCACGGTGAACGCCGGCGGCAACCTGACGGTGGATGCCGGCAGCGACACTGTGGCCGTCACGGTGAGCGGAGTGGTGCAGAAAGGCGGCGTCGTCGCGGTCGGCGGCGGCGTCTCGGTGAACGCGTTCGACCAGACCACCCGCGCCTTCATCGGCAACGCGGACGGCACCCGGCCGGTCGCCACGCCGACCCTCGCGAGCCTGACGGTCGGCGGCGACCTGACCGTCACCGCGCACGCCACTTCAGTGCTGGTCACCGTGGGCATCGCGGCCGCCGCCCCGTCGTCGGGCAACGAGGCCGGGGGGAACACCGGACAACAGGCCCCGGCCGACGCCGCAAACCAGCTCAATGCCGCCGGC
This sequence comes from Nakamurella sp., assembly GCA_039812105.1. Classification (GTDB taxonomy): domain Bacteria; phylum Actinomycetota; class Actinomycetes; order Mycobacteriales; family Nakamurellaceae; genus Nakamurella. The sequence goes on from JBDHZW010000100.1 coordinate 7,034, forward strand.
GGCGGTGTCGGCCAGGGCAATGCCGCCGGCTTCGGGTTCGGGCTCTCGGCCAGCATCGCGGTCACCTTCCTGTCCGACCGCACCGAGGCCTACCTCAGCGTGCCGGGCACGGTGACGGTCACCGGAGCGCTGTCGGTCACGGCGACCACCACGACCACCGCGATCGGCGTGACGGCCGGCATCCTGCCGGTCACCGACCCGGCCAAGGCCGAGCTGACGCTGGCCGGCTCGTTCGTGTGGAACGAGATCAGCGGGCAGAAGTGGGGCGATGACTCGACCGTCGGCAACCGGCGGATCACCTCGGCCTGGCTCGGCGCGCCGTCGGTGACCGCGCGGTCGGTCACGGTGCAGGCCACCACCACCGAGGTCGTGGTGGCGGTGGCCGCCTCGGTGGGCCTGGTGCTGCCGCAGCAGACCCCGGCCGGCGGGGGCACCCCGACCACCGTCAACCTGGCCGGCGCCGCGGTGGTCAACCGGGTGCTGACCACCACGCAGGCCCAGATCCTGTCCGGCACCGCCGTCACCAGCACCGGCGGCGATGTCACGGTCGGCGCCACCCGCGACCTCACCCTGATCTCGGTGGCCGGGTCGCTCGCGGTGCGCGGCACCGCGGCCGTCGGCGCCGGGGTGCAGTACGACAAGGTCGACGACCTGGTGCACGCCACCGTCTCGGACGGCGCCAGCATCACCTCGGCGGGCAACATCCTGCTGCTGGCCACCGCCACCCAGCGGATCGTCTCGGTGGCCGCCGCCCTCGCGCTGTTCGCCGAGAAGGTCGCCGTGCCGGTCACTTTCGACGTGCAAGAGCTGACCGCCGACGTGCAGGCGACCACCGGGTCCGCGGTGATCATCAAGGCCACCGGCAACGTGGTGGTGCACGCCACCCTCACCGCGCCGGTCACCGTGATCGCCGGCACCGGCGCACTGGTCAAGGCGGGCGATGCCAACGGGCTGACCGTCGGCTTCGGCGCGTCGATCGCCTGGGTCACCGGCCACCAGACCGTGAACGCCGGGCTCGGCTCCGGGACGAGCGTCACCCAGGGCTGGGCCGGCCCCACCCCGCCGGTGCGGGTCGGCGGCGCCTTCGTGTACGGCGTCGAGGTCAAGGCGGAGACCGACGACACGTTCGTGGTGCTGGCCCTGGCCGGTGCGGGCGGCGGCGGGAACGGACCCACCGGTCAGCTGGCGTGGTCCCCGGCGATCGTGGAGCTGACCTCGGCGGCCACCGCGGGCTCCGCCGACGCCTCGATCAGCGGCAGCCGGATCGCGGTGCTCAGCATCAACGCGCCCAGGCTCTACACCATGGGCATCGCCGGCGCCGTGGCGGTCAACAACGGCCAGCCGGCCGGTGGCGGAGGCGGGGGCGGCCCGCCGGGCCTGCAACTGGCCGGATCCGGATCCGGCGCGGTGAACATCGTCAAGCTGACCACCACCTCGCTGGTCACCGGTGTCAGCACCGGCGGCCTGCACTCCGGCGGCGACCTCGTGGTCACCGCCACCGATCACAGCTTCATCACCGGCGATGCCGGCGGCATCGCCATCGCCTACAGCTCCCAGGGCGGCACCCCCGTCGTGTTCGGCGTGTCCCTGGCCATCAACGAGGTGACCTCCACGGTCACCGCCTCCATCACCGGCACCACCGCCCGGCCCATCCCGGTCACCGCCGTCGGCGCGATCACCGTCTCGACCGACGCCTCGCCCCGCATCCTGGCGGTCAGCATCGCCGGCGCGATCGCCTCCGGCAGCGGCGGCAACACCCCCGGCACCCAGGTCTCGCTGGCCGGGGCCGGTTCCGGCTCCCGGAACACCATCGGCGGCCCGAACACCGCCGCCATCACCAACGCCACCGTGACGGCCGCCGGCGTGACGATCAGCGCGAACGACACCTCCAGCATCCAGGCCGACGCCGGCGGCTTCGCCATCTCGATCGCCCGCAGCAGCAACCAGGGCGGCTTCGTCAGCGTCGCGGTCGGGTTGTCCGCCGCGGTCAACGACATCAACCGCACCGTCGGCGCCACCCTCGACTCCGCCACGGTCACCGCGACCGGCACCGCCGGGGTGGTGGTGCAGGCCATCGTCACCCCGACCATCAGCGCCGTGACCATCGGCGGTGCCGCCTCCAGCAACGCCGGCTCCGGCGCGGGATCCCAGAACACGCTGGAGATCTCGGCGACCGCCGGCATCACCTCCCGCACCGCTCGCACCAAGGTCGGCTCGGCCGGGCCGGTCCGGGTGGAGGCCCGGGACGGCTCGAGCATCACCGCCGACGCCGGTGGGGTGTCGGTGGCGCTCGCCGTGGGCCGCAAGCCCGGCAACCTGAACCTGGCGGCCTCGATCGCGGCCAGCATCGCGATCAACCGCATCGGCAACACGGTCTCGGCCACCATCGACTCCGCCACCGTGACCGGCAGCAACGAGCAGGACAACGGGATCTCGGTGCTGGCCACCTCCGCCGCCCGGATCACCGCGCTGACCCTGTCCGGCAGCGCGGCGGTGCAGACCCTGTCCGATTCCGGCGGCAGTCTGGCCGCCACCCTGGCCGGTGCGGGCGCCGGCTCCGGCAACGCCATCGACGACACCGTCACCGCGACCGTCACCGACTCCACGCTGACCAGCGGCTCCGCCCAGGTCTCCGGCTCCGGGATCCTGATCAGGGCGCAGCGGCCGGCCGCCGCCGACGGCTCCCCGATGATCGACGCCCAGGCCTACGGCGCCACCTTCGGCCTGACCGCCGGCGGCAGCAGCACGACCCTGACCGCCGGCATCGGCGCCGGCGTCGCGGTCAACGCGATCGGGCAGAACGGCGGCGACCTGGTGCAGGCCACCGTGTCCGGCTCCACCCTGCGGTCCCAGGGCGCGCTGACCGTCGCCGCCCACGCCGACGCCGGGATCCACGCGGTCGGTGTCGGAGTCGGCGTCGTGCTGACCGTCGTCACCGGCGACAACCCGGGCACCGGCGTCACTCTCGGCATCGACGGCGGCATCACCCTGAACTCGCTGGCCGGGGCCACGGACGTCTCGGTCACCGGGTCGACCCTGTGCGCCGGCGACCTGGGCCCCACCCTCACCTGCAAGGCGCCGGTGAGCATCACCGCCGGGCAGACCGGGGCCATCACCGCCAGCGCGGTGGCCGCCGGTGTCACCGGGACCATCGGCAAGGGCGCGACGATCAGCCTCGGCGCCGCGGTCGCCACCAACAACCTGGCCGGCCGCACCACCGCCACCGTGAGCGAGGGTGCAGCGGAGACAATGGCCGTAGCGAGGAACGAGCGCAGGCCTTCTCCGCAAACCCGCAGCGAACCATCGGGCACCGTGAGCGGGGCGAACACTCTGGTCGGCGGCGGCACGGTGACGATCGCCGCGCAGGCCGACCACAGCATCACCGCCACCACCGTCGCGGTCACCCTCGCCTTCACCCTCAGCGGCTCGGGCGACAAGGTCGGCCTGAGCGGGGCCGGAGCGGTCTCGGCGAACAACCTGACCGACACCGTCACCACCACCGTCGACGGGGCCGCGGTGCGGGCGACCAGCGGTGACCTGACGGTACTGGCCACCAGCGGCACCGTGCCGGCCACCGGTCTCCTGGTCTCCGGCATCACCGCCACCGCCGTCGCGGCCGGCGTCGGGTTCCTCGGCTCGTCCACCGACGACACCGTCTCCGGCACTCTCGACGGCGCGGTGAGCACCAACACCGTCGGCGAGACCGTGCACACGCTGGTCCGGGACGGTGCCGCGGTGAGCGCCACCGGCACCGTGACGATCACCGCCTCCGCCGGCTCGAAGGTGGTGGTCGGGGTCACCGCGGTGTCGGTGTCGGGGAGTCTGACCGGCGGCTCCTCGATGTCGCTGACGCTGGCCGCCGCGGTCGCCACCGCCACGGTGCGCGACGACGTCCAGGCCCTGATCACCACCGCGTCGGTGACCGGGTCGACGGTGCTGATCACCGCGGTCACCGCGACCCCGGTGACCGCCACCGCGACGGCCGTCGAGGTCACGCTCACCCTGTCCCAGGACTCGGGGGTCGCGATCACCGCCGGCGGCGCGGTCGCCGTCGCCGACACCTCGGGTGCGGTCACCAAGGCCGACGCCACCGGCGCCACCCTGGTGGCCGACGGCCCGGGCGGCTACCTGTGGATCACCGCCCAGTTCGGCGTCGCCGCCGCCCAGACGCTGCTGTCCACCAGGGCCACCGACGTGGTGGTGGAGATCAGCGTGGGCGCCGGCAGCAGGTCGACGGTCAACCTGGCGCTGGCCGCCGCGGTCGCCACCAACATCTCCGGCGCCACCGTGGGGGCCACCCTGTCCGCCGGCAGCACCGTCTGCGCCGGCACCCGCAGCGACACCGGCACCTGCACCGGCTCGAACGATCTGCAGCTCACCGCCTCCCAGCTGGGCGGCCTGACCGCGCAGGTGGCGGCCGCGCTGGTGCAGATCGGCACCGGCAAGGGCGCCGGGGTCAGCCTCGCCGCGGCGGTCGCCACCAACACCACCACCGCCACCGTCGGCGCCGCCGTGACCGGTGCGGCCCTGGTGGTCGGATCGGCCGAGATCGCCGCGGTGCTGGGCGGTTCCCTGCTGGCCGAGGCCACCTCCGTCTCCCTCGGCGTCACCGCCACCGCCGGCAACGACGGCGCCGCCACCACCATCTCCGCCCAGGGTGCGGTCGCCGTGAACAGCGACACCGGCAACCGGATCACCGCCGGCATCGACAGTTCCGCCGTCACGGCCGCGAACGTCGCCGGCATCAGCGTGACCGCCACCGACGGTTCGGCCGCCCGCTTCGTGACGGCCAAGGCGGTGGCCGCCGCGCTGACCGTGTCCGCCACCACCTCCGCCCCGGCGGTCACCGCCACCCTGGGCGGTGCCGTCGCCACCAACGACCGCGGCGCGAAGGTCACCGCGACCATCACCGACACCCCGGCCGCCGGACCGCTGAGCAGCCTCGGCCGGGTCATCGTCGCCGCCACCTCGCTCGGCTCGGTCACCACGCTGGCCGTGGCCGGCACGGTGAGCGTGTCGATCAGCACCGGCAAGTCGGGCATCGCCCTGACCATCGCCGGCTCGGTGGCCACCAACGCCGTGCACACCGATGTCGAGGCCTACCTGCAGCAGGCCACGATCACCGCCGGCAACGTCACGGTCACCGCGGTCACCAACCTGCCGGTCACCGGCACCGCCGTCGCCGTCGCGCTCACCCTCACGGTCAGCACCGACACCGGCGCCTCGGTCACCGGGGCCGGGGCCGTGGTGGTCAACGACACCACCGGCGCGCTGACGCAGGCCCGGATCACCGGCTCCACCGTCACGTACTCGGGCGGCGCGCTGCTGGTCACCGCGCAGACCGGCCCGGTCCCGGGCAGCAGCGCCACCACCATGACCGCCACGGCGGTCGCAGTCAGCGGCACCGTCAGCGTCGGCAGCGGTGGCACCGCCGCCACCATCGACCTGGCCGGCGCCGTCGCCATCAACAAGGCCGGGTCCACCACCCTCGCGCTCGTCGAGGGCGGCTCGGACATCTGCGGCGGTGCCCGCACCGGCACCGGCGGCTGCACCGTCGGCGGGGGAGCGGAGACGGCCACCGTCACCGCCACCGAGGTGGGCGCCGCGTCCGCGTCGGTCGGGGCCGCCAGCATCGGCGTCAGCCTGGGCAAGGGTGCGACCCTCGCGCTGGCCGCCGCGGTCGCCTCCAACACGATGGCCAGCGGGGTCGACGCCGCCGTGACCGGGGCCACCACCAAGCTGGCCGGCTACTCGGTGACCATCGGTGCCAGCGCCGACAATTCCGTCACTGCAACAACTGTCGCGGTTTCTATCGCGATCACGGTGAACGGTGCCAGGGGTGTCGGGGTGAGCCTGTCCGGGGCCGGCGCAGTGGCGGTGAACAGTGTGCAGGACACGGTCACCGCGGAGGTGAACGCCGCCACCGTCACCGCCGGCCGGGCCGGGCCCGCCTACAACGGCACCGGCGTGATCGTCTCGGCGTCCGGCGGCAGCCCGAACCGGACCCTGACCGTCAACGCGGACGCGGCCGGCGTGGCCTTCACCGTCACCACCGGCAGCCCGGACATCACCGCCGCCCTGGATGCGGCCGTCGCCACCGTCACCCTGGACAGCGCCGTGCACGCCCTGGTCGACCACCAGGCGACGATCGTCTCCGTCGGCGCGGTGCAGGTGCTCGCCGGTTCCGTCGGCGCCATCACCGTCGGTGTCGGCGGCGGCAACTTCGGCGGCAGCCTGGACGGCAACCCGACCGTCACGGTGACCATCGCGGCCGCCGTCGCCCAGGACACCGTCACCGACGACGTGCGGGCCACGGTCACGGCATCGACCGTCACCGGCGCCGCGGTGACCATCGGCGCCTCCTCGTCGACCCCGAGCTCCGGCACCGCGGTGGCGCTCTCGCTCGGCCTCACCCTGGCCGACGAGGCCAGCATCGGCCTGACCGGCGCCGGCACCCAGGTCCGCAACGAACTCGCCGGCACCACGATGGCGCAGGTCAGCTCCAGCCGGATCACCGCGACCAGCGGCCCGCTGGCGGTCACCGCCGCCTCCGGCGCGGCCGACGGCGCCACGACGCCGACGATGACCGCCATCTCCGCATCGGTCAGCGGCAGCGTCACCGTGAGCGGGCTCGGGGTCGATGTGGCGGTGAGCCTGGCGGTGGCGCTGGGCAGCAACACCGATACCGAGAACACCACGGTCTCGGTGGACACCGGCTCCGACCTGTGCGCCGGGACCCGGTCCGGCACCGCGTGCGGCACCCCGGCGGGTGCGGTGACCATCGGGGCGCTCGCCAACCAGTCGCTGTCCGCCGGGATCGGCGCCGGCAGCATCGCGATCGGCGTCGGCGAGGCCGGCGGGGCGGTCGCCATCGGTGCCGCCCAGGCCACCAACTCGGTGACCGGCTCCACCACCGCCACCGTCGACACCGCCACCGTGGTGGGCGGATCGGTGTCGGTGAGCGCCCGCGGCGAGGCCGGGCTGGCGGCGACCGCGGTGGCGGTGTCCATCGGCATCCAGGCCTCCCAGAGCACCTCGGTGACCCTGGGCGCCGCCGGCGCCGCGGTCACCAACACCCTGGGCGGTACCGTCTCCTCGACGGTCAACGCGGCGACCGTCACCGCCGGGACCGGCGACCTCTCGGTCACCACCACCGCGCTGTCCACCCTGTCGGCCATCGCCGGGGCCGGCACGCTGGGCATCTCGGGCGCCGCCTCCGGCATCGCCGTGACCCTCACCGTCGGCGTCGGGCTGGCCGCGAACACGCTGACCACCCTGGTCGCCACCACGGTGTCCGGCTCCACGCTGGTCGCCCACCACCGGGCCGTGGTGACCACCACCAGCGACCGGTACCGGCCCGGCACGGACCGGCTGGTCGCCACCGCCGTCGCGGTCGCCGTCTCGCTGGCCATCGTCGACCCGGAGGACGGGGTCGGCGCCGGCATCTCCGGTTCCGGGACCAGCGCCACCAACACCGCGGCCGACACCGTGCGGACCTACGTCAACAACCGCAGCAGCATCACCGCCAACGGCACCGGGACCGCAAGCGCGCCAAGCATTGTGGTCGCCGGCTCGTCGATCCTGCCGGCCACCACCACCGGGGTGGCGATCTCCGGGGCGGGCGGCGAGGTGGCCGTCGCCATCGGCGCGTCCATCGTCGCGGCGAACCTGGGCACCCAGGTGGACACCCAGGTGCAGTCCGCCACCCTGGCCGCACCGGCCGGCCCGGTCGCGATCACCTCCACCCGGCTCGCGACCGCCGACACCACCAACGTGGTGCTCTCCATCGCACTCGGCGTCGGCGGCGCCGGGTCGGGAGCGTCGACCACCTCCACCATCGGCGGCACCAACACGGTCGACGTCTACCAGTCGTCCACGCTCACGGCCGGTGGGGCGATCACGATCGCCGCGACCACCACCGCCCGCACCAGCGCCGACACCGAGGGCGGCGCCGGCGGCGCACTGGCGATCGCCGTCCTGCTGTCCGGCGCGAGCATCAGCACGCCGACCTTCGCCACCGTGCAGGACACCACCATCACCGCCGGATCCCTGACGGTCACCGCCACCCGCACCGGCGCGCCTGGGCAAACGGATTCGACGTCGGCCGACGTGACGATCGGTGGGGTGGCCTTCGTGGCCGCCGGTCTCGGGTCCGACGCGACCGCCACCGACAGCGGCGCGGTGGCGGCCGCCATCGCCGACGGGGTCACCGCGACCGTCGGCGGTGCCGTCGTGGTGACCGCCACCGGTACCAGCTCCACCCACGCGGTCAACCAGGGCGGCGCCGGTAGCGCCGGCCTCACCGTCACCGTGCAGACCACCTCGGCCACCCACTCGGCCAGTACCACGGCCAGCGTCGACACCGTCGGCGGGATCAGCGCCGGCAGCCTGAGCATCACCTCCAACGCCCGCACCGCCGTCACCACCAGCGTCTTCACCCTCGGCATCGGGCTCGGCGCGGGCGCCGCCGGCGCCGACGTGTCGGCGGTCTCCAGCGGCTCCTCGAACGCCTACCTCGGCACCACCTACGGTGTCGTGCCACCGGCCCCGACCAAGCCGGTCGTGGTCGCCGGGGCCGTGAGCATCACCTCCGGCGTCACCCAGACCGCCACCGCCGGCGGCAACGGCGGCGCCCTCGGCAGCATCGGCATCGCCGGGATCACCGCGCTGGCCCTGGTCTCCGGCACCAGCCGCGCCTATGTGGGCGCGGGCACCGTGCTGACGGCCGGCGCCCTGACGGTCCAGGTGGTCGGCGCCACCGGCGACGGCACCCCGCCCACCGGGATCGCCGTCCGCACCGTGAACGCGGTCACCAAGGTCGGCAGCGCCGGTCTGCTGGCCGGCGCCGGCGCCGGCGCCACCGCGGTGATCGACGGCAGCCTGGAGGCGCTGATCGGGGCGAACTCCACCGTCACGGTCACCGGCGCCACCAGCGTCACCGCCCTGGGCGCCGCCACCGCGACCGCGGACGCCGAGGGCGGCTCCGGCGGCGCCATCGGGGTC
>JBDHZW010000101.1:0-15665 GCA_039812105.1 Nakamurella sp.
CCAACCAGGGGCACCGGAAACAAACAAAGAAGAAAACCTGAACTCCAAACGAGCCAAACTGACCCGATCAAAATCCAAACCAGACCCAACGCCACGGGGGTGACGCCAAACCCGGCAAAAATGCCAAAAACAAAATTGGCACTGACTATCGGTACGCTGTTGAGTTCTCAAAGAACGGACGCACACCCTCGGTGTCCTTTCGAACACCTCCGGGGCAAAGCCCGAACTATATTACCCGCGCGTCCGGCCGATTTCAAATCGCCCGGTCTCGCCGGCCATCTCGACCACCGGCGGAGCGTGCTCCGCCAGCTCCCTGACCGCGCAGCGGTCAACGAGTTCGTCGTCGGGATGTTGTGGCCCCGGGCCGTCCAGCCTGGTCGGATCGTGTCCGGCCGCTGTGCGGTTCCCCAAGAGCGCAGTCCAACTTACCGGCGTCCGCGCTTCGCGTCAAATCGTCGCTCGGCTGCCGGTCGCCCCTCCTCGGGGCGTGCTCCGGGCCGTCCAGCCGCACCGGATCGGATCCGGCCGCTGTGCGGTGCCCCGCGAGCGACGACCAAGTTACGGGCCCGCCGTCGTGAAGTCAAATCGCTTGTTCAGCCGCCGTTTTCGGGCCGCGCAGGGCGGGGTCGGTCAGCTCGACACCGGCGACGGCCCGCTTGCCCCGGCGCAGGACCAGGTAGCGCCCGTGCAGCAGGTCGGTCACCGCCGGGAGGTGATCCGCGTCGCCGATCCGCTCGTTGTTGATGGAGGCGCCGCCCTCGGCGACCACCCGACGGGCCTCGGACAACGACTTCACCAGGCCCGCGGTCACGAACAGTGCGGTCACGGGCAGGATTCCGTCCACCACGGTGTGTAGCCCGGCCTCGGTCAACGCGGCCCGAAGCGTCGGCTCGTCCACGGCGGCCAGGTCTGCCCGGCCGAACAGGGCGGCGCTGGCCGCGATCGCCGCCTCGGTGGCGGCGGCGCCGTGCACCAGCGTGGTGACGTCACCGGCCAGTGCGCGCTGCGCCGCGCGGGCCTGTGGCCGCTGGGCGGTCTCCTGTTCGAGCGCCTCGATCTCGTCAGGGGTGCGGTCGGTGAACACCCGGAGCAGGTGCCCGACCGAGGCGTCCTCCACCCCCAGCCAGTACTGGTAGAAGGTGTACGGGCTGGTCATCTCGGCCGACAACCACACCGCGTTGCCCTCGGACTTGCCGAACTTGTTGCCGTGGCTGTCGGTGATCAGCGGGGTGGCCAGCAGGTGCACCGATTCCCCGGTGGCCCGGCGGATGAGATCGGTGCCGGCGGTCAGGTTTCCCCATTGGTCCTGGCCGCCGGTCTGCAGCGTGCAGCCGTACTCGCGGAACAGGTGCAGGTAGTCCATGCCCTGCAACAGCTGGTAGCTGAACTCGGTGTAGCTGATGCCCTCGTCGCTGGCCAGCCGGGCGGCCACCGCGTCCTTGCGGAGCATGACGTTGACCCGGAAGTGCTTGCCCACGTCGCGCAGGAAGTCCAGGGCGCTCATCGGCGCGGTCCAGTCCAGGTTGTTGACCATGATCGCCGGGTTGTCGCCGTCGAAGGACAGGAACGGCCGCACCTGGGCCTGGATGCGGGCAACCCAGTCGGCCGTCTGCTCCTTGGTCTTGAGCACCCGCTCGGCCGTCGGCCGGGGGTCGCCGATCAGCCCGGTCGACCCGCCGACCAGGCAGATCACCCGGTGACCGGCCCGCTGCAGATGTCGCAGCACGATCAGTTGCACCAGGTTGCCGAAGTGCAGGCTGGGCGCGGTCGGGTCGAACCCGCAGTAGGCGGTGATCGGCCCGGCGGCCAGCGCCCGGGCCAGGGCGTCCTCGTCGGTGGTCAGCGCGACCAGACCCCGCCACCGCAACTCGTCCAGCACCGACGGCGGGGGGCCGGCGTCCGGGGTCGGCTCGGTCAGGGAAAGGGCGTCGCTCACCGGTCCATCCTGGCAGTTGCCGCCCGGCCAGTGGTCCGACGGGTTGCCCGGGTGCCCCGCCGGTAGGGGCTGACCGTGGGATTCCCCACCTCGATGAAACGCCACGGCTCGTCGGCGGCGACCGAGACGCCCACTCGGGGCCCCTGGGCGACGGCCTCCGGGCGCCGGCTGCCGGCCCAAAGCGCCAGGACAGCGCGGGGATCGCACAGGTTGGTGCCGGTGTCGGCGCCGGTCAGGCCGAGCACCGCGGCCAGGCCGGCCGGGCCGCGGGCCAGGTCGACGTCGCGGCGAGCGGCCGGACGCCGGTCCCGGGCCAGCGGCAGGCCGTCGACCACCTCACCGGCCCGGAGCAACACGGCCGAGGCGGTGCCGTCGTCGCCGGTGACGACGTTCGCGCACCAGTGCATCCCGTACACGAAGTAGACGTACAGGTGACCGGCCCGGCCGTACATGATCTCCGAGCGGGCGGTCCGCCGGTACGCGTGCGAGGCCGGGTCGAGCGGCCCGGCGTAGGCCTCGACCTCGGTCAACCGGACCGCCACCGGGCCCGCGCCGGTGTGGCCGACGACCACCCGGCCGAGCAGATCCGGCGCGACCGTCAGCACGTCCCGGGCGAAGAACGCCCGCGTCAACCGTCGCCCCAGTCGCTGCACGCGGCCATCGTGCCAGTCCCCCGCCCCGGAACCGGGGCGGCCGGGGTCGACGGGGTCGACTTTGCGGTCCCCCGGATCCGACCGCTGGCGGGCAGGTCATCCGTGCGTCTACACTTACCGTTCGTGGCCACTAACGAAGACGCGGGGCTGGGGCTGCTCGGCGACCCGAGCCGTCGGGCCATCTTCGAGTTGCTCGCCCGGCGGCCGTGCTCGGTCCAGCAGCTCGCCGACGAGTTGCCGATCAGCCGGCCCGCCGTGTCCCAGCATCTGCGGGTGTTGCGCGACGGCGGCCTGGTGGTCAGCCGCGCCGAAGGCACCCGCCGCATCTACCAGCTCAACCCCGACGGCCTGACCGCCCTGCGGACCTGGTTGGAGGGCGTGTGGAGCGACGCGCTCACCGGGTTTCAGAAGGTCGCCGAAGATCCGTCCGCCGATTGAGCCGCTGCCGGTGCCGACCCGCACCGAACCGGAAGTCCCACCCTCGAAGGAGAACCCCATGAGCAATCCGGAATCGATCCCGCCGATCACCGGCGCCGTCACCGTTGCGGTGCCGGTCGAACGGGCCTTTGCGGTGTTCACCGGCTCGGTCGATGCCTGGTGGCCGCACCGGTTCCACATCGGCCGGGCCGACGTGGCCGAGGTGGTGCTGGAGCCGCGAGCCGGCGGCCGATGGTTCGAACGCGGCGTCGACGGCAGCGAGTGCGACTGGGGCCGCGTGCTGGTCTGGGAACCGCCGCACCGGGTGGTGTTCACCTGGCAGATCAACGGCTCCTGGCAGTTCGATCCGGACCCGGCGAAGGCCAGCGAGATCGAGGCGCGATTCACCGCCGACGGCCCGCAGTCGTGCCTCGTCCAGGTGGAACACCGGCACTTCGAGCGGCTCGACGGTGGTCGGACCATCAACGAGGCGATCAACGGCGGGGGTGGCTGGCAGCTGCTGCTCGACGGTTTCGCCGGCACCGCGGCGGCCCAGCGGTGACCCGGACGACCAGGACCGCCGGTGCCGACCACATGGCCATGGCGATGGCCGAACGGGCGGAGATCGCCGACCTGATCGCGACCCTCACCCCGGAGCAGTGGGAGCAGCCGACCCTGTGCGCCGGCTGGCGAGTCCGCGACGTCGTCGCCCACATGTTCAGCTATGAGGAGTTGAGCACGCCGCGGCTGATCGGCTGCTTCGCCCGCGGCCGGTTCACCGCCGGCGGACCGAACGCGCTCGCCCTGGCCGCGTTCGCCGACCGCACCCCGGAGCAGCTCGTCGCCCTGGCCCGGGCGCACCAGCGGCCCCGCGGGCTCACGGCCGGATTCGGCGGCCGCATCGCGCTGACCGACGGCACCATCCACCACCAGGACATCCGCCGACCCCTGGGGATGCCGCGGCGGATCCCGGCCGACCGGCTGGTCGTCGTGCTCGAGTTCGCCCGGACGGCCCCGTCGATCGGCGCGCGGAAGCGAATCCGCGGGCTGACCCTGACCGCGACCGACCTGGACTGGACCGCCGGCGACGGGCCCGCGGTGACCGGTCCGGCCGAGTCGCTGCTGATGGCGCTGGCCGGCCGGCGCGGCGTGGCCGGCGAGCTGTCCGGGCCCGGGCTGCCGGAGCTGGTTCGACGCATCGGCGACTGATCCCCGCCGGCCCGGGCTCGGCATTGACCCGCTGCTCGGGAGTGACAGCCGCGACGCAATGCCCTCCTTCCGGCCGCCCATCGACGCCGACCAGGGTGTGGCGATGACCGAAGGTGCCGAACGACGCTGATCGAGGGAGGAGTTTCGGCGCTTCCCGGTCGTCGGAAAGGACCGAAAGGCCTCCCTCGATCAGCCCGAGCGGGGGTCAGACCCCCAGCCAGGACCGGTCGGCGGCGATCGTCGCGCGCAGCGCGGCGATCTGCTCGGCCACCCGCACCGGGGCCGTCCCGCCGACCGCGTCCCGGGACGCCAGGGAACCCTCGACGGTGAGCACCTCGCGGACCGCCGGGGTCAGCGCCGGGTTGACGCCGGCGAGTTCCTCGTCGGTCAGGTCGACCAGGTCCTTGCCGGCGGCCTCGGCCACCGCGACGCACTGCCCGGCCGCCTCGTGCGCCACCCGGAACGGCACCCCCTGCCGCACCAGCCACTCGGCGACGTCGGTGGCCAGCGAGAACCCGGCCGGGGCCATCGCCGCCATCCGGGCCTCGTCGAACGTCAGGGTCGCGGTCATCCCGACGACCGCCGGCAGCAGCAGCTCCAACTGGTCGACCGAGTCGATCAGCGGCTCCTTGTCCTCCTGCAGGTCCCGGTTGTAGGCCAACGGCAGCGCCTTGAGCGTGGCCAGCAGCCCGGTCAGGTTGCCGATCAGCCGGCCGGACTTGCCGCGGGCGAGCTCCGCGATGTCCGGGTTCTTCTTCTGCGGCATGATCGACGACCCGGTGGCGAACGCGTCGTGCAGCCGGGCGTAGCCGAACTCGGCGGTGGTGAAGACGACGACCTCCTCGGCCCACCGGGACACGTTCACCGCGATGGTCGCCAGGACGAATGCCAGCTCCGAGGCGAAGTCCCGGGACGCGGTGGCGTCGATCGAGTTGGCCGCCGGGGCGTCGAAACCGAGGTCCGCCGCGATGGCCGCCGGATCGAGTCCGAGGGATGAGCCGGCCAGGGCGCCGGAGCCGTACGGGGACACGGCGGCCCGCCGGTCCCAGTCCCGGATCCGGTCGACGTCCCGGGCCAGGGCCTGGGCGTGCGCGGCCAGGTGATGGGCCAGCAGGACCGGCTGGGCGTGCTGGAAGTGGGTCCGGCCCGGCATCGCCGCGCCGGGGTGGGCGGCGGCCTGGTCGAGCAAAGCACCCTGCAGATCGGTGACCAGCGCCCCGATCCGCCGGGCATGGTCGCGCAGGTACATCCGGTAGAGCGTGGCGACCTGGTCGTTGCGGGACCGGCCGGCCCGCAGCTTCCCGCCCAGGTCCCGCCCGGCCCGGTCGAGCAGGCCGCGTTCCAGGGCGGTGTGCACGTCCTCGTCGGCCGGAACCGGCTGGAAGGCACCCGATGCCACGTCGGCCGCCAGTGCGTCGAGGGCGGCCAGCATGCCGGTCAGCTCGTCGTCGGACAGCAGCCCGGCCCGGCGCAGCACCCGGGCGTGCGCCCGGGAGCCGGCGATGTCGTACGGGGCGAGCACCCAGTCGAAGTGGGTGCTCAGGCTCAGCGCGGCCATCTCCGGGGAGGGCCCGGACGAGAACCGGCCGCCCCACAGGCCGCCGGATGACGCGCCGGTCGCCGTCATCGCCGGCCCTCCGTCGGCCGCGTCCACGGACCGCACCGACTTGCCTCATCGGCAGGTTCCGCGGCCCTGCGAACCTGCATCTGAGGCGAGTCGGCGGGGAGGGGGGCCATCAGTCGGTCCCGGCATCCATGGCCGCGCTGTCGCTGGCCTGCTCGATGGCGTGCGACTGCTCCGGGTGCTCGTCCGGCCGGGCCGGCAGGCTGGCGATGGCCTCGGCCTGGCCGGGGCGCAGGGTGCCGACCAGGGTCTGCTCCGGGTCGAGCTGACCCAGCCCGGCGTACAGCTCGAGCTTGGAGCGGGTGTCGGCGATGTCCAGGTTGCGCATGGTCAGCTGGCCGATCCGGTCGCCCGGCCCGAACGCGGCCTCGGCCACTCGCTCCATCGACAGCTTGTCCGGGTGGTAGGACAGCTCCGGCCCGGTGGTGTCCAGGATCGTGTAGTCGTTGCCGCGGCGCAGCCGCAAGGTGACCGTCCCGGTGATCGCCGAGCCGACCCAGCGCTGCAGCGA
The DNA here is from genome assembly GCA_039812105.1 of Nakamurella sp. Classification (GTDB taxonomy): domain Bacteria; phylum Actinomycetota; class Actinomycetes; order Mycobacteriales; family Nakamurellaceae; genus Nakamurella. Next base: position 6,351 of record JBDHZW010000101.1, read on the forward strand.
CTCGCGCAGCATCAGGCCCTGCGGGTCCAGCCAACGGCCCTCGTACAGCAGCCGGCCCAGCCGCCGGCCCTGGTCGTGGTAGGTCGCGACGGTGTCCTCGTTGTGGATGGCGTTGACCAGTCGCTCGTAGGCGATCCACAGCAGCGCCATGCCGGGCGCCTCGTAGATGCCCCGCGACTTGGCCTCGATGATCCGATTCTCGATTTGGTCGCTCATGCCCAGGCCGTGCCGGCCGCCGATGGCGTTGGCCTCCAGCACCAGCGCCACCGGGTCGAGTTCGGCACCGTTGATCGCCACCGGCCGGCCGCGCTCGAAGGTGAGCGTGACGTCCTCGGGCGCGATCGTCACCGACTCGTCCCAGTGGGCGACACCCATGATGGGCTGGACGATCTCGACGGAGGCGTCCAGGTGCTCGAGCCGCTTGGCCTCGTGGGTGGCGCCCCAGATGTTGGCATCGGTCGAATAGGCCTTCTCCACCGAGGCCCGGTACGGCAGGTCGCGGGCCAGCAGCCACTCGCTCATCTCGGTGCGGCCACCCAGTTCGGTGACGAACTTGGTGTCCAGCCAGGGCTTGTAGATCCGCAGCCGCGGGTTGGCCAGCAGGCCGTACCGGTAGAACCGCTCGATGTCGTTGCCCTTGTAGGTCGATCCGTCGCCCCAGATGTCGACCTGGTCGTCGGCCATCGCCCGGACCAGCAGGGTGCCGGTGACCGCCCGGCCGAGCGGGGTGGTGTTGAAGTAGGTCAAGCCGGCCGACCGGATGTGGAACGCGCCGCAGGCCAGCGCGACGAAGCCCTCCTCGACCAGGCCGGCCCGGCAGTCGACGATGCGGGCGATCTCGGCGCCGTACTCGGTCGCCCGGCCCGGGACGCCGGACAGGTCCGGTTCGTCGTACTGGCCCAGGTCGGCGGTGTAGGCGCAGGGCACGGCGCCGTTCTCGCGCATCCAGGCCACGGCCACCGAGGTGTCCAGACCGCCGGAGAACGCGATGCCGACCTTCTGGCCGCGGGGCAGGGATTCGAGAACTTTCGACACGAGGGGGGAGCCTATCTGTGGGGGTGTCGGGTCAGTTGGCGCCGGCCGCGTACCCGGCCAGCATGCGGCCGACGTCGGCGCCGGTCAGGCCGTCCCGGGCGACGACCAGGATGGTGTCGTCGCCGGCGATGGTGCCGACGATGTCGGCCAGGCTGGCCCGGTCGATCGCCGAGGCGAGGAACTGCGCGGCACCGGGCGGGGTGCGCAGCACGGCCAGGTTGGCCGAGCCGTCGTAGGACAGCAGCAGCTCACCCAGCAGCCGGGACAGCCGGTCGGTGCCGCCCTCCATCGGCCGCGGGGTGCCGTCCTCGGGGATCCGGTAGACCGGCGGGCCGCCGTCCACCCCGCGCAGCTTGAGCGCCCCCAGCTCCTCCAGGTCCCGGGACAGGGTGGCCTGGGTGACGGTCAGACCCGACTCGGACAGCAGCGTCATCAGCTCCGTCTGCGACCGCACCGGATGGTCGCGGATCAGCTCGGTAATCCGGCCGTGCCGGGCGGCCTTCGTCACCAGGGGATTCACCGTCGCGCCGCCCGAGCGGTCATCGGGGGTCCAGCAGGAACGCCAGCAGCGCCTTCTGCGCGTGCAGCCGGTTCTCCGCCTCGTCCCAGACCGCGGACGCCGGCCCGTCGATGACCTCGTCGGTGATCTCGAAGCCCCGGTGCGCGGGCAGGCAGTGCAACACGATCGCGTCCCGGTTCGCCCTCTGCAACAGGTCGGCGTTGATCTGGTAGGGGCGGAAGGGGCCGACCCGGTCCAGGCCGTCGTTCTCCTGGCCCATGGATACCCAGGTGTCGGTGACGAGCACGTCCGCGCCGTCGACGGCGGCGTGCGGGTCCTCGACGAGTTCGATGCCGCCCCCGGTTTCGGCCGCCCGCTGCTTGGCGTCCAGCACGACCTCCTGGTGCGGGTCGAAACCCGCCGGGGCACTGATCCGGACGGTCATCCCGGCATTGGCGCCGCCGAGCATGAGCGAATGCGCCATGTTGTTGGCCCCGTCACCGAGGTAGGTCATCGTGAGACCCGCCAGCCCGCCCTTCCGTTCCCGTATGGTCTGCAGGTCGGCGAGCACCTGGCAGGGGTGGAACTCGTCGGTCAGCGCGTTGATCACCGGCACGCCGGACACCCCGGCCAGGGCGTTGATCCGGCCCTGGGCGAAGGTGCGGATGGCGACGGCATCGACGAACCGGGACAGCACCCGCGAGGTGTCCTCGATGGTCTCCTCCCGGCCGAGCTGGCTGGTGCGGCCGTCGACGATCACCGGCTGGGCGCCAAGCTGGGCGATGCCGACCTCGAACGACAGCCGGGTCCGGGTGGAGTTCTTCTCGAAGACGACGGCGACGGCCTTGCCGGCCAGCGGGGTGTAGCCGGTGCGGTCCTTCTTGAACGTGTCGGCGGTATCCAGGATCTGGGTGAGTTCGGCGGGGGTGATGTCATCGTCCCGCAGGAAGTGCCTGACGCTGGTCACTGGTTGTCCTCCGTGCTGGCGGTCTCGAGAATGTCGGGGAGCGCGGCGACGAAGGTGTCGGCCTGCTCGGTGGTCAGGACGAGCGGTGGGGCGAGCCGGATGACGTCGGGCGCGGGTGCGTTGACGATGAACCCCTTCCCCCTGGCGACGTTCGCGGCGGTGGTCGAGATCGCGTCGGTCAGCACGATGCCCAGCAACAACCCCTGCCCCCGGACGCCTTTCACCTTCGGATGTCCGAGATCCTCGATGGCGGTGGCGATGTGTTTGCCCAGCGTGGCGACGTGATCCAGCAAACCGTCACTCTCAATCGTCCGCAACACGGCGAGCGCCGCCGCGGCACACACCGGATTGCCGGCGAAGGTGCTGCCGTGCTGGCCGGGCTGCAGCAGGTTCGCGGCGTCGCCGTAGCCGATGGCGGCGCCGATCGGCAGGCCGCCGCCGAGACCCTTTGCCAGCGTGACGATGTCCGGAGTGATGCCGAAACGCTGGTGGGCCAGCCACGTTCCGGTGCGGCCGATGCCGGTCTGCACCTCGTCGATGACCAGCAGCGCCCCGCGGTCGGCGGTGATCTTCCGGGCGGCGACCAGGTAGCCGTCGGGGGCCGGCAGCACGCCGGCCTCGCCGAGGATGGGCTCAAGGAACACCGCGGCCGTGTCGTCGTCGACCGCCGCGTCCAGGGCATCGATGTCGCCGTACGGCACGAACTCGGCGCCCGGCGGCATCGGTTCGAACGGGGCCCGTTTGGCCGGCTGTCCGGTGATGGACAGCGCGCCCATGGTGCGGCCGTGGAACGCACCATCGGCGGCGACGATCGTCGGGCGGCCGGTGAGCCGGGCCATCTTGAAGGCGGCCTCGTTGGCCTCCGCCCCGGAGTTGGCGAAGATCACCCGGCCGTGCTCGCCGGCACCGCTGATGTCCTGCAGCTTCTCGGCCAAGTCCAACACAGCGGGGTGGGTGAAGAAGTTGCTGACGTGACCCAATGTGGCGATCTGCTCGCTGACCGCCTGCACGATCGCCGGGTGGGCGTGGCCGAGCGCGTTCACCGCGATGCCGCCGAGCAGGTCCAGGTATTCGTTTCCGTCGGCGTCGACGACGACGGCGCCGTGCCCGCTGACCAGCTCGATCGGCGGGGTGCCGAAGTTGTTCATCAGCGCGTGCTGCCACCGGGCGGCGGCCTGTTCGTTGCTCACAGCGGGTTCACTCCGGGTGCTCCAGGTGGGGGAGGACCATCGTGCCGACGCCCTCGGTGGTGACGATCTCCAACAGGACGGAGTGCGGCACCCGCCCGTCGATGACGTGCGCAGCGGCCACTCCCCCGCGGACGGCGCGCAGGCAGCCCTCCATCTTGGGGACCATGCCGGATTCGAGTGTGGGCAGCAGCTCCTCCAGCGCGTCGGCGCCGATCTTGGACAGCAGCGAGTCGCGATCGGGCCAGTTCGCGTAGACGCCCTCGACATCGGTCAGCATCACGAGTTTCGCCGCGCGCAGCGCGACCGCCAGGGCGGCGGCGGCGGTGTCGGCGTTCACGTTGTGCACCACGCCCTCTGCGTCCGGGGCGACGGTGGACACCACCGGGATGCGGCCGGCGTCCACCAGATCCAGCACGGCGGCCGGGTTGACCTCGACGACGTCACCGACCAGACCGACGTCGGTGGGCACGCCGTCGACCATGACGTGCCGGCGCGCCGCGGTGAACAGGCCGGCGTCCTCGCCGGACATCCCGACGGCCAGTGGACCGTGGCCGTTGATCAGGTTGACCAACTCCCGACCGACCTGGCCGACCAGCACCATCCGCACGACGTCCATCGTCTCGGGGGTGGTGACCCGGAAGCCGCCCTTGAACTCCCCTTGCAGGCCAAGGCGTTTGAGCATGGCACTGATCTGCGGGCCACCGCCGTGGACGACCACCGGACGCAGCCCGACGGTCCGCAGGAACACCATGTCGGCGGCGAACGCCCGCTTGAGCTCCTCGTCGGTCATCGCGTTGCCGCCGTACTTGACGACCACGATCTGGCCGGCGAAGCGTTGCAGCCACGGCAGCGCGTCGGCCAGCACCTCGGCCCGCTGCTGCGCGTGCGCCAGCTGGCTCAGCTCTCGTGGTTCGATTTCCGTGGCACTGCCCGCCCCAGGGGCCTGACCCGGTTCCGCCGGGACTGTTCCAGTCATCGCTGCTCGCCGCAGGGGCTCGACCCGGCTCCGCCGGGACTGTCGACATTCACTCGGCAAGCCCCGTTCATGTGGAGTAGGCCGAGTTCTCGTGCACGTAGGCGTGGGACAGGTCGTTGGTCAGGATGGTCGCGGTCTCGGTGCCCGCGTGCAGATCGATGACCACGTGCGCCTGACGCCCGGTGAGGTCGACCAGGCCGCGGTCGTCGCCGACGCCGCCGGCCCGGCAGATCTGCACTCCGTTGAGGGTGACGTCGATGGCGTCGGCGTCGAACTCGACGTGCGGGCCGACGGTGCCGACAGCGGCCAGGATGCGGCCCCAGTTGGGGTCCTGCCCGAAGAACGCGGTCTTGACCAGGTTGTTCCGGGCGACCGCGCGACCGATCTCGACGGCGCCGTCCTCGGTGGCCGCGCCGCGCACCTCGATCCGGATCTCCTTGGTGGCACCCTCGGCGTCCGCGAGCAGCTGCTCGGCCAGGTCGGTGCAGGCGCGGGTGACCGCGGCGGTCAGCTGCTCCCGGCCGGGCGTGGTGCCGGACGCGCCGGAGGCCAGCAGCAGCACGGTGTCATTGGTGGACATGGCGCCGTCCGAGTCGAGCCGGTCGAAGCTCACCCGGGTGGCCGCGCGCAGGGCCTGGTCGAGCGTGGCGCCGTCGGCGACCGCGTCGGTGGTGACCACGACCAGCATGGTGGCCAGGCCGGGGGCGAGCATGCCGGCACCCTTGGCCATGCCGCCGACGGTGAAGCCCGGTCCCTGGACGGCCACCGTCTTCGGCACCGTGTCGGTGGTCATGATGGCGACCGCGGCATCCTGGCCGCCCTCGCCGGACAGCGCGTGATGGGCCTCGCCGACGCCGGCCAGCAGCCGGTCCATCGGTAGCCGCACGCCGATCAGCCCGGTGGAGGCGACGGCCACCCGCTCGGCCGGCAGACTCAGCACCGAGCCGACGTGCTCGGCGGTGGTGACGGTGTCCCGGTAGCCCTCGGGCCCGGTGCAGGCGTTGGCGCCGCCGGAGTTCAGGATCACCGCGTTGAGCTTGGTACCGGGGCCTTGGTCGGCATTGAACAGGCTCCGGCACCAGCGGACCGGCGCGGCCGTCACCCGATTCGAGGTGAACACGGCGGCCGCGTCGAAGCGGGGGCCGTCGTTGACGACCAGCGCGACGTCCGGCTTGCCGGACTGTTTCAGCCCGGCGGTGATCCCGGCCGCGCGGAACCCCTTCGGCGTCGTCACGCTCACGGCGCCACTCCCACGGAGGGCAGGCCGGCCGTCTCCGGCAGGCCGAGCGCGAGATTGAGACACTGCACGGCGGCGCCGGCGGTCCCCTTGGTCAGATTGTCCAGCGCGGCGATGACGACCACCCGCCGGGCGCTCGCGTCCACCGCGACCTGGAGCAGCACGGTGTTGGCGCCGAGCGTCGAGGCCGTCGACGGCCACTGGCCCTCGGGCAACAGACGGACGAAGGGCTCGTCGCCGTAGACCTTCTCGTACGCGTCGCGGACGTCCGCGACGGTGATGTCGGGGCTCGCGACCGGCGCGCTGACGGTGGACAGGATGCCGCGGGGCATCGGGACCAGCAACGGGGTGAACGAGACGGTGACCGGCCGGCCGGCCGCCCGGCTGAGGTTCTGCACCATCTCCGGGGTGTGCCGGTGCACCCCACCGACGCCGTAGGCGGAGACCGCGCCCATCACCTCGGAACCGAGCAGGTTCGCCTTGGGCGCCTTGCCGGCACCCGATGTGCCGGAGGCGGCGACCACCACGACGTCCGGCTCGACCAGGCCGGCCGTCAGTGCCGGCGCAAGGGCGAGAGAGGCGCCGGTGGGGTAGCAACCGGGCACGGCGATCCGCCGGGCCCCCCGGAGCCGGTCACGGGCGCCGGGGAGCTCGGGGATGCCGTACGGCCAGGTGCCGGGGTGCTCGCCGCCGTAGAACCGCTGCCAGGCCTGCGGGTCCTCCAGGCGATGGTCGGCGCCGCAGTCGATGACGACGGTGTCGTCGCCCAGCTGGGCGGCGATCTCGTGGGACTGCCCGTGCGGCAGGGCGAGGATCACCGCGTCATGGCCGGCCAGAGAGTCGACGGTCGTCGGTTGCATCACCCGGTCGGCCAGCGGCAGGAGGTGTGGCTGATGCACGCCCAGGGTGTCGCCGGCGTTGTTGTGCGCGGTCACCGCACCGACACTGACCTGTGGGTGCGCCAGCAGCAGGCGCAGGGCCTCGCCGCCCGCGTACCCACTGGCCCCGGCCACCGCGACCCGGTATGTCATGTTCGCCTCCTTTGGAAGCGCCGACTATACAACATTCCGCATAGTCATCCGCTTGAGGCTCTCCTGCGCCGGTGCGCTTCCTTCTCTCGCTCCCCACTCTCCCTGCACGTCGATGCTGGACGCGGGCACCCGGCTCAAGCGGTACTAGCCGATTCGGGCCGGCACGCGGTCGGTGAAGCGAGTTGGGCCGGCGCGGCGACCAGATCGGAGTGCGCTCGACCTCGTCGCGCCGGGTACCGCAGATTCCCCACCCCGAGGATGTCAGCGCGTTCGTCCTCCGACAGTCCGCCCCATATTCCGTACGGCTCACGAGTTCGCAGGGCATGCCGACGGCATTCCTGGAGAACTGGGCAGCCGTCGCAGATTGCCTTGGCCTGGTCGATTCGTCGCTGCTTGTGGCGTCTTCGTTCGTTCGAGGGATGGAAGAATATCTCCACATCCATGCCCCGACATGTGGCTTCCAACTGCCAGTTCCATTCTTCGGAGACTGGTACCTGAGGCAGGGGTGCTGCTTCCATCAGGGCGCAGTCCTGACGGAGTTCATCGACCGTCCTTGACGGGTGGCAGGTGCCGGCGTTGGCTGACGCCGGACCGGTCCGAGCCGGCCATTTCTCGCGTTGGCAGCGTGGAGGGCGGCCTGGGCGCGGCGCGTCACGCCGAGGGTAGCAAAGATCACCGTGACGGAGTTCTTGATCGTCTTCTCCGCCACTCCCAACCGCTCGCCGATCTCTCGGTTGGTCATGCCTTCGCCAATGCCGGTCAAAATCTGTTCCTGCCGGGGAGTCAGCGAAGGTGTCCTCGCTTTCGGCTCCGTCATCACGATCCTCCTGTTGCCACTTCAGCCGGATGGTGTCGTCGATCGCCCGGACGTCAGCTCCCCGAGCCGGTTCGACCGGTAGGGCCCACGGAACGACCGAGCGGATGCGTGTGACGGTCCGCGTCAGATGTCCCGACCCCGGATGCCCGGCCGCGACGTCAAGGGCGCGAGATCCCGGATCTGCCGGGCCCGATCTGCTCCCTCCGGCTCGTGCCCGGACGTTCCGCGCAGGGCCCCGTCACGGTGTCGCCGTCGCCCTGCGCACGATGAGTACGTACAGCGTTCGGGGGCCGTGCACCCCTTCGACCCGTTCCAGTTCGATGTCGCTGGTCGCGGACGGCCCGGCGATCATGGTCAGCGGGCGGATCGGGTCGAGCCGGGCGATGGCCTCGGGCACGGTCTGCACCACCTGCTCCGCGTGCAGCACCACGAGGTGGAAGTCCGGCACCAGGGTGATCGCCCGCCGGCCCTGCCCGGGGCCGCCGTCCAGGATGATCGTCCCGGACAGCGCGATCGCGACCCTGGCGGTGGTGACGACCGCGTCGATCCCGTCCAGCTGGGCCGGGGACAGCACGGCCGGTGCGCCGTCCACGGTCACCGCCCGGCCGGAGCGGCGGGTCGCCGCGGCGAGGCCGCCGTCCAGGTCCTCGGCGATGACGACCGACCGCTGATCGGTCAGCGCCGTGTCGATCGCGTCGGCGAGTTCGGCCGGGGAGACCTCGCGGACCTGCGCCCGGTAGTCGACGAGCCGGTCGACCATCAACTCGATGACCGGCTCGCTGCCGGGCGGGTTCGCGCCGACCCGGATGTAGTCCCGCGGTACCGGCGGGGGCGGTGCGGTGTCGGCGGCCAGCGCCGACCGGATGCGGCCCAGGACGGCCTCACGACTGCCCATGGCGTCGGCCCCTTCGGATCGCTCGCAGGCTCCGCGCCCCTGGGGGGACGACGCCGCTGTGTCGATGATTCGCTCGGCAAGCCTCACTCATGGCGTCGGCCCCTTCGGATCGCTCGCAGGCTCCGCGCCCCTGGGGGGACGACGCCGCTGTGTCGATGATTCGCTCGGCAAGCCTCACTCATGGCGTCGGCCCCTTCGGATCGCTCGCAGGCTCCGCGCCCCTGGGGGGACGACGCCGCTGTGTCGATGATTCGCTCGGCAAGCCTCACTCATGGGTTTCCTTCCACCATTGCCGGAACGTCTGCTTCGGCGGGGCGGGCATGTCCTTGCTGTGTGTCCAGGCCGATCCGGGGAACGGCAGGTGCTTGATCTTGTGGTCCCGGCCGGCCACCAGCCGCCCGGCGACCAGCGCCTTCTCGACGGTGACGAACCGTTTGCGGTCGCTCATCACCCAGGCCGCGGCCTTCATCGCCGCGTCCCACCCGCCCGGGATGGTGCGGCCCCGGTCGGCGTCCACGGCCCGGCCCCGCAACTCGACCAGCAGATCCGGAATGGGGATCTTGACCGGGCAGGCGTCGAAGCAGGCCCCGCACAGCGAGGAGGCGTAGGGCAGGGTGGAGTTCACGTCGTGGTGCCCGTGCATGCCGGTCAGCTGCGGGGTGAGCACC